>JANLJK010000342.1 GCA_029255525.1 Pseudolabrys sp.
TATCGAACCGCGTTGGATACCAGGTTGCGCACAATACGCTCTGCCAGCGCCGGGCGCCACACCCAACAGAGCGCGCTGGATCAATCGCGCGCGCGAGGCCGTGCTCGGCGACAGCATTCCGGAGCGCGCGCGGCTGACGCCACAGCTCACAAAGTGGATCGAGGATTTCCGCCCCGAGGTGATCTACACCATCCTCGGCAGCAACGGCATGATGGCGCTGATCGAACAGATCCGCGCGCGCTTCGATCTGCCGCTGGTCGTGCACATCATGGATGACTGGGCAAGTTCGGCGCATCGCGCCGGCCTGTTCGCGCCATTGGAGCGGCCGCGCATGGAGCGACAGCTCGCGCATGTCTTCAAAGTGGCGACCACCTGCCTCGGTATCTCGCCGGCCATGTGCGACGCCTATGCCGCGCGTTACGGCCGGCCTTTCGTGCCGTTCCAATATGCGCTCGATCGCGCGCGCTGGGGCGAGATCACCAAGCGCGACCTGCGTGTCGGCGCGCCGCCCGAATTGCTCTATGTCGGTTCCATCTTCCGCAATGCGCAGCTCGATTCACTCGCTGACTGCGCGCGGGCGGTTGCCGCGCTCAACGACGAGGGCTTCGCGCTCAAGCTGCGCATCGTCACATCCGCGGCCAATGGCGCGCGCTTCGGACATCTTCTAACCGTGCATCCCAACATCGCCTTGGACGTGTCGGCGTCCGACGACAATGCCTTCTTCGAAGGCTTGGCGCGGGCCGACGCCTTGCTGCTGCCGGTCAATTTCGATCAAGCGAGCGTCGATTTCATCCGCTATTCGATGCCGACCAAAGTGCCGGCCTATTTGAACGCCGGCACACCGATCCTGGCCTATGGGTCGCGCGAGACCGCGCAGATGCGCTATGCGGCCGACAGCGGCTGGGGCCTAATGGTGAACGAGCGATCGCAGGATGCGCTCAAGGCCGCGCTCAAGCGTATCGTGTCGGACATGAGCCTGCGCGAGAGGCTCGCGGCCGCGGCGCGCGCGGCAGCCATCGCCCACGATGCCCGCACGGTGCGGGCCGGCTTCCAGGCGCTGTTGCGTCAGGCCGCGGCGCGCTAGAATTCAGCTTTCGACAGGACATCTTCGTGGACAGCGCCGAACAGACAGAACAGACGCGCCGCTTTTTCGACACGGCCGCTTCCGGCTGGACCGCGCGCTATGCCAACGACGCGGCGGTCGGCGCGCGCAAGGCGCGCTTTCTCGATGCGGTGCAGACCCGCTTCGCGAAGCCCGTCGACGTTCTCGACTTCGGCTGCGGCTCCGGCGACATCGCGCTGCATCTTGCAGGCGCGGGCCACCGGCTCACCGGTTACGACCTGTCCGCCGCGATGATCGAGCAGGCGCGCCGCACCGATCGCGCGCAGCAGGTGCGCTGGGTCGCGCGCGGCGCCGACGCCGCCCTCCCCTTCGCCGATGCGTCGTTCGATGCCGTGGTGACGTCGAGCGTGCTCGAATATGTGCCGGCCTTGGACGTGACGCTCAAGGATCTGGCGCGCGTGCTGCGGCCGGGCGGCTGGCTGTTCGCCACCGTGCCGGACATGCGCGACCCGCACCGGCATCGCGAGCGCTGGCTGCGCTACGCGCTCACCATCCCCGGCATGGCGGCGCTCCTTGAGCGCTCGCGCTGGCGCGAGGGCGCGGCTTACCTGCGCATCTCGACGAACCGCATGGCGCCGGCGGCCTGGCAGGACTGCCTGCGCCGGAACGGCTTGGGGCCGGAGGGCTTGCCGGAATCGACCGGTCCTTTAATGCTGCTGGCCGCACGCAAAGCCTGACAACGGGACGACATTTTGACGGGGTACGCGCTCGCTTCTCTGCTGGTCGCGGCGGCGCTCCTGAGCGCCGCGCTCATCCGGCTGTTGCATCCGGTGCTGGTGCGATACGCCCTCGCCCGACCGAATGCCCGCTCCTCGCACAGGACGCCGACGCCGCAGGGCGGCGGCATCGCCGTCATCGGCGCGATGACCCTGGTGCTGGCTGGCGTCGCGCTGTTCGCGCCGGCGCTTTATGGCGAGCCCACGCGCCTGGCAATCGTCATCGCCTGCGCCATCGCGCTCGCCATCGTCGGCGCGGTCGACGACATCCGGCCGCTGGACGCGATGCCGCGCCTCGTCCTGCAAGGTGTCGCCGTGCTCATTGTATTAACCGCCCTGCCGCCGGACCTGCGCGTCGTCGATGTTCTGCCGTGGTGGCTGGAGCGCGCGCTGCTGTTCGTCGGCCTGCTGTGGATCATCAACCTCGTCAACTTCATGGACGGCATCGATTGGATCACGGTGGCCGAGGTCGTGCCGGTGACCGCCGCGCTCGCTCTATTCGGCTACTGGGATGCGCTGCCGCGCGACGGCATGATCGTCGCCATCGCGCTGTGCGGCGCCATGATCGGCTTCGCGCCCTTCAACAGACCCGTGGCGCGGTTGTTCCTCGGCGATGTCGGCAGCCTGCCGATCGGCTTGCTGCTCGGCTGGCTCCTGGTGCTGCTGGCGCGCGACCATCTCGCGGCGGCGGTCCTGCTGCCGCTCTATTACGCCGCCGATGCCACGATCACGCTGGCGCGGCGCGCCCTCAAGGGCGAGCGGCTGACGCAGGCGCATCGCAGTCATTTCTATCAACGCGCTTTGGACGGCGGCGTCGGCGTCATGGCGATCGTCAGCCGCGTATTCTGGCTCAACATCGCGCTCGCGCTGCTGGCGGCAGCCACGCTCGTCAGCACGCAGCTCATGTTGCACATCGGTGCGGTCGTCATCGGCGGCGCACTGGTCGGCATGACGTTATGGCGCTTCGAGCACGCCAAAGCCTGAGCGCTAGACGCGGGCCCCCGCGAGCGCTTGCATGACGGCATCGACAACCTGCGCCACCGGCAGTTCATCGAGACAGGTGCTGTAGCTTTCCAGCCGCCGCTCGCAACCTTCGAGCTGGCACGGCGTGCAGGGAAAAGCATGCTGCACCAGCCACACATTACCGCGCTGCTGGATCGCGCCGGTCGCCTGCCAAAGCTCGGCTAGGCCATGCGCCGGCCATGGCGCCCACAGGCGCGGATCGGTCGGGCCGTAGAGCGCGACGGTCGGACACCCCGACGCGGCGGCAAGATGCGTCACCGACGTATCCGGCCCGACATAGACGCGCGCCTTGGCCAGCAGACCGGACAATTGCGGCCACGAGAGCCGGCCGTCGAGCCGCGTCACCGCTGTGCCTTTCCAGATGTCGTCGAGATAACGCCGCTCGCTGTCGGCGGGCCCGCCAGTAGCGATCACGACGAGACCCTTGGCCGACAGCGCCTCGGCGAGCGCGCGCCAGCCATCCTTGGTCCATTGCTTGTAGCGGAACATCGGCGCGGCATGAATCACCGCATAATCGCCCTCGGGCAGCCCCTCGACCGGCTGCGGCTGCGGCGTCACCATGTCGGGCACGCGCGCAATGCCGAGCACGTCGGCGAGCCGCAGCATCTCCTCGACGCGATGCAGACCGCGCATCACCGGCACATTGCGATCAAGCAAAGCGCGCTTGATGCGGCCCGAGAAACGATCCTCGACCGGCGCGATGCGCGCGCGGCCGGCGGCAATGGCGAAGCCGGTCGGCCGGTCGCCGCTCTGACTCGAAATGGCGAGGTCATAGCGGCGCCACATCTGCCGACCGAGCGCGAAGGTCTGCGCCGCGGTCGGCCGCGGCGGCATGGTCACGATATTATTAAGGTCCGGATTGCCCGCCAGAATGCCGGCGGTGTCAGCAAACACCAGCGCGTCGATCTGCGCCTCCGGCCAGGCGCGGCGCAGGCTGCGGATCAACGGCGTGGTGAGCAGCACGTCGCCCAGCCGGCGCAAGGCGATGACCAGGATGCGCGGGCGCGGCCCGAGAGCGATGCGCGCGGTCATGACGCGGATGGTTTGCCGGCCGCGCGGCGCTTCAAGGCGACGCCGCCAGCAATGCCGACGCCGATCACGTAGACCCAGCCTTGCAGGAAATCGAACAAATGCGAGTTGAACAGCGAGCCAATGACGTTCTGCGCCACCAGGACAACGCCGATCCATTCCATCAAGCCAGGCCCGCGGAACAGCAGCAGATGCGCGATCCACATCGCCCACAGCACGGCCGCGCCGATCAGCCCAAGTTGGATCGCGACCGCGAAGGTCTGGTTATGCGGATTGGTCGTGAACGAGCCTTCCGACCCGGCCTGCCCGGCTGTCGCCTTGGCGAACAGCGATGGAATGGTGCCGGTGCCGTGGCCGAAGAGCGGGGCTTCGCGGATGAAAGCAATCGACTTCTTGGCGAATTCGATGCGCTCACCCGACGAATTGCGTTCGTCGGTCGCAGCATAATTGCGATAATCGGTCCAGATCTGCACCGTGCGGTAACGCAGATAAGGCGACGAGACCCATGCGATGGCGATGAGCGCGACCGCGCTCGCCAGCATGATCAGCATGCCACCACGGCTAAGCTGCTTCAGCGCGAACAAGACCAGCAGAATAAGGATAAGCACCAGCGCCGTGCGGCTAGTCGCGACGAAAATGATGTTCGCCAGCATGGCCAACATCACCACCGCAAGCCCCACCAACCACGGCCACTGCCGGCGCTTGAGCGCGTCATAAGCGAGATAGATCAGTCCGAAGATGCAGGTGACGAATTCGCCGCTCTGGCTGGCGGCGTTCTTCACCGGCACGCCAGGCTCGCGCGAGAACAGGAACACCGGCTGAGGCCATGCCGCCAGCACGTATGACACCAGCAACAACACGAGGCACGACACCACGTACCCACCGAACACCCAGGCGGCGTTGTCGGCGCGGCGGTACTGGACGAACAGCAGTGGGATCACGAGCAGCTTGAGGAAAGAGTCGAGCCCCTTCCAGCGCTCGTGCAACGACACATCCGCCCACAACATGCCGACGACGCCGAGCAGCACCAGCAACACCGGCAGACCACCGGCAGGCGTCAGCAGTTCGTCGCACACATCCTTCCACGACAAGGTGGGAATGAGGGCGATCAACCACAGCACCACCAGGATGACCGTCGCGGAGGTCGACCACGGCAGCGAGATCGCGGCCGCCACCGCCAGACCGTCGGCGCCGCGCGTCAACCTCGCTATGTCAATCGGACGCGGCCAGTTCGCCATCGTTCAACTCATGGTCCGGCCGGCCGGCACGGCCGTCGCAAGCGCCGACAGGCCACGCTTGGCGCGGACGTCGTCGCTGCTGATGATGTCACTCAGCTTCTGCTCGTTAGCGGAGAGCTGCGAGCGGTCAAATTCCTTGTGCCAAAGATGAATGACGCCTGTGGCGAAGGTGCCGTCCTTGCGCTGCACGCCGGCATGCAGCAGGCGCACGATCAGGTCGGAGTCTTCCTTGCCCCAACCGCTGTAATCGGCGTCGAAGCCATCGACCTTGTCGAGATCGGCGCGCCAGATGGCGATGTTGCACGAGCGCGCGCCTTCCCAGGCGTTGCGCCGCAACCGCCGCAACGGCCCGAGCGGCAGATGCAGCAGGGCCGAAAGCCGGTTGACGCCGCCGCGCCAGCGCTCGCTGAGCCAGCGGCCAAGGCTCCAACTTTCCGGCGCCTGCCGCTCGCTCAGAACTTTGTCGGTCAGCACCGGCGACAGCAGGATGCGGTTGCCGGTGACAAACCAGCCCGGCTCCGCCAACGCGCGATGGACCGCGACGAAGTCCGGCCGCACGATGCAATCGCCGTCGAGAAAAATACAGTAGCGGCCGCGCGAGGCGAGCACGGCGCGGTTGCGGATTTCCGCCGCGCGGAACCCCTTGTCCTCGTGCCACACATGCTCGACGCGATGACCGGCCTTCGCCTTCCAGGCCGCGACCAGCGCGGCGGTCGCCGGCCCCGAGCCGTCATCGGCGACCAGCACCTCGAAATCGCGGTCCCTCTGGCAGGCGAGCGAGCGCAGCACCGCCTCGAGCGCGTCCTCGCGGTTGTAGGTCGTGACGATGACGGATATCAGCTCGGCCACGGGCGCCCTGCTCTCTCAATTCGCATGAGGCTTAGCCGAAGTCGGCAGTGCCGACAAATCCCTAGGGCGCGGCCCGCCCACAGTGCTAATTTGCCGCCGACCCAACATATCGACCCAAGACACTCACCTAAGACCCTCATGCCGAAGATCACAGCCTATATCCTCAGTTACAACGAAGCTGAGAAGATCGAAGCCGCCGTTTCCACCGTGCTGTGGGCCGACGAGGTGGTGGTGGTCGATTCCTTCAGCACCGACCGCACGGCGGAGCTTGCGACCGCGTTAGGGGCGCGCGTCGTGCAGGTGGAGTTCAAGGGCTTCGGCGACCTGCGCAACAAGGCGCTGGAGGCCTGCCAATACGAATGGATATTCAGCCTGGATTCCGACGAACGCTGCACCGAGGAGGTGCGCGACGAGATCCTGGCGCTGATCAACAGCACGCCAGCGCACGACGTCTACCTGGTGCCGCGCAAGAGCTACATGATGGGCCGCTGGATCAAGGGCTCGGGCTGGTATCCGAACTTCCGCCAGCCGCAGCTCTTCCGCAAGGGCAGCATGCGCTACACGCTCGAGCCGGTACACGAAGGCTACGAGAATTTGAGCGGCAAGCCGCTCGGCACGCTGACGAACGCGGTGTGGCAGTTCCCCTTCCGCAATCTGGAAGAGGTCATCAAGAAGATGAACCGCTATTCGTCATTGGGCGTGCCGAAGCTTGCCAGCAAGCGCGTGACGATGGCGAGCGCGGTCGGCCACGGTCTGTGGTCTTTCATCAAGCACTACGTCTTCAAGCGCGGTTTTCTCGACGGCTGGGCCGGCTTCGTCATCGCCTTCGGCAATTTCGAAGGCACGTTTTACCGCTACGCCAAGCGCTACGAAGAGACGCAAGGCTGGCAGCCGCCGCCGGTCAAGCCAATCAGGCGGGAAACGTCGCCCTGAGGCTGCCCGCGCGGAGCGCATCCTGCCTCTCCCGTCGTCCTGAGGTGCTCGGCGCAAAAGCGCCGAGCCTCGAAGGACCTGTGACTCACCTTGGCGCAAAGAACCGAGAATCAGAGACCCTTCGAGGCTCGCGTACTGACGCACGCGAGCGCCTCAGGATGACGGGAGAGTTCTACTGCTTGCCGTTGCGCGAACGCTCGACCATCGACGTGGTCGAATGGCCCGGCACCAGATCGACGAGGATCACCTCGCCGCCGAGCGCCTCGACGATCTCGCGGCCGACGACCTGCTCACGCGTATAGTCGCCGCCCTTGACCAGCACCATCGGCTTCACTTCGGCGATCAGTTCCGCCGGCGTGTCCTGCTCGAACACCACCACGAGATCGACCGCGGCGAGCGCGGCCAGCACTTCGGCGCGAGCCGACGCGGGCTGCACCGGCCGGCCCTCGCCCTTCAGGCGCGTGACGGACGCATCGCTGTTGAGGCCCAGCACCAGCTTATCGCAGGCCGCGCGTGCCGCAGCGAGCAGCCGCACATGGCCTGGATGCAGGAGATCGAAGCAGCCATTGGTGAAACCAATACGCAGGCCTTGCGCACGCCAATCGGCGAGATGCGGCTCCAACAGCGCCCAGTCGAACACGATCTTCTCTTCCGGCGCGAGCGACGCAGCGGGCAGAATGCGCGAGCGCAACTCGGCCACCGTCAACGTCGCGGTGCCGCGCTTGCCGACAACCACCGCGGCCGCGGCGTTCGCGGCGCGCATGGCCGCCTCGAAATCCGCTTCCATCGCCAGCATCGCCGACAGCACGGCCACCACAGTGTCGCCAGCGCCGGACACGTCACGCACCCGCACCGGATAGGCGGGAATGTGGATCGGCAGGCCCTCACCAACCAAGGTCATGCCGGCCTCGCTGCGCGTCACCAGCACGGCCTCGGCCTCGAGCTCATCGCGCAACTCCTCGGCCGCGATAGCGATCTCGTCGTCGGACTTGGCGCCGCTGTGCGTCGCCTCGGCCAGTTCCTGGCGGTTCGGCGTGATCAAGGTCGCGCCGCGATAGATGCTGTAGTCGTGGCCCTTCGGATCGACCACCACCGGCTTGCCGGCAACATTGGCGGCGTCGATGACGGCGCGGATGACACGCGGTGTCAGCGCACCCTTGGCGTAGTCCGAGAGCACCACCGCGCCGACCCGCGGCAGCGCGGCGAGCGCATGCGCGATCAGCGCATCCTCGGCGGCGGCATTGACCGGGCCGGCATTCTCCCAATCGGCGCGCAGAAGATGCGTCGAATGGTGCTCGGAGACGAAGCGTACCTTGCGTGTGGTGGCGCGCGCGGCATCCACCACCAGTTCGAATTCGATCAACGGGCTTTCGGTGAGCGCGGCGGTGAGCGCGCGGCCGGCCCCATCATCACCGACGACGCCGACGAAGATGCAGCGCGTGCCGAGCGACACCAGATTGCGCGCGACATTGCCGGCGCCGCCAACCATCAGTTCGCTGCGCTTGCAGGCGATTACCGGCGTCGGCGCTTCCGGCGAAATGCGCGAGACCTCGCCATAGACGAACTCGTCGAGCATCAGATCGCCGATGCAGAGCACCGTCTGATCGGCGAGTTCGGAGAGATGCTTGTCGAAGTCGTACATCAGTCCATCCACCGCTCATCCCCGCGCAAGCGGGGATCCAGAGCTACAATTACTCGCGTCTGCATAGGCCGTTCCTGGGTCCCCGCTTGCGCGGGGACGAACGGAGACAAAGCTGCGCACAATTGCCAGGACATCGTCAGCGGAACCGGTCTTTTTGATCGAGATAGCCGTTCACGTATCGGGCGACGGCCGTATCGAGCGGCGTGAAGCCGGCGTTGTAACCGGCGCGGCGCAGGTTTTCGACCGAGCTTTGCGTGAAATACTGATACTGGCCGCGGATGGATTCCGGCATGTCGACATAGTCGATGTTCGGCGCGCGGCCGAGCGCCGTAAACATCGCGGTGATCATGTCGCGGAAGCTTTCCGCCTTGCCAGTGCCGACATTGAAGATGCCGTTGACCGATGTCGTATCGAGCAGCCAGCGCAACACGGCGACAGCGTCGTCGATATAGATGAAGTCGCGGCGCTGGTCGCCGTCGGCGATGCCCTCACGATGCGACTTGAACAGCTTGACCGTCTCGCCGGCCTTGGCGCCGGCGAACACTTTCGCCAGCACGCTCGCCATCGCGCCCTTGTGATACTCGTTCGGGCCGTAGACGTTGAAGAACTTCAGGCCGGCCCAATGCGGCGGCAGGTTATCGTTCTTGCGATAACGGTCGACCACGACCTGGTCGAACAGATGCTTGCTCCAGCCGTAGAGATTCATCGGCCGCAATTTCTGCAACGCGTCGGGCGACCAGTCGTCCTCGAAGCCCTGATCACCGTCGCCATAAGTGGCAGCCGACGAGGCGTAGACGAAGGGCACGCGCGCGGTCGTGCACCAGTCGAGCAGGCGCAGCGACAGCTTGAAATTGCTCTCCATCACCAGGTCGCCATCGGTGGCGGTGGTTTCGGAGATGGCGCCGAGATGGATCACGGCATCCAGCTTGCGGCCTTCGAGCCAGCGCATCAGATCGGCCGGCGGCACGAAATCGGCGATCTGCCTTTTGGCGAGGTTACGCCATTTGATGTCGCCGACGCCCAGGACGTCGTTGACCACCACGTCGGTTGCGCCGCTCTCGTTGAGGCTGGCGACCACGTTAGATCCGATGAACCCGGCCCCGCCGGTGACCAAAATCATCCCTGCCCCTACCCGGCACGTCGAAGACGGTCATCCTTTGCCCCAGTCCGCCCGCCGGCGCAAATGATAGGCCCGCTTTGCCGCCTTTGGTGCGGGAAACGGTAAAGATTGAGGCTGGACCTCGGCGATCCCCCGGGCTAACGCCTTCACGGGCCAAGGCGAAACCGGGGCGGCTGTCCGACCGCGATAGGAATGAATAAGAATTCATCGCAAGTGGCGCGGTCGGGACAAGCGATACCGCCCGTCCTGATCGTCCCCTTCGTCTGGATCGGCGATTTCGTCCGCTGCCATTCCGTGGTACGGCTCCTGAAGGCCGAGGCGCCCGACCGGCCGGTGGATATCGTCTCCAGCACGCTCTGCGCACCCTTAGCCGACTACATGCCCGGCGTGCGGCGGGCCATCGTCAGCGATCTGCCGCGCCGCCGGCTCGGCCTCAAATTGCAGCTCGACCTTGCCCGGCGGCTGCGCGAGGGGCGCTACGGCCAGGCGCTGGTGATGTCCCGCAAGTGGAAGGCGGCGCTGGCTCCCTTCCTCGCCGGCATCCCGCGCCGCACCGGCTTTTTCGGCGAGGTCCGGATCGGCCTCCTGAACGACCTGCGGCCGGGCGAGCGCGACCTACCCCGGATGATCGACCAGATGGGCGCGCTGGCCCTGCCGAAAGGCGCCACTTTGCCGCCGGACTGGCCGCTGCCCGAGCTGAAAGTGCCGGCGCAGGAGCTGGCCGCCTGGCGCACCGCGCGCGGCCTGGCCGACGAGGCCCGCCCCATCGTCACGTTATCCCCAGGGGCCGTCGGCGCCGGCAAGGCCTGGCCGCCCGGGCACTATGCCGCCCTGGCCAAGGCTCTGGCCCAGGACGGCGCCGCTGTCTGGGTGCTCGGCGGGCCGGGTGAGACCACCATCGCCAAGCAGATCGTCTCGGCCGGCGGCCCGCGCGTGCGCGACCTCACCAGCAACGACCTGCGCAACGCCGTGCTGGCGCTGGCCGCCGCCGACCTGTCGGTCACCAATGACAGCGGCCTGATGCATGTCTCGGCCGCGATCGGCACGCCAACGGTGGCGATCTTCGGCCCGACCAGCCCGTGGCATTGGAAACCGCTCAATCCGGTCGCCGCCATCATCGAGCCGCCGGGCGACGAACTGGCGCGTCAGCGCGCGCGGCTGGAAGGCAATGATGCGGTGAGCCACCGGCGCACCGCCGACGTTGCCGTCGATACCGTGTTGGGAACCGTGCGCGATGTGCTCAAGCGCTGACCGCATCCCAACTATTAACAGGCTGGGGCGCCACGCCTGACGCGCGCGTCCGGCCATGCTATCAAGCCCCGGTAGTTTTAGAGGACACAAGCGACCTGATGGGAAAGCCGAAGCCCGCTGACATGACCCGCGAACGCGTACAAGCCGCGATCGATTCCGCTTTGCGCACGCTCGAGGCGGAAGGCAGCGGCATCGACGCGCTCAATACCGCGCTGCGTAACGGGCTCGGCGCGAGCTTTGCCGCCGCGGTCGAGCTGATCCGCTCGGCGCAGGGCCGCGTCGTCGTCACCGGCATGGGCAAATCGGGCCATGTCGGCCGCAAGATCGCGTCGACCTTCGCCTCCACCGGCACGCAGGCTTTCTTCGTGCATCCGGCCGAGGCCAGCCATGGCGATCTCGGCATGGTCGGCACCAGTGACGTGATCATCGCGCTGTCGTGGTCGGGCGAGACGGCGGAATTGAAGAACATCACCGACTATTCGCGCCGCCATAACATCGGCCTGATCGCGATGACGTCCAACACTGAGAGCACTTTGGCCAAGAACGCCGATGTGGTGCTCGGCCTGCCACAGGCGCGCGAGGCCTGCCCGCACAATCTTGCACCGACGACCTCGACGCTGATGCAGCTCGCACTTGGCGACGCCTTGGCGATCGCGCTGTTGGAGAGCCACGGCTTCACCGCCGTCGACTTCGGCCTGCTGCATCCCGGCGGCAAGCTCGGCACGCTGTTGAAGACCGTGCGCGACTTCATGCACACCGGCGACACCATGCCACTGGCGCCGCTCGGCACGCGCATGTCGGACGCCATCATCGTGATAACCAATCGCGGCCTCGGCTGCGTCGGCATCACCGATGCCGGCAACAAGTTGGTCGGCATCATCACCGACGGCGACCTGCGCCGGCACATGCGCAACGACCTGCTCGACGCCAAGGTTGACGAGGTGATGACGAAGGGACCGAAGACGGTGCGGCCCGATCAACTTATCAGCGAGACTTTGGAAGTGTTGAATTCGACCAAGGTCACGGCTTTGTTCGCTGTCGAAGACGGCCAACCGGTCGGCATCATCCACGTGCACGATCTGCTGCGCGCCGGCGCGGCTTAAGCCGCTATCTCTGCGGCAGCACCCGCTCGATGCGCCGGTCCGGCACCAGCCACATCAGCGCCACGCACACATAGATGATCTGCGCGCCCCATTGAAAGAAGAAGGGCAGCGGGATGGCGATCGCGTACAATATCGGCGAAATAATCCCTTTGAAATCTCTGCCGACCGCCTTGCCGAGCAGGGAGGCCGATCCTTCTTCCCCGATGATCGTCCAGGTGAGGATCGCATAAGCGATCGCGGCCATCAGCAGCACGAAGCCGTACAGCGCCGACGGCAATGGGGCGAAATGGTTCTCGCCCATCCAGCCGGTGACGAAGGGCAGCAGCGACAGCCAGAACAAGAGGTGCAGGTTGGCCCACAGCACGCCGCCGGTGACGCGCTTCACCGCATGGAACATGTGGTGGTGGTTGTTCCAGTAGATGCCGATGTAGACGAAGCTCAGCACGTAGCTCAGCGCCACCGGCAGCAGCGGCTTCAGCGCGGCAAAGTCATCGGCATGCGGCACCTTCAGCTCGAGCACCATGATGGTGATGATGATGGCCAGCACGCCGTCGCTGAACGCTTCGAGCCTGGTTTTCGGCATCAGCTCTCTCTCCCGTGGATCACCCGTTCGACCGCGTCCCTCACCGCCTCCACCGACGGCGGCGCCCCCTGCGTGCCGAGCACCGCGAGCGGACCGCTGCCGACCGGACCGGTCAGCTCGGGTTCACTGCCGGCGAAGATAGCCGTGAGCGGCACGCCGAAGGCTGCGGCAAGGTGCAGCAAGCCGGTGTCGACGCCGACGACGTAATCGGCGCCGGCGATGAGCTTGGCGACCTCACCGAGCGGCGCCCGTTGCGGCACACGCGCATGCGGCAGCGCCGCGGCGATGTGCTCGCTGCGCGCACGCTCGTCGTCAGCGCCCCACGGCAGGACCAATTCGAGCCCCTGCCCACTCAGCGCCTTACCGAGCGCGATCCAGTTTTCCACCGGCCATTGCTTCTCCGGCCGCGCGGTCGCGTGCAGGAACACGGCATAACGCGCGCCGGCTTGACGGAAACGCGCGCGATCGAGTCCGAAGTCGGGTGCGCCCTCGGGCGTGTAACCAAGCGCGAGGCCAGTGAGGATGCGGTTGCGCTCGACCGCGTGCAGGTTGCGGCTGACGCGGTGACGCACGTCGTAGAACAGCGAGGCCAGGGGCTCGCGGATGCTCCGGCTGTCGTAGCCATGGCGGCATCCGCGCGCGAAACGTGCCATGATGCCTGTGCGTAGCAGCCCTTGCGTATCAACGATGGTGTCGTAGCGATGCCCACGGATGCCACACAAGGTGCCGCGGATCTCAGCGAGCGTTGCCGGCGAAGCGAGCGACTTGCGCCAGCGCCGCCAAGCGACCGGAATCACCTCGGCGGCAGCCGGGTGCAAATGCACCAGCGGTGCATAGGCCTCCTCCACCAACCAGGCAAACCGTGCCTCCGGACGCGCGCAGCGCGCCTCGGTCAAGGCCGGCATGTGATGGACCACATCGCCGAGGGAAGAGGTCTTGATGAAGAGAATATCGGACATGGGGGCTCGTACCGCTCATATACCTTTGCTGCCCGAAGACCGCCATAACGAATCATTAACAATGCCCACCATAGCCAGAGCTCTCGGCGCGCGGTCCTAACCACTCGTTTGCAAGGGGCTCGTTACAAGGGCCGATCTTAAACGAGGGGACACCCATGACGATCCTGGTCACCGGCGGCGCGGGCTATATCGGCAGCCATATGGTGCATGAGCTCGTCGACGCCGGCGAAGCCGTGGTCGTGCTCGACAATCTGTCGACCGGCTTCCGCTTCCTGCTGCCGACCTCGGTGCCCTTCGTCGCCGGCTCGACCGGCGACCGCGAACTGGTGGCGCGCACTTTGCGCCAGCATAAGATCGACTCGATCATCCATTTCGCCGCCTCGATCGTGGTGCCGGATTCGGTGCGCGATCCGCTCGGCTATTACCGCAACAACACGATGAACACCTGCAGCCTGCTGCAGACGGCAGTCGAAAACGACGTCGGCCAGTTCATCTTCTCGTCCACCGCCGCGGTCTACGGCAATGCGTCCGATACGCCGGTGCGCGAGGACGCAGCCACCGTGCCGATTTCGCCCTACGGCACCTCGAAGCTGATGTCGGAGATCATGCTGCACGATACCAGCAAGGCGCATGACTTCCGCTTCGTTGCGCTGCGCTACTTCAATGTCGCCGGCGCCGATCCGAAGGGCCGCACCGGCCAATCGACGGCGGGCGCGACGCACCTCATCAAGGTCGCCTGCGAGACCGCGCTCGGCAAGCGCGCCAAGATGAACGTGTTCGGCACCGATTACGCGACACCCGACGGCACCTGCGTGCGCGACTACATCCATGTCACCGATCTGGCGAAGGCGCATTCGGCCGCGCTCGCTTATCTGCGCCGGGGCGGCACCAGCGCCACCTTCAATTGCGGCTACGGCCGCGGTGCGTCGGTATTCGAGGTGATCGAAGCGGTACGCCGCGCCTGCCGTCACGATTTCCCGGTGGACATCGGCGAGCGCCGTCCGGGCGACCCGGCCTCGCTGGTCGCCAATGTCGATCGCATCCGCAAGACGCTGGAATGGCACCCGCAGTTCCAGGATCTCGACACCATCGTCGCCCATGCGCTCGCCTGGGAAAAGCGCCTGCCCGGCAAACGCGAAAGCGCCGCCGGCTGATCGTCGAAACACCGTCGGTTTTTCAGAACGTCTCCAGAAAACCGGCGTTTTGAACGGTTATTTTTGGCCGTACCGCGGCCACAGCCCTTTAGACTTGAAAATTTGGCCAGCGGCAGGCATGGAACGCCTCTCGCGCGCGAACCCGTGCCATAGTCAAGGCCCGATAGAGGGCGAATGAACGACAAAAGCTTGCAAGAAGCCGACGATGCGCGTTACGGCGCGACGACCCTCATTCGGCGCCTCGTCGCCGAACAGGGCCTGACGCACTGGCGCAAATATCTGCTCGCTTTCATTTTGATGGCGATCGCGGCCGGCTGCACCGCCTTCAGCGCCTATCTCATCGGCGACGTCATCAACCAAGCCTATGTGAACAAGAACCTGCCGGGCATCGTGTTCCTCGGCGGCATGACGGTCATCCTGTTCGCAGCCAAGGGCGTCGCAACCTATGGCCAGAGCGTAGTGCTGTCACAAATCGGCAATCGCATTGTCGCCGACAATCAGCGCGCGGTGTTCGCCAAACTGCTGACCGAAGGCCTCAAGTTCTACTCCGACCGCCATTCGACCGAATTCATCGCGCGGCTGTCGACTGGCGCGGCGGCCGCAACGCAGGTGATCAACCTGCTGATCACCGCCTTCGGCCGCGATCTGTTGTCGCTCGTCGGCCTGATCACCGTGATGGTGGTGCAGGACCCGCTGATGTCGTTCTTCAGCTTCGTCGTGGCGCCGCCGGCCTTCCTGGTGCTGCGCAAGCTGATCCGGCGCGTCTACAAGGTCGCGCGCACCCAGTTCCAAGGCAGCACCTTGGTGCTCGAGACCCTGCAGGAGACGCTGCAAGGCATTCGCATCGTCAAGGCCTTCACGCTCGAAGGCATCATGCGCGAGCGCTTCGACCGGCAGGTCGCCGCGGTCGAGCACGAAGCCAACAAGATGGCGCGCCTGCAGAGCCGCGCCAGCCCGCTGATGGAGACGCTCGGCGGCTGCGCCATCGCCATCGCCATCACCTATGGCGGCTACCGCGTCATCGATACCGGCGCGACGCCGGGGCAATTCTTTTCTTTCATCACCGCCTTCCTGCTCGCCTATGAGCCGGCCAAGCGCCTAGCGCGGCTGAACATCGAATTGAACAGCGGGCTCGTCGGCGTGCGCATCCTGTTCGAGGTGATCGATTCACCGCCGAGCGAGGCGCTCGATCTCGACAAGCCGGCATTGCAGATCAAGTCGGCTCGGCTCGAGTTCAACGACGTGCAGTTCGGCTATCGCGGCGAGCAGGCGGTCCTGCGCGGCATGTCCTTCGTCGCCGAGCCCGGCAAGCTGACGGCGCTGGTCGGTCCGTCCGGCGGCGGCAAGTCGACGATATTCAATCTGATCATGCGCTTCTACGAGCCGGATCGCGGCAAGGTCATCATCGACGAGCAGGACATCGCCCAAGTGTCGCGCAAGTCGCTGCGCGAGCACATCGCTTATGTCGGGCAGGACGTGTTCCTGTTCCGCGGCACGATCCGCGAGAACATCGCCTTCGGCAAGCCAGGCGCCAGCGAGGACGAGATCGTCGCCGCGGCGAAGGCCGCTTATGCGCACGACTTCATTCAATCGTTCCCGCGCGGCTACGACACGCCGGTCGGCGAACACGGCCTGCAACTGTCCGGCGGCCAGCGCCAGCGCGTGGCGATCGCGCGCGCGCTGATCCGCAACGCGCCGATCATTTTGCTCGACGAGGCCACCGCCGCGCTCGATTCGGAGTCCGAGTTGCAGGTGCGCGAGGCGATGGACCGCCTCTGCCAAGGCCGCACGACGCTGGCGATCGCGCACCGTCTGCACACCGTGGCGCATGCCGACCGCATCTTCGTCGTCGAGCAAGGCTGCGTCGTCGAGTCCGGCCGTCATGACGACCTGCTGCGCCAGGAAGGCCGTTATGCCTTGTTCTGCCGGCTCCAATTGCAACAGGAAGAGCCGCGCGCGGCGGTCGCGGAATTGGCGCCCCCTTGACCACCCGCCTGGCCCGCGCCCCGTTGACGGGGTGACATGCGACCTGTTACCCACAGCGCGTCTTGTCGTCCCGGGCCTTCAGCGCTGGGCTTTTCACCAACTATAACAATGGTCTATCCCCCATGACCGAGTACGTTATTCCGCCGCCGCCGCAGGCCTCGCTCGCCGTCGCCGGCACCGACAAAGCTTTTCCCGTCCGCCGCATCTGGTGCGTCGGCCGCAACTACATCGAACACATCCGGGAGATGGGCCAGGACGAGCGGCTGCCGCCGTTCTATTTCGCCAAGCCCGCCGATGCGGTCGTGCCGGACGGCGCCACGGTGCCCTATCCGTCGCTGACCAAGGACATGCATCACGAGGTCGAACTCGTCGTCTGCTTGAAGAGCGGCGGCCGCAACATCCCCGTCGCCAAGGCCAATGACACGATCTACGGCTACGCCGTCGGCATCGACCTCACCCGCCGCGACCTGCAGATCGCCTCGCGCGACCTGAAGCGCCCGTGGGAAGTCGGCAAGGCCTTCGACCAGTCCGCCCCCTGCGGCCCGGTCAAGCCGGTCAGCGAGACCGGTTACCTGACCTCGGGCAAGATCACGCTCAAGTGCAACGGCCAGATCCGTCAGGACGGCGACCTCAACCAGCTCATCTGGAACGTCGCCGAAATTATCTCGAACCTGTCGGAAATGGTCGAACTCGAAGCCGGCGACATCATCATGACCGGCACCCCGGCCGGCGTCGCGGCCTCCGTGGCCGGCGACAAACTGGAATGCGAGATCGAGAAGGTCGGCAAGCTGACCATTACGATCGGCCAGCCGCTCAAGTAAACCTTTCGAGAATCAGCTAAAAAACGGCCGGCGGGCATGGAACCGCCGGCCGTTTTGCTTGTTGAACCAAGTCAAGTTGAGCCAAGTCAACGCGGGCTCGCTTGATTAACGATTTGCTAACATGACTTCCGCAAACTGCAAATGCCGGGCTTCCGCGCTCCTGGGAGCGCACAAGGGATTACGATGATGGGCGAAGCCTTCACGTCCGAACGGTACAACGCGGCGTTTGCGTTCGAGCCTGAAAGCATGGCGGCGCGGGTCATGCAGTTCTCCCCGGCCACCGATTCCGAGGCGCTGCGGCTGTTGCGCGCCAGCTTCCCCGACTGCCCGTTGAGCGCCCGCGTGGCGGCCCTCAACTACTTGATGCGCCGGCGGCCTCGCCCCCCCTTCGGCGCCTACAGCCCCAAATAAGCCTGCCGCACCCGGTCGTCGCCGAGCAACGCCTCACCTGAACCGGACAGTGTGATCCGGCCGTTCTCCAGCACATATGCGTGGCTCGCCAGCTTGAGCGAAACCGCCACGTTCTGCTCCACCAGCACGCAAGTCAGCCCCTCACGGTTGAGGTCGCGCACGGTCTTGAGCACCATCTGCACAACCGCCGGGGCCAGGCCCAGCGAGGGCTCGTCGAACATCACGATGTCGGGCGCACCCATCAGGCAGCGGCCGATGGCGAGCATCTGCTGCTCCCCGCCCGAGAGCGTGCCGGCCGCCTGATTGCGGCGCTCGGTCAACACCGGAAACATCGCATAGACCTTCTCCAACGTCTGGTCGCGGCTGGCGCGGGCGCGCGGCAGCATGGCGCCCATCGCCAGGTTTTCGGCCACCGACAAGGTTGGGAAGACTTGGCGCCCCTCGGCCACCTGCCCGACGCCGAGATCGCAGACCTTGTGGCTCGGCCAGCCGGCGATGTCCTGGCCGCGGTAGAGGATACGGCCGCGCGCCGGCTTGTGCATGCCGGCGATGGTGCGGATCAACGAGGTCTTGCCGGCACCATTAGCGCCGACGATGGCGACGATGGCGCCTTGCTCGATCTCCAGCGATACGCCGTCGAGCGCCTGGGCATCGCCATGGAAGACGTCGAGGTTTTCGGTGCGGAGCATTAGATGTCCTCCGCGCCGAGGTAAGAATGGATCACTGCCGGATCGCGCACCACCTGCTCCGGCGCGCCTTCGGCGATGGCCGCGCCGTGATGCAGCACCAGAATCTGCGCGGCGAGCGCCATCACCGCGCGCATGACATGCTCGATCAGCAATATGGTCAGGCCGGTGTCGCGGTTGAGCTCCTGCAGGATCGACACCATGCGATCGGTTTCGGTGGGCCTGAGGCCCGCCATCACCTCGTCCAGCAGCAAGAGCTTCGGATCGGTCGCCAGCGCGCGCGCCACTTCCAACCGTTTGCGATCCGGCAACGTCAGCCCGGAGGCGCGTTGCGTCCGCTTATCGTAGAGATCGAGCCGGCGCAGCACATCGAGCGCATGGACGCGCGCATCGTCCACGCCCTGACAATGCAGCAGCGCGCCGACGATGACGTTGTCCTCGACAGTGAGCGCGGGGAACGGCCGCACGATCTGGAAGGTGCGGCCGATGCCGCGGCGGCAGATCTTGTCCGGCGACAGCCCGTCGATGCGTTCGCCGGCGAAAGTGATGCCGCCGCTGTTGGGCGCGAAAACACCGGCGATCATGTTGAACAAGGTCGTCTTGCCGGCGCCGTTCGGGCCGATGACGGCGAAGATCTGGCCTTGCGGCACCTCGAACGACAGCTTATCGACCGCGAGCAGGCCGCGGAAGCGCTTGCTGATGTTGTCGACGGACAGAAGCGCGGTCATTTGTTGCGCTCCGTCAAACCGAGTCGCCGCGCCACCCAGGGCCACACGCCATCAGGCAGCGCGACGATCACCGCCAGAAGGCATATGCCATAGAAGACCTGCTTGGCGCCGGGGATATCGACGCCGAGCGCCGCCAATGTGCCGGTGAGCGTCTCCGCCATTCCCGTCAGCAGGAAGGCGCCCAGCACCGGCCCGAACAAGGTGCCGATGCCGCCGACGATCGGCGCCAGGATCATCTCGATCGAGCGCGAGATGTGGAAGACCTGCTCAGGGAACAGGTTGTTGTAATAGAAGGCATAGACCACGCCGGCGAAGGACGTCATGCCGGCCGAGATCATCACCGCAATCATCTTGTAGCGGAAGGTGTCAATGCCGGCCGAACGCGCGGCTTCTTCGTCCTCACGGATCGCCAGCCAGAAATAACCCATGCGGCTCTTCAACAGCGCGCGGCAGCCGACGAAAGCGAGCGCGGTCGCGGCCAGCAGCAGGTAATAGAACATCACCGGTCGGCCGCGCAGCGACCACAGGTCGTTGGTGGCGTATTGCTTCACCGGCAGGAACAGGCCGGACGAGCCCGCGGTCCAACTCAGGTGATCGAAGCCGACACGGGCGAACTCGGCCACCGCGATGGTGAGGATGGCGAAATAGACGCCGCCGACCCGAAAGCGAAACGCGAGGAAGCCGATGAAAGCGCCGGCCGCGACCGCGATCGGCACCGCCACCAGAAGCCCGAGCCACGGACCGATGCCGAAATGCACGTAGAGCGACGCCGCCGTGTAGGCGCCCAGTCCGACATAGAGTGCATGACCGAGGGACAGTTGTCCGGCAAAGCCCATCATGATGTTCCATGCTTGGCCGATATAGGCGAAGTAGAAAATCAGGATGAGCACGGTGAGGATGTAATCGCTGGCGAACAGCGGCGCGACAAGCGCCGCTACCATGAGCAGGCCGAGCAGGATGAGCCCGCGCGCGGGTACGCCATCGATGAGACGCCCGATCATACAGCCCTCATGATGCAGATCTCTTGCCCATGATGCCTTGCGGGCGGAACAGCAGCACGAGCACGAGAATGCCGAAGGCGAACATGCTCTTGGCCGACGGCGTGAACAGAAGCCCCGCCATCGCTTCGGTCAGGCCAATCAGCACACCGCCGATCAGCGCGCCGGGCATGGAGCCCAATCCGCCGGTGATGACGATGACGAAGGCAAGCAAGGTATAAGCCGGTCCGAGCGGCGGCGTCACATCGACGATCAGCACCAGCATGACGCCGGCGGCACCGACGCAGGCCGCCCCTAAGCCGAAGGTCAGTGCGTAAAGGTGCTTGACGTCGAGCCCAACCACCAGCGCGCCGGTATAGCTGTCGGCGCAGGCGCGGATCGCGGTGCCGATATGGGTGTACTGGAAAAAGGCAAACAGCATGACCGCGACCACGATCGCCGCAAGGCCCGCATAGGCCTTGGTCGCGTCGACGATCACCGGGCCGATCTGGAAGCTGTCATAGGAGTACGAGGTCTGGACGTTCTGCGCATCCGGTCCGAACAGGATCAGCAGCACGTTGACCATGATGATCGCGACCGCGACCAGCAGCAGGAACTGGCTGTGCTCGGGCCGCGTGATGAAGGGATTGATCAACGCTTTCTGCAAGGCATAGCCGAACACGAACAACACCGCGGCGATCGGCACCAGCATCACCAGCGGATCGAGGTGGAAGGCGGAGAACAACGTCACCGCGATATACATCGCGATGGTCATCATCTCGCCATGGGCGAAATTGACGACGCGGACGACGCCAAAGATCACCGACAGGCCGAGCGCCATCAGGCCGTAGACAAGGCCCGTGAGCACGCCGCCAATGGCGACATTGAGGTAGATTTCTAAAGGCACCGAACGATCCTAAAGCATTGCTCCGGCCGCTTGAACGGCCGGAGCAAAGACGAACAACCAGCCCTTAGGAGCGCTTGTCGTAAGGCTTCATCGGCAGCTCGACCTTGGCATTGGCCGCCACCTTGGGAGCGACTGTGACGAGCTTGCCGCCGCGGTTCTGGATCGCGCTGCCCAACAGCTTGTCGTTCTGTCCCTTGGCATCGAATTGGATACCAGGGCCGGGGCTGACATTGTTGGTGATGTTGGTCGCCCGGATCGCGTCGGCCAGCGCCTTCGGATCGGCCGAGCCGGCGCGCTTGTAGGCGTCGGCGGCCACCAGCAGCGCCTCGAAGGTGTAAACGTGGTTGGTGTTCAGGTTCACACCCGGATGCGCCTTGGCCAGCGCGTCCTCAAGCTTCTTGCTGAGCGGCTTGTTTGGATCGTACCACGGAACGAAGCTCAAGGGGCCATCGGAGAGCTTGCCCAGCGTCTTGAGATATTGGTCCTCGTACCAGCCCGGGCCCATGCTCAGGATCGCCATCGGCGACCAGCGCTGCTTGACCATTTCGCGCGTGAGCAGAATCGCGTCGTTGAGGCGGCTGACCAGAATGACCGCTTCGGCGCCAGTAGCCTTGGCCTTGGAGATTTCGACCGACAGGTCGCGCGCCGCCGGATCGTAGGAGATCGTCTCCAAGATCTTGTAGGGCATCTCGAACTTGGGCATCACGCCCGGAATCGCCTTCGACATCGCGGTGCCGAAAGTGTCGTTGACATGCAGGAACACCGCCGACTTCGGCGCACTGCCCGCTGCCGCGAAGATTTCCTTCTGATTGAGGAAAGCATCGCGCAAGATCATCGGCGCGGTCGGGAAGTTGCGGAACACGAACTTGTAGCCCTGTTCCGTGATCGGCGGCGCCGCCGCGATATTGATGACGTAAGGGATGCCCTTCTGCTCGGCGACCTGCGCGATAGCCGTGCTTTGCCCCGAGTCGAACGCGCCCATGAGGACCTGAGCGCCCTCGCCGATCAGCTTCTCGGCGCGCGAGCGGGCGACGTCGACATTGGTCTCGGTGTCGGCATTCATGAACTGGAGCTCGGGCAGGCCGAGATCCTTGAGGAGGCCGGCGGTGACGTCCACGCCGCGCTGGCAATCCTGGCCGATGCCGGCCTGATAGCCCGACCGCGGCAGCAGCACGCCGACCTTCAGCGGGCCGCCTTGCGCGCGCACGATGTTGAAGGGCGCGGTGCCCGCGACAAACCCCGCGGCGCCGAGGCCGGCGGTAAAGGTGCGGCGGCTCACGCCAGCCGCAGACGAATGCGATTTGCGCTTCATTGTGTGTCCTCCCTGGACCGGCCCTCGCGGCCGTTGTTCTGGATGATGCCGGATACAAGCCGGCATTCACAAGCATGAAAACATTACCGGGTGACGGCGCGCCACGCGCATCCCCCAGCCGATCGGCATCCCCTCCGCCCAGTTTGGCCGGGCGGAGGACATTGTTGACGGGGACAACAAATTTCGTCAACACCATTATTGCCGCATGTGGCCGCCAAGAGCCGCCGGCCAGAGAGGGTCGAAACATGCCTGCCGTCAAGCGCGCGCCGAAGGGCGCCAAGAAAGCGGACACGCAAACGGACAAGCGGAAGTCCGTGCCATTGCGAGAAAAACCGGCGCGCAAGGCGAGCGCGCCGGCGATCGAGTTCGACGCGCTGAACGAGCATCTCGGCTATTTCGTGCGGCGGATGCAGGTGTCGATCTTCCAGGATTTCATCCGCCGGCTGGCGCGCATCGACGTCAGCCCGGCGCAGTTTTCCGTGCTGGTGGTGATCAGCGCCAATCCCGGCCTGTCGCAATCGGAGCTTGCCAGCGCGCTCGGCATCGAACGCGCGCGGCTGGTGCGCATGCTGCACCGGCTGGAACTGCGCAACCTCACGGTCCGTCTGCCCTCCTCGGCCGACGGCCGCCGCCACGCCCTCGAGCTGACGCGCGAGGGCGAGAAGCTGCTGGCCAAGGCAAAGGTGCTTGCCGACGAACACGAGTCCTGCCTGCGCGAACAGCTCGGCGCCGAGCGGCATCAGACATTGCTCGCCATTCTAAAGACCTTCTGAGTCAGCGCGCACCGGTGAACAGCTTCTCGACCGCGGCGGCAATGCGGAACAGACGCTTGTCCTGACCGTTGCGCACGATCAGCATCAGCCCGGTCGGCAGGCCTCCCTGGCGCGGCAGCGGCAGGGAGATGGCACAGCAATCGAAGAAATTCCAGATCGACGTATTGCGCAGCAACAGCGCGTTCTTGCGGGCGAAGGTCTCGCGCTCCTCCATCTCAGCAATGGTCGGCGCGACGATCGGCGTCGTCGGCGACACCAGCACATCGATATCGGCGAGACGCACATCCATCTCGCGGATGAGCGCGGCGCGCGCCTGTTGCATGTCGACGTAATCGGCGGCGCTGATCTTGGCGGCGCGTTCGATGCGCGCGCGCACATTGGGATCGATGGCATCGCCGCGCCGCGCCAGGCGATCGCGGTGGATCGCATAAGCCTCCGGCGGGGCGAACCCACCCTTACCGTTGACCTCGACCATGCGATCGATCAGCGGCAGCGCTTCATCGGACAGCTTGGCGCCGGCCTTCTCAAGCAGCGCCAGCCCGGCGGGAAAGCGCGCGGCGACCGTTTCATCCAGATTGTCGAGCGGCATGCCTTGGGCGACGCCGACGCGCAGGCCGGCGAGCGGCGCCGGATCAAGCGCGGCAAATTCCTCGCCCGCCAGCACCGCATCGGCCTTGGCGCAATCGGCCACGGTGTTGGCCATCGGCCCGATCGAGTCGAGCGAATAAGACAGCGGAAAAGCGCCGACCGTCGGAATGCGCTGACGGCTCGGCTTGAAGCCGACGATGTCGCAAAGCGCGGCCGGAATACGCAGCGAGCCGCCGGTGTCGGAGCCGATGGCGATCTCGCACATGCCGTCGCCGACGGCGACCGCACCGCCCGAAGTCGAACCGCCGGGCACGCGCGTACGATCCGCCGGATTGCCGGGCGTGCCGTAATGCGGATTGGAGCCGACGCCGGAGAAGGCGTATTCGCTCATATTGGTCTTGGCGACGATCACGCAGCCTGCGCGTCGCAAGCGTTGCACCACCGGCGCATCCTCAATGGCGGGCTTGCCCTCTTCGGCGACGAGCTTCGAGCCAGCGCGCGTCACCTCACCTTTGACGTCGAGCAGATCCTTGATGGTGACGATGGCGCCGTCGAGGGCCCCAAGCGAAAGACCGGCCTTGGCGCGTGCATCGGCGGCCTCGGCCGCGACCTTCGCCTCGTTGCGATAAACGGTGAGGCAGGCGCGCACGCCCTCGCCTTTAGCATCGTCGATACGCGCGAGCGCGGCCGCTAGCCGCGCAGAAGAAGAACTCGTCATACTTTTAGGCCACCCTTTTTCTCGATGAATTGCGCGATCTCGTCGACGCCGTTGCCTTCACGCATATTGGTGAAGACGAAGGGACGTTGTCCCCGCATCTTCTTGGCGTCGCGGTCCATCACGTCGAGCGAGGCGCCGACATAAGGCGCGAGATCGGTCTTGTTGATGACGAGCAGGTCCGAGCGCGTGATGCCGGGGCCGCCCTTGGACGGGATCTTGTCGCCGGCCGCGACGTCGATGACATAGATCGTCAGGTCGGCGAGCTCGGGCGAGAAGGTCGCGGCGAGGTTGTCGCCACCGGATTCGATCAGCACCAGATCGAGATCGGGAAACTTCTGCCGCATCTCGGCGACGGCGGCGAGGTTGATCGAGGCATCTTCGCGGATCGCCGTGTGTGGGCAGCCGCCGGTCTCGACGCCGGCGATGCGATCGGCGCTGAGCGCGCCGGAGCGCACCAGATATTCCGCGTCCCACTTGGTGTAGATGTCGTTGGTGATAGCCGCGATCTCGTAGCGGTCGCGCAGTTTCTTGCAGAGCGCGTCCATCAGCGCGGTCTTGCCGGAGCCGACCGGGCCGCCGACACCGACGCGCAAAGGTCCATGGGGACTGGGGCCGGGGGGATTCTTCATTGCCTGAGCATCCTTTGTCGGGCTCACCTTTCGGGCATTCCGCGCGATGGTGCAAGCGGGGTCGTTCCGGGGCGCGAGCGAACCCGGAATGACGGCGGGACAAAGCTCCGCCGCCCCTGTTCTTTGTCGCGGCCCGGGGGAGGCCTGTCGTCACTCTTTCCCTTTCCCCTCGAAGCATGAGGGGACGGCGCGCCGAGCAGGCGCGGATTTTGGTAGATGCCCGCACTCCGTCGCCGAAGCACGGGGCGCCTCTCGGCGCGCCATCGCGGCGTCTTCCGGCGCACGGGTCGCGCTTTCGACAACCGCATGTTTCAGCGGCCCGTCGTCAGCCGGCTCCCGGCGGGAGGTCATAGTGCCTCCGA
>JANLJK010000343.1:0-8196 GCA_029255525.1 Pseudolabrys sp.
GGTGCGCACCGGCACGCCGCCGGAGATCGTCGCGACGCTCAACCGCGCCGTCGTGCAGGCGATGGGCCAGCCCGACACGCGCCAGCGCATCGTCGCCATCGGCGTCGAGCCGATGGCGACGAGCCCGGAGGCGTTCGATGCTTTCTTCAAGGCGGAAGTCGCGCGCTGGACCGCGGTGGCGCAACGCGCCGGCATTAATGCGCAATAATCACGCCGCCTTCTTCCACAACGCCTTCGATATCATCGCGACGCCTTCGGTAAGAGACTGCAGCTTCATCCACACGATCTTAGTGTCGACTTGCACGCGGCTGGCAAAGGTGCCGATGTCGCAGTCGATCTGCCGGGCGACGACATGTTTCACGGCGTTGGCGACCGCGGTGGCGAGTGCGGCCTTGTGTTTGCCCGGCTCATGCTGCTCGGCGAGCAGCAGCGCGACGATGTCCTTGGTGCGCGGCAGGCTCTCGGTGTGGGTGGTGAGGATGCGGTGCGCGCCGGGCTGCATGATGTTCTCCCTTCACCACTCTCCGCTCATCCCCGCGAAAGCGGGGATCCAGTAGGAAGTGTTTTTATGTGGCCCTACGTTCCCGCTTGCGCGGGAACGAACGGAGCGGGGGGCGGCGTCAGCGCGCCATTTCTAGAACCCCTTGAGCACTTCCTTGACGTGCTCGACCTCGGGTGGCGTGGCGAAGAACGGCCCGACCAGCTTGCGCCATTCCTGGAAGTCGGCGGATTCGCGGAAGTCGACCGTGTGGTTCTCCAGCGTCGCCCATTGCACGAACAGCCGATAGCGCTGCGGCTTCTCGTGTGAGTGCTGCAACACCATGCCGGTGCAACCCTTGGCGCGCTTGAACAAGGGGGCGGCCTTGGCCACGGCGGCTTCAAACTCGGCTTCGGCGCCGGGCTTCACATCGATCTGGGCGATTTCGAGAATCATGAGCGAGGGACTTCCATGGTGGAGAGAAAAAGCGCGGGCATTATGGGCCGCGCCTCCCGGCGTGAAAAGAGGCGGGGGCGGCGCCCGCGGCCCTAACGATTGATAAAGCGCAAAGTGAACCGTGGGCCGCGCGTGCAGATTTAATGTTAAGCTGCATGCGGCAGGTATGCTTTCAGGAGTTCCGGTGATGAGCACATCGCATCATAAACGCAGTGCCGAGAGCATGGCGGCGGCGGCCGATCGCATCGGCGCGGAGTTCGAGCGGGCGAAAGAGAACATCGGCCGCGCCGCGAGTGCGACGGGCGAGGATCTGGCGGCGCAATTGCGCCAGCTCAGCGAGGATATCGCCGCCATCAAGGAGACCATCGCCGGCTTCGGCAAGACGACGGCGGCCGAGGCGGCCGGCGCGGCGCAGGGCATGGGTGCTGCGGCTTCCGCCGCGGCGGGCGATCTTGCCGCCGGCGCCAAGCAGGAGGCCCATGCGGTGGTGGACGATCTTGAGACCTTCGCCCGGCAGAACCCGCTCACCGTGGTGGCCGGCGCGGTCGGCTTCGGCGTGGTGCTGGGCCTCTTGCTGCGGAGGCACTGATGTTCGGGTTCCTGCTCACTATCCTGCGCGGCGACATCAGCCGGCGTGTGCACGCCTTCAAGGTGACGGCGGTGCTCGTTGTCGCCGCTTCCGCGGCGTTGCTGGTCGCGGCGGGCTTCGCGCTGGCGCTGCTCTATGTGTGGCTGGCCGGGCTTTACGGCACCATGATCGCGCTGGCCGTCATCGCCGGCGGCTTTGCCGTCCTGGCGCTGATCCTGTTTCTCATCGCCTTCCTGCGCCCGGCGGCGAAGTCGCGCGCCGTGCGCCACGCCGCGGCGGATACGGACGTTGCCGCGGCCGCGGAGTCTCTCGCCAGCAGCCAGCGCACCATCGAGGAAGCGCTCGCCGCCGTACAACAGGGCTCGCGCGAGTCCATGTTGGCGGCGCTTGCCTTGGCGGTGGTCGCCGGCCTTGCGATCGGGCGGAAGCTGTAGCGTTCAAAACGCCCTGAGTCTTCGCAGCGCCCAGAAGCAGCCGAAGCCGGCGATGGCCGCCACCATCAGCGCCAGCCACGTGCCGCCGTCCGTGTTCTGAAACGGCAGGTCCTTGGTGTTCATGCCGAAAAAGCCGGTGACCAAAGTCGGCGGCAGAATGCAGGCGGTGAGGATCGATAGCGTGAACAGGCGCTGGTTGGTGACGGCCGTCATCTTGGCGTCGAGTTCGTCGAGCAGCAGTCGCGCGCGCTCATGCGCCGCGCTCATCTCGTGATCGATGGAATCCAGCTTCTGCGCCAGCCGGCGGATGGCGCGACCGGTCTGCGCGTTGTCGGCGGCGACCCGCGCCTCCAGCCGGTGAAACAAAGTGCGGAGCTGCGACAGCTGGCGATGCACCCGCACGGCTTGCAGGCGCACGCGGCCGATATGCGGCCGGTCATTGGCCGGCTCGTCATGCATGATGTGGTCCTCGGCGCGGTCGAGATCGGCGCCCAGTTTATCGGCCATGCGGCCGACGGCATCGGCGAAATGGTCGATCACCGCGTCGAGCAACGAGATCGCGCTCGGGAAGCGTTTGCCGGCCTCGATGGCGCGGCGGTTGACCTCGACCGAGTGCACCGGCTGCTGCCGCGCCGTGATCAGCATGCGCTCGGTCATCACGAAGCGCAGGCGCACGAGATCGTCGCCGGCCTTGGCGAATTCCTGGTGCAGGTCCGGCATCACGCCCATGATCTCGCTGCCGAGAATGTCGAGCCGCAAATGGCGGTCGGGGCCCGTGAGCAATTCGCGCGCGAGGTCGGAGACCGGAGCCTTCCGCGCAATCCAGGCGCGGCATCGCGT
Organism: Pseudolabrys sp.; assembly: GCA_029255525.1. Taxonomy (GTDB): domain Bacteria; phylum Pseudomonadota; class Alphaproteobacteria; order Rhizobiales; family Xanthobacteraceae; genus Pseudolabrys. The sequence continues at coordinate 2,798 of JANLJK010000343.1, forward strand.
ATCGGCGAGGCCGAGATGGACCCAGACCCAACCCTCGCCGTGGGTGGCGAGGGCTTCATCGGCCTGTTCATTCGGGATCAGCTCGGCGGTGCCGTCGCTGTGGAAACGATAGGCCCATACGATCCCGGTGGCGGGGGCGGCGTCGGCCAGTACTGCGGTCATTGGTCACATCTCTCGCTGTGCGCGACTGCGAGTGAGCCCCGGACCATGACAGGCTGATGACAAAGGCGGTTTGAACCGGATCACCCTGTGGCGCGACCAACAGGCTCAGTTCGAGGAGTCCCCGCCATGACCGACGCCATTTCCCGCCGTCCGGCCCCCTTCGCGACCAAGCTCGGCTTCGGCCTCTTGGGCTTCGCGATCCTGTGGTGGTTTCTCTACTATGCCCAGTGGGAAGGCGCGCTTGGACTCATGAGCCTGAAAATTACGTGCCTCGACGGCGCGACGCGCGAATGCATGTTTTTCCAACAGCAGATCCGGGGCAGCATTCCGGTCTACTCGCCACTGGTGTGGTGGGCGGGCCTGGCTGCCTTCGTTATCGGCTTTGCGCAGAGCCGTTGGCGCGACAAGAAGCGCGGGGATTGAAATGACGGGTTGGAATGCTTGGCGGCACAAGGCCGCGTTGTCGGGGCAAGCCCGGCAATGACCGCGGGGCGGGGGGCTGCCAACGGACCTGCTACTCCGCCGCGGCCTGCGCATCGCCAGGGTCGATGAAGCCGCCGGATTGGTGCCGCCAGAGTCCGGCGTAATGGCCGTCGGCGCGCAACAGGCTTTCATGCGTGCCCTGCTCGACGATGCGGCCGTGATCGAGAATCACCAGCCGGTCCATCTGCGCGATGGTCGATAGCCGGTGTGCGATGGCGATCACCGTCTTGCCTGCCATCAGCGTGCCGAGGCTCGATTGGATGGCGGCCTCGACTTCGCTGTCGAGCGCCGATGTAGCCTCGTCCAGCACCAGGATCGGTGCATTCTTCAGGATCACGCGGGCGATGGCGATGCGCTGGCGCTGGCCGCCCGAAAGCTTGACGCCGCGCTCGCCGACATGGGCGTCATAGCCGCGCCGGCCGATCTGGTCCTCGAGCTCGAGGATGAAGTCGTGCGCATGTGCGAGCTTGGCGGCGGCGACGATGTCGGCGTCGGTCGCGCCCGGTTTGCCGTAGCGGATGTTGTCGCGGATCGAGCGATGCAGGAGCGAGGTGTCCTGCGTCACTACCGAGATCTGCGAGCGCAAGCTTTCTTGTGTCACGGCGGAAATGTCCTGGCCGTCGATCAGGATGCGGCCGCCTTCCACCTCGAAGAAGCGCAGCAGCAGATTGACCAAAGTCGACTTGCCAGCGCCGGAGCGGCCGACGAGGCCGATCTTCTCGCCCGGCTTGACGTCGAGGTTCAAATTCTCGATCAGCCCGCGCGTGCGGCCATAGCCGAAGCGCACGTTCTCGAACCGCACCTCGCCCTGGGTGACCTTGAGGGCCGGCGCATCCGGCTTGTCGACGAGCGTGAGCGGGCGGGCAATGGTCATCATGCCTTCCTGCACCACGCCGATGTTTTCGAAGATTGACGTGATCTGCCACGCCACCCAGCCGGAGGCGCTGACGATCTGCGTCGTCATCGGCAAAGCCATCGCGACCGTGCCGACGCCGATATGGCCGTGCCGCCACAGCACGATAGCGAAGGCGCCGGTCAGCGTGATCAGTCCGGCATTGAGCACGGTGAGCGTCAGCGCGAACATCGTGTTCAGCCGCAGCGCCTCGTGGAAATCGCCGGTGTGCTGGTCGAGCGCCTCGCGCACATAGGCATCCTCGTCCTTGGCGCGGGCGAACAGCTTGACGGTGACGATGTTGGTATAGGTGTCGACGATGCGGCCGGTCAGCAGCGAGCGCGCTTCCGACACCGTCTTGGAGCGGTCGCGCATGCGCGGCACGAACCAGCGCAGCATCGCGATGTAGCCCAGGAACCAGACCAGCACCGGTATCGCCAGCCACGGATCGGCCGAGGCGAGCAGAATGAGCGCGCTGGCGCCATAGACCAGGATGAACCAGACGGCGGTGAGCAGCGCGACCAGGCTTTCGCGGATCGCCGGACCCGTCTGCATCACGCGGTTGGCGATGCGGCCGGCGAAGTCGTTCTGGAAGAAGGCCCAGGACTGCCGCGCGACGTGCCAGTGGTTCTGCCAGCGGATGCGGTTCGATACATTGGCCGCGATCGCCTGGTTCATCAGTAAGTGTTGGATGGTGAAGGCGAGCGGGCGCGCGATCAGAAGCACGGCAGCCATGCCGGCCAGTATCGGCCAGGCGGTGTCGAAGAGTTCCTCCGGCTTGGTGTTGGTGACGAGCGTCACGACCTTGCCGATGAAGACGGGAATGGTGATGTCGAGCAGCGCGACGGCGAAGCCGGCGACGAACAGGCCGACGAACAGCGCCTTCGCCTGGCGGGCGAAATACCAATAGAAGGCGATCAGGCCGGGCGGGGGCTCGGCCGTGCCGGGCACTGTGATCGGCAGCTTGCGCTCGAAGAAGCGGAACATGGCATTCTCAACGCGAACGCGCGCAGGCGCCTTCAGGCGCCGCGCGCGGCCGCTCCAGGGGAGGTCGATTCCGGGAGCAATTAGACCCGGTTCGTGTCGAGACCGTGGCGCCGATCGGATGGACCAGCCGGCGCCAGAGTGATCAGGCGTGGGCGTACTTGCCGCGGCCGAAGTAGCGATCCTTCTGGTCGTCGCTGGCATTGTCACGGATCGACTTGATGGTAGCGACTTTCGCGAGCGCGCGCTTGACGCCGTCGCGGGCCTCGATCTTGTCGACCCACGCCTTCACGTGCGGGCGGGTCGCGAGGTCGATGCCGAGCAGGCCGACATTGCGCAGCCAGGGGAAGGCGGCGATGTCGGCGAGGGTGTACTCGTCGCCGGCGACATAGGGGCGGCTCGCCAAGCGCTGCTCGTAGACGTCGAAGATCTTGTTGACCGTGGTGCGGTAGCGGCTGGCGCCATATTCCTGGCCAGGGCCGGCAAACTTGGAGAAGTGCACGAGCTGGCCGCACATCGGGCCGACATTGGCCATCTGCACCATCAGCCACTGCATCATGTCGAAATAGGCGGCCTTGTCCTTGGGCACGAACTTGCCGGTCTTGTCGGCGAGATAGAGCAGGATCGCGCCAGACTCGATGACAGTGTAGGGCTTGCCGCCGGGGCCTTCGGAATCGACGATCGCCGGCACCTTCTGCAGCGGATTGATCGTGGTGAACTCGGGCGTGAACTGTTCGTTCGCCCACACGTCCACGGTCTTCATGTTGTAGGGCAGCTCGCACTACTCGAGCATGATGAAGATCTTCTGCACGTTCGGGCTGGTCAGCGCATAAAAGTCGATCATGGGATTTTCTCGTTCGGAAAAAGCCGCTGGAAGCGCGGGCAGGCCTGTATAGCCGAGGCGATATCCCTTTGTCGCCGGGCCTATTGCTGCTGTTGTTGCTCTTGATGCGCCTGCGCCGCCTTGCGCAAACAGGTGGGACATAGGCAATCCTCGCCGGCGACGGTCGGCAATGGCAATCGCAATGTTTCGTCGTCGCACCAGCAGCCGCCGCCGAGCTGGCATGCGAAGGCCGTCCCGCAACGGGCGCAGACGAGTTGGCGGGGCGGCAGCGGCGGGGTGGTGGTCATGCGTCTGTCCGGAAGCGGACCGCGTCATGCGCGCGGGCCGCACTGTCACATTCCATTCTCGAATCGTGACTAAGGCAAGCGCATGTTGTCAGCCGCTCAGGTTGAATTCGTCGGCATGGCCGGCGCCACGCTCACCACGCTCTGCTGGCTGCCGCAGGCGGTGAAGGTGTTGCGCGACAAGGACACCCGCGCGCTGTCGTTGCCGGCCAATCTGGCGTTTACGCTCGGCGTCGCGCTGTGGTTGGTCTACGGCATTGCGCTCGGCAACTGGCCGCTGATCGGCTCCGAGACGGTAACGCTCGCGCTGATGTTGCCGATCCTGGCAATGAAGCTGCGGTATGGGTGATTACGGCCCGTCGCCACCGCCGACATAACCGCCGATCTTCCAGGTGCCGCCTTCCTTAACGTAGCAGAGCTGGTCGTTGCCGATCGGCACGATGCTGTCGGTGGTGACGTAGCCGGTCTTGCCGTCCGGCGTGACGATGCGAAGAAAGGCGGTCGACGCCGGGTTCGCTTCCGGCATTACGCGCACGAAGGCGAGCGCCAGCTTTCCGGTGACCGCGCCGTTGGCCTGCGGTGTGGCGTGCACCTCGATATTGGCCGAAACCGGATAGCCCCATTCGCTGACGTCGGTCTGCGTCGCTTTCAGCAGCGCGCCGAAGGCCGGGCCGTCGAAGGTCGGATCAGCCGGCGCGCAGACGGCGCCTTTATGCGTTGGCGCAGGTGAGGCGGTGGGGTCTTCGGCGTAGCTTGCGAGCATGTCCCAGCCGGCGCCGTCATTGTTGGACAGGCCGAGCGCGGCCGCGAGATTGTCGATGCCGGATTTCTTCTTGTCGGCGCTGTCGCCCTTCTCGCGCTCCCAGAAGAAGCCTTTGGCGACGACCAGCGCGCCGAGCGCGGCGCGATCCTTCTTCTGCGCGGCGGCGCCGATCTGTTTGCGCAGCGCCTCGAAGGCCGGATCGGTGATGTCCTGCGGCGGCGTGACGGCGACCGGCTTGTAGGGCTTGGCCGGGGCGAGCGGTGGCGGCTGCTGCGGCGCGGTCTGCGCCGATGCGGCGGCAAGGCCGAGCAGCGTTGCGGCGGCGACAATGGAAACCAGACGGAAAGCGGACATCGCATCACTCCCTGAGCGAGGGCAGTCTATCACGGGCTTCGCCCGTGCGACCGGCGCGGGGTAATCAAAAATTGTTTTGCAGGATCACGGAACCGAGGCCATGCCGGGGCGATTTCCCGGCGGCACAAAAAAATACGGTCCCGTGGCCGCGTGGGCGGCGGGACCGCAGAGAAGGGGCTTTAACGCAAAGACGCTACGCACTCACTATACGCTGTAATGTTACCGCCGCGCCGTGACGGCCCGGTGACAGCGGCCGTGTCCTGTGGATTATGGTCGCCCGACGCTTCATTCCGCATGCCGCCAGAGACATCGCATGTTCGCCTCGCCCTATCTGCTGCCGATCCTGATGCTGATCGGCTCCAATGTCTTCATGACCACCGCCTGGTACTGGCATCTGCGCTACAAGGAGGTGCCGATCCACTGGGTCATCGCGGTGAGCTGGGGGCTGGCGCTGATCGAGTATTGCCTGGCAGTGCCGGCGAACCGCATCGGCAGCGGCGTCTACAATGCCGCGCAACTCAAGACCATTCAGGAAGTCATCACGCTCCTCGTCTTCGCAGCGTTCTCGACCCTGTATTTGAAGGAAGCGTTCACCTGGAGCCAGGGCGTCGGCTTCGCCTTCATCGCGCTCGG
>JANLJK010000343.1:8296-25569 GCA_029255525.1 Pseudolabrys sp.
TGAAGGAAGCGTTCACCTGGAGCCAGGGCGTCGGCTTCGCCTTCATCGCGCTCGGTGCCTTCTTCGTGTTTCACAAGTGGTAGCTCGTCATTCCGGGTTCGCGGGCTAACGCCCGCGCTCCGGAATGACGGGTTACTTCGCCGGCGCGACGCGCAGGATGCGGCCGGCGCTGTTGTCGGTAACGAGATAGAGCGCGCCGTCAGGGCCTTGCCGCACATCGCGGATGCGTTCGTTCAGGCCTTGCAATATACGCTCTTCCTTGACGATCTTGTCGCCCTGCAATGCGAGCCGCGACAGCAACTGGAACTTCAGCGCGCCGTTGAACAGGCTGCCTTTCCACGCCGGGAATAGATCGCCCGTGTAGAAAGCCATGCCGGACGGCGCGATCGATGGCGTCCAATGCCAGATTGGATCGGTGACGCCATCCATCTGTTGCTTGCCGCTACCGACCGGCGAACCGTCGTAATTGACGCCGTAGCTGACCTTGGGCCAACCGTAATTCTTACCCGGCGCGATGATGTTGATCTCATCGCCGCCCATGGCGCCGTGCTCCTGCTCCCATAATTTTCCGTCGACGGGATTGAGCGCGAGGCCTTGTGGATTCCGGTGGCCGTAGGACCAGATCTCCGGCCGCGCACCGGCTTTGCCGACGAAAGGGTTATCCTTCGGCGCGTCGCCATCGGGCGTGATGCGGATGATCTTGCCGAGATCGTTATCGAGCGTCTGCGCCATGTCGCGGCCGGTGAAGTGCTCGCCATTGGTGACGAACAGGTTGCCGTCCGTGCCTTGCACGATGCGGCTGCCGAAATGATTGCCGCGCGAGGCGGGGCCGTGCTGGCGGTAGATCACCTTGACCTCGGTGAGGCGTGGCGTCTCGCCGGCATCGAGCACGGCACGGGCGACCGCGGTGCGCGCGCCGCCGTCGAACGGTTCGGCGTAGGAGAAATAAATTGTGCGGTTCTGTGCAAAGCCGCGATCGAGGATGATGTCGAGCAGGCCGCCCTGGCCGGCGGCAAAAACCTTCGGCACGTTATCGAGCGCGGGTGAGAGCTTGCCGTCACGCGTCACGATACGGATACGGCCCGGCCGCTCGGTCACCAGCATGCGGCCGTCGGGTAGGAAGGCGAGCGCCCAGGGGTGGACCAGGCCGCGCGCGATGGTTTGCACGGCGACAGGGCCGGCCGAGGTTTGGAAGGTCGGTTCGGCGGCCTGCGCCGGCAGCGCAAGGCCGGACAACAGCAGAGCAAGAACGAGCATTCGGCGCATCACGATCCTCCGTCGAACATCTCAACGGTGCGCCGGCCGTCGCCGTTCCGCAATGCGTCCTTATGTCAGCGCATGATGCGCAACAGGCGCATGAAGGCGTAGACGAGCAGGATCGATCCCGCTGTCAGCGCCATCGCCCAGTAAAAGCCGCCCGACTCCTTGGTGAAAGGCAGATCGCTGACATTCATGCCGAAGATGCCGCCGACCAAGGTCGGCGGCAGCATGAAGGCGGTGATGATGGTGAGCACGAACAGATGGCGGTTGGTCTCGGCCGCGAGCTTGGCGGCGATCTCGTCCTGCAACAGGCGGGCCCGTTCCTGGATGGCGGCGATCTCGTGATCGAGTCCGTCGAGGCGTTGCGCCAGCCGTCCGGCGGCGACGCCGATACGGCTCGGCCATTCGCTTGTCCCCGGCGCCGACCAGTGGCGGAACAGCAGCCGCAATGCCGCGAGCTGCCGATGCAGGCGCACCGCGGTGCGCCGCGCCGGACCGAGACGAAGACGTTCGTTCTCGGAGACGTCGTCGATCAGCTTTTCCTCGATGTCGTCGAGCGTGTCGGCAAGCTCCTGGGCGACCAGCGAAACGGCGTCGGCAAAATGGCTGACGATCTCTTCGAGCAGGGCCACCGCATCCGGTAAACGCTTACCCTTACCCATGGCGTCGAGCGTGCGCGCGATGGCGCCGAGCGCGGCGCGGCGGCCGCTGACCACCAATGTATCGGTGAGCGCGAAACGGAGGCGGCCGAGCTCGCGCGTTTCGCCGGCGAATTCGCGCAGCAGGTCGGCGAACACGCCGGCCACGCCACCCTCTATCGGCTCGAGCAATTGGTGCTCGTCTTCGGACAGCAGGACGGCGCGGGCGCGCTCGGGCAGGGGTGCCTCATGCGCGATCCAGTCGCGTGCTTGCGCATCGGTCAGGGCGAGGTGAATCCAAATCCAGCCGCCGGGCTCGGCAATGGCCCGCGTCAGGTCGCGGCCGGCCAGTGGCTCGGCGTGCCCATCGACGAAACGATAGGCGAAGCTCAGGCCGGGAAAATCGGCGTCGGCCTCGATCGGTGCCGGCACGTGCAGCATGGGACCCTCCGCGGGTTTTCCCATGCCGGACGATGCAAATTCTGCGCCGGGACGGCGGTTTTGGGTGAGGCGGCTTTAGCTGCGCCGGCTCTTGCGCGGGCCGTGCGGCAGGGCGGCGAAGCCGCCCATGACGACGAACAGCAGGCCGAGCACCAGCGCGATGGCAAACAGGCTGCCCTCGTTGTCCAGGACGTTGCCGGCGGCGTCGGCGCGGGCGATGCCGACGGAGACAACGGTGGCAGCGACGAGGGTGCAGAGGGCGAGGCCGATGCTGGCGATCAGCTCGGCCAGCATCACGGTGCGGCGCTCGCGGCCAAGGCTGCGGTCGGTCGGGGGCGTGAAGCCGGTGGTGTCGGTGTGCTTGGGCATTTGCTGGGCGAAGCCACAAGAGGAATGTGCGATCGCCTGCATAAAACGCAAAAATCCGGGCGTGGTTCCGGCCCGATTGAGGCGGCCACAAAGATTAACGGCGGCCTTTTCGTGACTTTGGTTAACAAAAGGTAAATGGGTGGGGCGCCCCTCCCTATCGCATTGCGCGGGGAGGGCGAAGTTTACTGCGCGGCGACCAGCGGCTCCGGCTGCAGGTCCATCGGCACATAGCCCGGCTCGGCGGCGATGCGGTCGAGCCAGTCGCGGACGGCGGGGAAGCGCGACAGGTCGTAATCGCACTGCTCGGCAAGGTGGGTATAGGCGTAAAGCGCGATGTCGGCGATGGTGAAATGGCCGGCGACGAAATAGCGATGATCGGCAAGATGCCGCTCCATGATCGTCAACGCGCGGTAGCCGTTCTCCATCCAGTCTTCGAGCGCATGGCTCTGCAATTCGCGGCCGCCTTTGATCAGGCAAAGCCAGAAATAAGCGGCGCCGATATTCGGCTCCAGGCTGTGCTGCTCGAAGAACATCCATTGCAGCGCTTCGGCGTGCTCGACGCGATCTTCGGGCGCGAGCCGCGAACCGCCGGCGACGTACCACAGGATGGCATTCGACTCGGCGAGATGACGATCGGGCGCGACTTCCAACAACGGCACCTGGCCGCTCGGATTCATAGCGAGGAATTCCGGCGTTTTGCTCTCGCCCTGCAGGATGTCGACTTCGACCGCCTTGTAAGGAATGCCGAGCCGCGCCAGCGCAAGGCGGACCTTGTAGCTGTTGCCGGAGCGCCGCATTGAATAGAGCGTGTACATTAGAACTTGTCCGATGAGAATCGGTTCATCACGCATGATCGCGACTGCATAGCCGGCTGTCCTTTCCACATCATGACGTGAAGCCCCGAAGCGCGACGACCGGATAGGGCCCACAAAGTCCGGCGATAGCAAGGCCGCCGCGCGGCCTTGTGTAACGATAGCATAAAACCGCATTCACACATGCGTGTGCGGCGAATGCGCGATCTTTGCCCGCGGCGTTGCGGGAAAAATTATTCCGCCGCTTGTCGATGCGCGCGCGCGTAATCCAAAAGTGCGTCATCGTCGGCGGGCTGGATCGGCGTGAAGTCACGATGCGCGATGAATTCCGGCCGCGTGAACTTGGTGATGTGGTTCGATACTGCGCAGAGTGTCAGATAGACGATTTTGCGCGGGTAGGGGGTAATATTGGGTGGCGAGGCGTGCACGAGATTGCCGTGGAACATGAGCACAGAGCCGGGCTTGCCGGTCGGTGCGACGATGCCGACGCCGTTGTCGCCTTCGGCTTCATGCGCGAGCCGCGTCACGGTGTCCTTGTCCAAAGTCCATAGTGGATAAGACGTCGTCTTGAGATCGTGGCCGGCGTCGAAAACGCCTTGCTTGTGGCTTTTCGGAATGAGGAGCAGCGGGCCGTTGATCGGCATCACCTCATCCAGAAACACGGCGATGTTCATGGCGCGCGCTTCCGGCATGCCGTCATCGCGTTGCCACGTGCCGTAGTCCTGATGCCATTGCCAGACGTCGCCCTCAAAGGCGGCCTTGGCATTGAGCTTGAACTGATGGACGTAGACGTCCTCGCCGAACAATTGACGCAATGGCTCGACGAGATGCGGGTGCCGCGCCAGCAATCCGAACACCGGGCTGAACGTGTGCGCGGCGAAGGCCGTGCGCGGCGCGCCGGCTTTCTCGCGCCACACTTCCTGCCGGTCGAGCTTGAGGATGCTGTCGGCTTCAGCGCGCAACAGCGCGATCTCTTCTTCGGAGAAGCAGTTTGGGAAGAAAACGTAGCCTTGTTCGTCGAAGGCGTTGAGCTGCTCGGCGGAAAGCTTCATGGCGCGCGCTCCCTTGCAAAGGTTGCGGCCGTTCAACCGGCTCTTTGAGTCAGTATTCTAAGGCTGCGCGCGCAAAACGCCACTGGTTGGGGCGGTTGATGTTTCGCTTATGGCGCGACGCAGCAAAAGCAGGAAGCACAGCAACATGAGCGGAACCGCGAGCGGGATCAGCGTGGCTTGCGCGAGCGAGCGCGTGATGATCGGAGCGAGCCACAACAGCGCGAGCAGCGTCTTCTCGAAAGGGGCAAAGCCGCGTTGCAGCCCATTGACGGCGAGGAAGGCGATCGCCGGTGCGAGCAACATCAGGTCGTAGTCGAGCGAATAGGGTGTGGCGAGAATGGCGCCGATGGCGAGCGCGGCCGCCTTGAGCGCGAAGTTCGCGCGGCTGTGCCACAGCCAGATGAGCGCGCCGGCCACCGCGAGCGTGGTGAGGCTCTGCGCGGCGTAGGCCAGCGGCAGGTCGACGCCCCACATGCGCACCACCGAGAACACGCTCTGGATCTTGTGCCAGCCGGTTTCGCCCTGTTCGAGCACGATCGTGCGGGTGAAGTGCGTGGAGGCGAGAAAGGCGGTCCAGACCTCGGTGCCGAAGGCCAGTGTCACGGCGAGCACGGCGACGGCGACGGTGGCGGCGGCGGCGGCGACGCTACGCCAATAGCCCCCCGCCATCAGCGCCAGCGGGATCAACACGCCGAACTGCGGTTTGTAGGCGAGGCAGCCGAACAGCACGCCGGCCAGGATGGGGCGTTGGTCGAGTATGACGAGCGCCGTCGCCATCAGGGCCGCGGTCAGGAAGCCGTTGTGGCCATGGCCGAGGTTCACGAAGACGGCGGGAAAGGCGACGGCCAGCAACAGCCACAGCGGCTCTTTACCTCTCCCCTGTGCGGCCGGGTAAGGCGGGCCTGACGGAGAGGGGGCATTCCTCGCGAGCACCGCCTGTATGGACAGGAGGTAGAAAACGAGTGTCACACCCTGCCAGACCAGGAGCGCCAGTCCGTAGGGCATGATGGCGAGCACGGCCGCCACGCCGAGGAAGAACGGCGGGTAGTGCCAGCCGTAAAATGGTGTGTCCGGGCCGAAGATCGCCTGTTCGCGGGCGTATTGTGCGGGCGGGTCGAAGGGCGCCGTGGCCTTGCCCTCCAGCACATAGGTACCGGCGGCGTAGACGTTGGAGAAGTCGGTGCCGAGGGGGCGGTTGAAGCGGTCGGAGCGGCCATCGGAAGTGGCGACCAGGACGATCATGCCGAGGGCGCCGGCGGCCAGGAGCCAGAGGGCCACCAGGCGCGTCCGCTCGCGGGTGACCCAGGCACCAGTGCGCAGGATGTCGATCAGACCGGCCATGAGGAAGGGGATAACAGGGCAGGTTTAACGTTTCCTCCCATCTCGCGGGACAGGCATGCGGGTCCATCAACACCCTTGATCAATCGATCATTCTTTGCGACTTGCTGTTGCCCGATTGGGCCGGTACCACGTCCAAAATCAGCGATACGCCGCTAAATTCCGGAGTTTTCCAATGGCCTTCCTCGCCGACAGCCTCAAGCGCATCAAGCCGTCGCCCACCATCGCGGTGACCGACAAAGCGCGCGCGCTCAAAGCGGCGGGCCGCAACGTGATCGGCCTCGGCGCGGGCGAACCGGACTTCGACACGCCGGACAACATCAAGGAAGCCGCGATCAAGGCGATTCGCGAGGGCCGTGCGTCGAAGTACACCAATGTCGACGGCATCGCCGAGCTCAAGGCCGCCGTCGCCGCCAAGTTCAAGCGCGAGAACGGCCTCGACTACAAGCCGTCGCAGATCACCGTCGGGACCGGCGGCAAGCAGGTGCTGTACAACGCCTTCATGGCGACGCTGAACCCCGGCGACGAGGTCATCATCCCGGCGCCCTATTGGGTCAGCTATCCCGACATGGTTTATCTCGCCGGCGGCACGCCGGTCGAAGTCGTGTGCTCGATGGAATCGGGCTTCAAGATCAGCGCGGCGCAGCTCGAGAAGGCAATCACGCCGAAGACCAAGTGGTTTCTGCTGAACTCGCCGTCGAACCCGACCGGCGGCGCCTATACCTATGCCGAACTGAAGGCGCTGACCGACGTGCTGCTCAAGCATCCGCACGTCTATGTCATGACCGACGATATGTACGAGCACCTGGTCTATGACGACTTCAAGTTCTTCACGCCGGCGCAGGTCGAGCCCGCGCTCTATCCGCGCACGCTGACGATCAATGGCACCTCGAAGGCCTATTGCATGACCGGCTGGCGCATCGGTTACGCCGGCGGGCCGGAGCCTTTGATCAAGGCGATGGCGATGATCCAGTCGCAGTCGACGTCGAACCCGGCGGCGGCGTCGCAGTGGGCGGCGGTGGAAGCGCTCAACGGGCCGCAGGATTTCATCGCCAAGCACAACGTCATCTTCAAGGAACGCCGCGACCTCGTGGTGTCGATGCTCAACCAGGCCAACGGCATCAAGTGCCCGACGCCGGAAGGTGCGTTCTACGTCTACCCGTCCTGCGCCGGCACCATCGGCAAGACGACGCCGGGCGGCAAGAAGCTCGCGACGGACGAGGATTTCGTCACCGAGCTTCTCGAAGCTGAGGGCGTGGCGGTGGTGCAGGGTTCAGCCTTCGGCCTGGGACCCGCGTTCCGCATCTCCTACGCGACCAAGACCTCGGACCTGGAGGACGCCTGCACGCGCATCCAGCGCTTCTGCGGCAATCTGCGTTAAGCTTTCATAAGGCCTAAGCGACCGCGCCATCGCAGCCTCGACGGTTGCGGTGGCGCCGTCATTTTGTGGTTCCGGTCTCGGTGCCGCCTGTTAAGCCCGGCTAAACCAGCCCAACGTCATTCCCGCGCGAATCGGAATTCTCTCCGCTAATGTAGAGGTATGCTTTTCCGGCTCCTCGTCCTGGTTGCCATCTCCGTCTCTGTGGTATCCGCCTCTGCGGAGGAGCGCGTGACCATCGGCGCCATGCGCGAGATCGCCAACGGCGCGCTGTTCGACGCGCTGGGACGCGATTATTTCAAGGCGGAAGGCCTGCGCGTCGACTTTACGGCCTATGCATCGGAGGCCGATGTTGCCAAAGCGGTGGCGACCGGCAAGACCGATTTCGGTCTCGTCTCCTTCACGCCGGCGGTGTTCAATTATGCAGGCCGCGGCCTTATCAAGGCGATTGCGGGCCGGGTGGGGGAGAAGCGGGACTACGAGGGCAATGTTCTGGTGGTGTCGACGAACGCCTTCGCCCTCGGCATGCGGACATTCGACAGCCTGGCCAATCGCAGCATCGCGATCGACCGCCTTGGCTCGTCGTTCCATTATCAAGTCGCGCAGATCGCCCGCGTCAAACGCTTCGACTTCAAGACGGTGATGCTCAAGCCGATGGTGAGCTACGACGCGATGGCGCGCGCAGTCGGCACTGCGCAGGCCGATGCGGCGCTCCTGCCGCTGCAATATGCGCGCGAGCTGCTCGTCTCCAATCAGGCGCGCTTCGTCGGCTGGTTCTCGGAGATCGACAACCAGCAGCTCGGCGCGCTCTTCGTCTCGACCAAGGTGATCGAGAGCAACCGCGGGATGATCGAGAAATTCCTGCGCGCTTACAGACTGGGCGCCGCCGACTACAGCCTCATGCTGCAACTCGATCACGGCAAGCGCCTGTCGACGCCGGAATCGCGTGTCGTCGCAACGGCGATCGCACCCTATGTCTATCCCGACATGCATCTCAGCGTCGGGGCGGCGACGGTGGAGGCCGGTGCTTATTATATGGACCCGCAGGGTAGGCTCGATCTCGCCGATCTGGCGCGCCAGGTCGAATGGTATAAAGCCGAAGGCCTGATCGATAAGACGATCGACGCGGCGCAGATCGCGGATACGAGCTTCAACGCGCAATAACGCGGGATCGATCGCGTCTTCGTCATATGGTCTCCCGCCATATGGGATGCCCCCGGGACTACCGCGATCACATCTGCACCGAGGCCTTGCCAGTCTCTCCCGCACCTGAGACGATGTGCGTCCAGGGCCGGGATTTTGGTCCGACCCTCCCGGCCGGTGAGGGAGGCTTGCAAATGGGACAGGACGGCACGAATGGCACAAGTCCCAATGTCATAAAAAATCCGGGCCCACGCTGCATCGCGCTGGTGGGCCCGTTCCAAAGCGGCAAAACCACACTTCTCGAAGCGATCCTTGCGCGCACCGGCGCCGTGCAGCGTCAGGGAACCGTCGATTCCGGCACCACCGTCGGCGACGCCAGCAAGGAAGCCCGCCATCACAAGATGAGCGTGGACGCGACCTTCGCCACGACGTCCTTCATGGGCGACAGTTACACTTTTATCGACTGTCCCGGCTCGATCGAATTCATCCACGACATGCGCAGCGTGCTCCCCGCGGTCGACGCCGCCGTGGTGGTGTGCGAGGCGGACGAAAAGAAAGTCCCGCAACTCCAGTTGATCCTGCGCGAGCTGGAAGACCAGAACATTCCGCACTTCCTGTTCCTCAACAAGATCGACAAGGTCGACAAACGCGTACGCGAAACAATCAAGCTGTTGCAGCCGGCCTCGCGCGTGCCGCTGCTGCTGCGGCAAATTCCGATCTGGAAGGGCGATCTGATCGCCGGCTTCGTCGATCTCGCGCTCGAACGCGCCTTTGTTTACAAGGAATATGCCGCCTCGGAAGTCGTTGATCTCAAGGGCGAAGATCGCGACCGCGAGAAGGAAGCGCGCTTCACCATGCTGGAGACGCTCGCCGATCACGACGACGAGTTGATGGAGCAGTTGCTCGAGGACATCCAGCCGCCGCGCGACAAGGTGTTCGACGACCTCGCCAAGGAACTGCGCGACCGTATCGTCTGCCCCGTGTTGCTCGGCTGCGCGACGCGGTCGAACGGCGTGCTGCGTCTGCTGAAAGCCTTGCGGCACGAAGCGCCCGGCGTGGCGGAGACGACGCAACGCCTTGGCATCAAACACGGCTATGACGCGGTGGCGCTGGTGCTGAAGACTTTCCACACCGCGCATGGCGGCAAGATGTCGGTGGTCCGGCTGCTCGCCGGCGAAGCCGGCGACGGCACGGCGTTTTCAACGCCGACTTCCGAAGCTGGACGCGTATCCGGCGTTTTCACCGCGATGGGCCAGAACTTCACCAAGCGCGGTCAGGCTTCCGCTGGTGACACCGTCGCCTTCGGCAAGCTCGATGGTGCCAAGACCGGCGACACATTGTCGTCCGGCCGTCAGGCGCGCGGCGCGATGGTCAAGGTGACGCCCTATCCGCCGGTGCTCGCGCTCGCCGTGCAGGCGAGGGAGCGCAAGGATGACGTCAAGCTCGGCGCGGCCTTTGCCAAGCTGACCGAGGAAGATCCGTCGCTGACTGTGAAGCATAATGCCGAGAACCACGAAGTGGTGATGTGGGGTCAGGGCGAAATGCATTTGCGCGTCGCCGCGGAGCGGCTCGCCGATCGCTACGCTGTCCCGGTCACGACGCACCCACCGAGTGTCGGCTACCGCGAGACCATCCGCAAACCGATCAGCATTCGCGGCCGGCACAAGAAGCAATCCGGCGGCCACGGCGCGTTCGGCGACGTGGTGGTGGAGATCAAGCCGCTACCGCGCAGCGCCGGGTTCAAATTTGAGGACAAGATCACCGGCGGCGTGGTGCCGCGCAATTACATCCCGGCGGTGGAGGAGGGCATCATTGACGCGCTCAAGCACGGGCCGCTCGGCTTCCCGGTGGTCGATCTCTGCGTGACATTGGTCGACGGCTCGTATCATACGGTCGATTCATCCGACATGGCGTTCCGCACCGCCGGCCGCATCGCCATCGTCGAGGGGTTGCCGCAGTGTCAGCCGGTGCTGCTTGAGCCGATCCATCTGGTCGAGATCGTCTGTCCGAGCGATGCCACCGCCAAGATGAATGCCATTTTGTCCGGCCGGCGCGGGCAGATCCTCGGCTTCGACACGCGCGACGGCTGGGACGGTTGGGACTGTGTGCGCGCGCAGATGCCGGAATCGGAGATCGGCGATCTGATCGTCGAGGTTCGCTCCGGCACCGCCGGTGTCGGCACCTTCACCTTCACGTTCGACCATATGGCCGAGCTCACGGGGCGGACGTCCGATCAGATCGTGGCGGCGCGGCGGGCAGCGGAATGACGGCGGGTGCTAGCGACCTCACGTCACCCTAGGTTCCGCTTTTGCGGCAGCCCTTCGCTGGGCGGGCTGTTCCCGTGCGGCTCCCGCAACCGTGACTTGCCCGTGAGCAGGCCGCCCCGTACTTCTGCCGCAAGTTCAGGGGAGAAACTGCGTCATGAGCATTATCCGCCGCCGCGGCTGGGAACTGTCCGACCGCCTTGCGACGCCCGAGCACCTTGTGTTCAACCGCCGTGGCCTGCTCGCCGGCGGCGCCAGTGCGCTGGCCTTGATGGCGGGACCGGCTTACGCGCAGCGCGTCACGGATCTGGCCAATATCCCGGACCCGAGCGCCGATCTCTATCCGGCCAAGCACAACGAGAAATACGTACTCGACCGGCCGATCACCGACGAGAAGATCAATTCCAACTACAACAATTTCTACGAGTTCAACTCGACCAAGAACGTCGCCCAGCAGGCGCAGGCGCTGCCGATCCGCCCCTGGATGGTGAAAATCGACGGCTTGGTGGAGAAGCCGTTCGAGATCGGCATCGATGAACTGATCCGCAAGATGACGCTCGAAGAGCGGACCTATCGCCATCGCTGCGTCGAGGCCTGGAGCATGGCGATCGCCTGGACAGGTTTCCCGGTGGCCAAGCTGGTCGAGTTCGCCAAGCCGCTCGGCTCCGCCAAATATTTGCGGATGGAGACCTTCAACAATCCGAAGGTTGCGCCCGGTCTAAAGCAGAGCTGGTATCCGTGGCCCTACGTCGAGGGGCTGTCGATGGCGGAGGCGACCAACGAACTCGCCTTCCTCGCCACCGGGGCCTATGGCCATCCGATCGCCAAGCAGATGGGTGCGCCGCTGCGCCTGGCTGTGCCGTGGAAATACGGCTTCAAGTCGATCAAGTCGATCGTGCGCTTCAGTTTTGTCGAGCAACGGCCGAAAGGCATGTGGGAGGCGCTGCAGGCCTCCGAATACGGCTTCTGGGCCAACGTGAACCCGGAAGTGCCGCATCCGCGCTGGAGCCAGGCGAGCGAAGAGGTGATCGGCACCGGCGAGCGCCGGCCGACGCTGCTGTTCAATGGCTACGGCGATTACGTTGCCTCGCTCTACAGCGACATGAAGAGCGAGCGGCTGTGGGCGTGAGCGTGGCCTGCCTCGCTAAGTGATGGCGAGGCAGACGCGCGATCAGGCCGCCTTGGAGAATCGCCGCGTCACTTTCGCGCGCAGGGCTGCCGCCGGGGTGGACGACGCCGGCCCTACGAATTTGCCGTTCAGCTTGAACACCGAGAGCGCCTGCATCAGCTTGCTGCCCTGTTCTTCCAGGCTGCGCGTCGCTGACGTCGCCTGCTCGACCAGTTCGGCATTCTGTTGCGTGACCTCATCGAGCTGGCCCACCGCGGTGCTGACCTGATCGATGCCGGTGCTCTGCTCGCTCGACGCGGTCGAGATTTCGCCCATCAAGCCGGCGACGCTGCGGATCGATGTTAGAATTTCCTCCATGGCGGCGCCCGCATCGCGCGCCAGCGCGGTGCCGGCGGTCACCTTCGACACCGACTCCTCGATTAACTGCTTGATGTCCGCTGCCGAGGCAGCCGAGCGCTGCGCCAGACTGCGCACTTCGGTCGCGACCACGGCGAAGCCGCGGCCGGCCTCGCCCGCGCGTGCCGCTTCGACCGCGGCGTTGAGCGCCAGCAGGTTGGTCTGATGGGCGATGCCGTTGATGATGTTGACGATGTCGGCGATCTTCTCGGACGATTGGCTGATCTCGGCGATGGTCGAGACGACCTTGGTGACGATCTGTCCGCCTTTCTGCGCCGAGGTGAGGGCGCTGCTCGCCACTTCGTCACCGTGCGTGGAGTGATCGGCGTTCTGCTTCACCGCCGAGGTGATCTCCTCGATGCTGGCGGCCGTCTCTTCCAGCGCCGCCGCCTGGGAGTCGGTGCGCGCGGAGAGGTTGACGTTGCCGCTGGCGATCTGCTGCGCCGCGTTGAGCATCGTGCCGAAATTGATCCGGATGTCGCCGACGATGCTGTGCAGGTTGGTGTTCAACTGCGACAGCGCGCGCATCATCTGGCCAATCTCGTCGGTCCGCTCGGTCGAGATGCAGGTGGTCAGGTCGCCGCCCGCCATCTTCTGACAGACGGTGACGGCGTTTTTGAGCGGCGCGACAATGTTCTTGGAGAGGAAATACCAGATCGCGATCAAGGAAAGGCCGCCGGCCGCGGCGAGCACATCGAGCCAAGTGGTGAGGCCGGCGCGCGCGAAGGCTTCCGGGTTGGAGGCGGCCCAGGCCAGGACCACGAGGGCGGCGAGCGCAACGGAGAACGACAGGCCAAGGCGCAGGCCGAGCGGGATTTCCAGCATCGACACCCATCGCCGATGCCACTGCGACTTGAACACGCGGCCCTGGCACAGCACCAGGCTGCCCGGCTGGTCCTTCTCCTGCATGTAGAGCTTGGCGGCGGCGTCGATCTGTGCCCGGCTCGGCTTTGTGCGGACCGACATGTAGCCGACCGGCTGGCCGTTCTCGATCACCGGCGTGACATTGGCGAGGACCCAATAGTGGTCGCCATTCTTGCGCCGGTTCTTGACCATGCCGCGCCAAGGCAGGCCGGCTTTGACGCTGGCCCACAGGTCGGCGAAGGCCGACGCCGGCATGTCGGGGTGACGCAGGATGTTCTGCGGTGCGCCGATCAATTCGTCTTCAGCGAAGCCGCTGACTTCGATGAAATAGGGGTTCGCGTAGACGATGTTGCCGTGCAGGTCCGTCGTCGTGACGATGCTCTGGGTCGGGTCGAGCTCGTACTCGACATTCGTCACCGGCAAATTTAGGCGCATATTAGGTCCTTGGAACCGAAATTGATTGCGGTAGATGGTTAGGGTTTCACACTTACGACGCGGTTAATTTCGATGAATGACTTGGTATCCGCATGTATTTCGATGCGGTGTTGCCATATCCATGCAGTCGAGCATCAGGATGAATAAAATTCTTGATACATGTGCCTTTAGTAGAGGTGGTATTGTAATAACAATATGAGATGTATTGAGAGTGCTGCGCCCGCACTTCGCGTAATTGGAAGTGAATTATACTTCTTTCAACACGTGAGCGGCGATGGCCTCAAGGTGAGGCCGCTACTTCCAGTAAATCTCCGGCTCCTTGCGCGCGACCGGCGGCGGCGCGACCTTCGGATGGCCGACGATGATCGGCGCCACCGGCACGTAACCGGGCGGCAGACCGAGCGCGGCCTTGCCTTCCGCCGTGGCCAGCCAGCCTTGCGCGAAGCCGATCCAGCAGGTGCCGAGACTGGCGTCGCGCGCCGCCAGCATCAGGTTCTGTGCCGCCAGCGCGCAGTCGATGGTGCCCCACGGGCCGTCATTCTTGGCGGCGATCACGACCAGCACGGGCGCGTGATAGAAAATGTGGAACTTGGGATTGCCGAGCGTTTCCTGAAAATGATGCGACAACAGGCCGGCCGGCGTCGTGCGTAACATCTGCGCTTTGGCCTCGGCGGAGATGCGATCGAGCAATGCCTTGTCGCGTACGACCACGAACGACCATGGTTGCTCGTTCATCGCACTCGGCGCCTGGATGGCGGCATCGATGAGCTGGCGGATGGCGGCATCGTCGATCGCCGCGTCTGTGAAGTCGCGGACGGCCCGGCGGGTGTAGAGGGCATCTTTCAGATTCATGACACGCATCCGTTACTGTTTGGCGCACACTAAGCGCGTGCCGGCACCGGCCTCTTGATCCCGATCAAGCCGATTTGTTCCCGTGTCTGGCGCAAAAATAGCAGGCGGCGGATCGCTCTCGGCGTGCTAAACTGTTTTTGTAATCGTGGCTCGTGGCAATGACCGAGAGCCGCCGATGTCGGCCCTTGATCGTCCGAAGCGCCACTGGCTACCCCGCTTGACCACAGCAGGGAGGCGATGATGGCTTATTCGCACATGCTCCTCGGCGCGGGCGCTACGCCCACGCAGCTGACGGTGCGCCGCATTGGCGTGGCCGATCTGAAGGATGCGCTGTCCAAGGGCTTCGACGATTTTCTGGCAATGCCGACGCATGCGATGTTCCTGTGCATCGTCTATCCGCTCGCCGGCCTCGTTTTGGCGCGGCTCGCTTTCGGCTATTCGATCCTGCCGCTGTTGTATCCGCTTGCCGCCGGCTTCGCGCTGGTCGGCCCGTTCGCCGCGCTGGGCTTGTACGAGATGAGCCGGCGGCGCGAAGCAGGGCTTCCCGTTTCCGCCACCAATGTCTTCGACGTGCTCGAGTCCACCTCGATCGGCGCCATCGCCGCGCTTGGCATGCTGCTGGTGATTGCCTTCGCCGTGTGGGTCGCTGTCGCCAATGCGATCTATATCGCCAATTTCGGCTATGCGCCGCCGGCCTCGATCGAGCAGTTCGTCCGCGATGTGCTGACGACCGAACCCGGCTGGATGCTGATCGTCGCCGGCAATGCCGTCGGCTTCTGCTTCGCGGTGGTGGTGCTCACCATCGGCGTGGTGTCGTTTCCGCTGCTGCTCGACCGCGATGTCGGCGCCGCGGTGGCGCTGCTCACCTCGATCCGCGCGGTCGTGCGCAATCCGCTGGTCATGGCGCTGTGGGGTTTTATCGTCGCGGCCTTGCTGGTGATGGGCTCGCTGCCGGCGTTCCTGGGCCTGACCGTGGTGATGCCGGTGCTTGGCCATGCGACCTGGCATCTCTACCGTAAGCTGGTGGAAAGCGACGGGCCGCGGCCCGATCCGCTGCCGCGGCCGCCGGGCAAGCGCTACGCCGCCGACTTTCCGGCCAATCTCTTCCCCTGGGCGCGCTAGAACGGCGCTCAGATTGGAGGCAAGGGAAGGGGCTTCGCGCCTCTTCCGTTGTCCGACCACGATCCTTATCTCGCAGGAAGTGCCAACTCCCCTTGGAGGCTTCCTTGCGCTCTCTTTTTGCCTGGCTGTTCGCCGGCCTCGTCCTCACTGCGGTGCCTGTGTCGGCGGCCGAGCAGCCCGACCTCATCTTCAAGCGGTCGACCGTGTTCAAATGGCTGACGCCGAACGACAAGCTCGCCACCTACGGGCTCGACGATCCGGAGGTGGAGGGCGTCGCCTGCCACTTTACCGTGCCGGAGCGCGGCGGCTTCAAGGGCTGGATTGGCGTGGCCGAGGAGGTGTCCGATATCTCGCTGGCCTGCCGGCAGATCGGACCGATCAAATTCACGGAAAAGTTCAGTCAAGGCGAGGACGTTTTCCGCAAGCGCCGGTCGCTCTTCTTCAAGAAGATGCAGATCGTGCGCGGCTGCGATGTGAAACGCAACGTGTTGGTTTACATGGTTTATAGCGACCGCATCATTGAGGGCTCGCCGAAGAACTCGACCTCGAGCGTGCCGATCATGCCCTGGGGCACGCAGAGCGAGGTGCCGAAATGCGCCGATTGGGTCGAGTAGCTGGCTGATACCGTCATGCGCATTTGCCCGTAGTTCCGGGCAAGCGCGTTTGGCAGTATGGTGCCTTCATTGCGGAATGTCCGCCGGAGGCAACCATGTCCACGACCCCCAACGATATCGCCGGATTTCAACGCGCGGCCGCGGCCAAGCTGCACGAGCACTGGGTGCTCTTCCTGATCGAAGGCGTGGTTCTGCTCGTCCTGGGCGCGACCGCGATCGTGCTGCCGCCGCTCGCCACGGTGGCCGTCACCATTCTGATCGGCTGGCTGTTGCTGGTCAGTGGCGTGATCGGCCTGTTCACCAGCTTCTGGATGCGTGAGGCGCCCGGCTTCTGGTGGTCGCTCCTGTCGGCGGTGGTGGCCATCGTCGTCGGCGCGATGCTCCTGGGCGCGCCGCTCATCGGCGCCGTGTCGCTGACCATCGTGTTGGTCGGCTTCTTCATCATCGAAGGCGCCGTCACCATCATGTTCGCGCTCGATCACAAGCGCGAATTGTCGGGCCAATGGGGCTGGATGCTGGTGAGCGGTCTCATCGACCTTGTGCTGGGCTTCATGATCTTCGCCGGCCTGCCGAGCACGGCCGCCTGGGCCATCGGCCTTCTGGTCGGCATCAATATGGTGTTCGGCGGCGCGGCGCTGATCTCGATGGCGCTCGCGGCGCGCAAGGCGGCGGCTTGATTTAGACGCTTATCGGCGGGGGCGTGAGGCGCTCCCGCTTCGCCGCTCAAGCGGCTTTGCGTTTTGCTTTGACCTTGCCGGGCTTCTTGCCGGGTGTGGCGTGCTGCGCGGCGGCGACAGCCGCTTCGTCCTTGCGGCCGAGCTTGAAGATGGCCAGCGCCTGCATCAGCTTCTCGCCCTGCTCTTCCAGGCTGCGCGTGGACTCGTTGGTGTGCTCGACGAGCGTGGCGTTCTGCTGCGTAACCTCGTCGAGATGCGACACGGCCGTATTGACCTGCTCGATGCCGGAGCTCTGCTCGTTCGAGGCCACCGAAATCTCGTTCATGATACCGCTGACGCTGCGGATGGACGTCAGGATGTCCTGCATCGCCGCGCCGGCGTCATGCGCCAGCACGGTGCCGGCCTGCACGCGCTCCACCGACTCTTCGATCAATTGTTTGATCTGCGACGCGGCCGCCGCCGAACGCTGGGCGAGATCGCGCACCTCGG
>JANLJK010000344.1:0-23246 GCA_029255525.1 Pseudolabrys sp.
CTGCGGGCAGGCTCCGGGTCTGGTCGGCCGGCTGCTCGAGCGGTGAAGAGCCCTACACGATCTCGGTCGTCCTGAAGCGCGAGCTACGCAGCTTCCATAATCGCGACGTCAAGATCCTCGCCACCGATATCGACACCGACGTCCTTGCGAAGGCGGCCCGCGGTGAGTTTGCTCCGAACGCGGTCGATGATGTGCCGAAGCCCTATCAGTCGTTCTTTAAAGAGACGGTCGCCGGCGGCAAGGAGAAAGTCGTCGTCGACGACGATGTGCGCTCGATCATCACGTTCCGCCGGCTGAATCTCATGGAGCGCTGGCCGTTCCGTGGCATGTTCGACGCCATCTTCTGCCGCAACGTCATGATCTACTTCGATGGGCCGACCAAAGCGAATTTGATCGAGCGCTTCGCGAATCAGATCAAGCCCGGTGGCTGGCTTTACATCGGTCATTCAGAATCGCTGACCGGCATTCATCCGCAATTACGCGCCGTTGGCCGCACGATCTATCGGAGAAGTGAGTGACCGGCACAGCGCTTCAACAACGGCCAAGCAGCCAAAACGACTCCTGTGTGCAGGCGGTCGCGGGTCGCCGCATCTTCGATGCGCAGGCCTCGGCGTGGATGGTCAAGGTATTTCCGGGCGAGTACTACGTCACGAAGAAGCCGGACGAAGTCCTGGTTACCGTTCTGGGCTCCTGTGTCTCGGCCTGCATTCGCGATCCGATCGCCCGCATCGGCGGGATGAATCACTTCATGCTGCCGCATCACAAGTCCGGCAACTGGGGTGACGACTCGCGTTCGACGCGGTTCGGCAACTTCGCCATGGAGAAGCTCATCAACGAGCTGATCAAGGCTGGCTGCGATCGCTCGCGCATGGAAATCAAGGTCTTCGGCGGCGGCAACGTCACCGACACCTCGAACGCGATCGGGAGTGAAAACGCGGCATTCGTGCTGCGCTATCTCGAAGCGGAAGGCCTGCGCTGCGCCGCGCAGGATCTCGGCGGCTCGCTGCCGCGACGCATCCACTACTACCCCTCGACGGGCCGAGTCGTGCGCAAATTACTCGGTGTCAGCGATACCTACACGGTCAATCGCGAGGAACGTGACTACGGCAATAAGCTTCTGTCTCAGAAGACTTCGGGCGAAATCCAGCTCTTTGGTGATTCCAAATGAACAAAGCAAGCGGACCAGTACGGGTTCTTGTCGTCGACGACTCAGCCGTCATGCGGCAGTTGTTGACAACCTTTCTTTCGGCGGACCCAGAAATCGAAGTTGTCGGTTCGGCTCCCGATCCGCATGTTGCGCGCGAGCGCATCAAGGCGCTCAATCCCGATGTCGTCACGCTTGACGTCGAGATGCCGCGCATGGACGGCCTGACCTTCCTGCGCAAGATCATGACCTTGCGGCCGACGCCCGTGGTCATGGTGTCGACCGTTACGCAGGCGGGCGCCGAAGTGACGCTCGAAGCGCTTGAGGTCGGCGCCGTTGACTTCATTGCCAAGCCCTCCGGCGACATCAGCAATATGCGGGAGAGCTTCGCGGTCGAGCTGCAGACCAAAGTAAAGGCCGCCGCGCGGACTCGCATCGGCTCGCGCCCGCACCAGTCACCAGTCCAGCGTACCGTCCGTCCGGCCCGCGTCCGGTCGGCAAGCGGCGACAAGCTCGTGGTCATCGGCGCATCCACCGGCGGCGTCGAGGCATTGAAAACCGTTCTGATGGGCCTTCCGCCGGATTGTCCGCCGGTGCTCATCACCCAGCACATGCCGCCGCGCTTCACCGCGGCATTTGCCGAACGCCTCAATCGGGAATGCCCGATGAAGGTGTCGGAGGCGACGAATGACGAAGTAATCGAATCCGGTCACGTCTATATTGCCCCGGGCTCGCATCACTTGACGATCGGCCGTCGCGGCACGCGCAATGTGTGCGTGCTGACGGACGGCCCTCCGGTCTCCGGTCACCGTCCGTCGGTCGACGTGCTCTTTCGCTCGGCCGCGCAGGTTTCGAACATCGTTGCTGTCGGCGTCATCCTCACCGGCATGGGGAAGGACGGCGCCGAGGGAATGTTGGAACTGCGCAAGGCCGGCGTGCAGACGCTCGGCCAGGACGAGGAATCCGCGCTTATCTACGGCATGCCGCGCGCGGCTTTCGAGCGTGGCGCGGTGCTGCGCCAATACTCTCTCAATCGCATGGCCGACGCGATTCTCGATGCTTACGAGGGTCACACCAGCCGCTCGATCGGCGCCGCGTGAGCGCGGATACGGGAAAGCAAAAGGGTAATTCATGGATACGCAGAACGGCAGCGAGATGACCGTACTGAATCTTCCAGCGACGCTCGATCTTGCAGCAGCCGAGAAATTTCTCGGTTCGGTGCGTGGAGCCGTTGCCTCGGCGCCGCGGTTGCGCATGGATGCCTCCGGCGTCGATGCGCTGACGCTGCCTTGCGCTCAGATCATCATGAGCGCCGTAAAGGGTCCGGTCGAGGTTACTATCCAGCGCCCCTCGCAGGCATTTCTCGATGCCTTTGCCGACCTTGCTCTCGATGTGAGCCCCTATTGTGTCGTTGGCGATGACATCGGGGCCGAGCTTGCGGAGCCCGAGATGGCCGCCGGCAGCGTGGATGCCCCGGCCGACCAGCCTGATGAGCCAACGGAACAGCCATCGATGACGAAACGTATTTTGACGATCGACGATTCAAAAACGATCCGCGACATGCTGAAGCTGACGCTGCTCGATGCCGGCTTCGAGGTCGACCAAGCCGTCGACGGTGTCGACGGCGTGAGCCAGCTCGAGAAAGGCACGAAATACGACGTCGTCATCACCGACATCAACATGCCGAAGATGGACGGCTACGGCGTCATTCGCCACATGCGAAGCGTGCCGGAACTCATGAATACGCCGGTGCTCTGCCTGACCACCGAAAGCGAAGGCTCCAAGCGCAACATCGCGCGCGAGGCCGGCGCGACGGGCTGGATGGTCAAGCCTTTCGACCCCGAACAACTGATCGCCACGATTCACAAGGTTGCTCCCTAGGCTTTGGCTTGGGTTTAGGACGGGAATGTCATGACGAGCTTGGACCAGCTGAAGAATACCTTCTTCGATGAGTGCAGCGAGGCGCTGCAGCAGATCGAAGGCGGTCTCACGGATATTCGTCAGGGCCACGGCTCCGATGACACGATCAATGCTGTGTTTCGCTCGGTTCATTCGGTCAAAGGCGGTGCCGGCATCTTCGGCTTCGACGGCCTCGTTGGCTTCGCGCACGTCTTCGAGACCGTGCTCGACGCGATGCGGAGCGGCGATCTGGCGCCAGCGCCGGAAATCGTCGACGTGCTGCTGCCCGCCAACGATGTGCTGACCGACCTGATCGCGATGTCCCGGGCGGGTGAGGCCATCCCGCCGAATTACGGTCAGGAATCCCGCTCTGCGCTCGAAAGTCTGCTCGGCAAGACGGAGGGTGATGACCTTGGCGGCGACCCGGCTCCGGCCGACTTCGAGGGTCTCGATTTCATGCCGGTGATGGCTGACTTCGCCGACCCGCTGGACGAGCCGGGTGATGGCAAGCAGACGTTCCAGATCGTGTTCCGGCCGCTGCCGGATATGCTCAAGCGCTCGAGCGAGCCGCTCTACCTCATTCGCGAACTGCAAAAGCTCGGTGAGCTTGACCTGACGGCGGATACCACGGCGCTGCCGGCGCTTGCCGACATCGAGTTCGACCGCCCTTATATTTCGTGGACCGGCACGCTGCGAACCGAGGGCGGCCGTCAGCAGATCGAAGAAGTCTTCGATTTCGTCAGCAACGATTGCACGATCGAGATCACCCAGGAGCAGCCCGCGCCGGTCGCGTCCTTTGCGCCCCCGCCCGCCCCGCTGGACGAGCCTCCGGTTGCGAGCGTTGCGGCCGCCCCGGTCTTGCCGGCGGTCCAGGCCCCCAGCGTCGTTCCGGCGCCTGTGGCGGATGCCGCTGCCGAACCGGCGGCCCGCGCGGCCGCGCCGCCGAAAGCGGCGGCCACCACCATGCGCGTCGAGGTCGAGAAGATCGACCGCGTCGTCAACATGGTCGGCGAGCTCGTCATTGCCCAGGCCATGCTCGGTCAGATCGTGCACGGCCTGCCGGAAGAGACCAGCGGCCGGCTGGCGCAGATTCTCGACGAGGTCATCCATCACACGCGCGAGCTGAAAGACAGCGTGATGTCGATGCGTGCGCAGGCCATCGGCGCGGTCTTCCAGCGCATGCCGCGTCTGGTGCGCGAACTCGCCACCAAGACCGGCAAGAAGGTCCAGCTCGAGATGCATGGTGAGAACACCGAGGTTGATCGCTCGATCATCGAGCGCCTCGGCGATCCGCTCACCCACATCATCCGCAATTCGATCGACCACGGCATCGAGGCGCCGGCCGATCGAGCCGCGGCCGGCAAGAGCGACGAAGGCGTCATCCGCTTGAGCGCCGAGCATCGCGGCGGCCGCATCGTGGTCGAGGTCAAGGACGACGGCGCGGGTATCGATCCGGATCGCGTGCTCAAGAAGGCCAAGGAAAAGGGCCTTGTGAGCCAGGACGCTGTGCTGACGGAAGACGAGATCAACAACCTGATCTTCCTGCCCGGCTTCTCGACCGCGAACACCATTTCGGACATCTCCGGCCGCGGCGTCGGCATGGACGTCGTCCGCCGCAACATTCAGGACGTCGGCGGCCGCATCACGCTGAAGTCCGAGCGTGGCCGCGGCATGACCTTGCAACTGGCGCTGCCGCTCACTTTGGCCGTCATGGACGGCATGGTGATCAAGGTCACCCAGGAAACTTACGTGCTGCCGATGTCCGCTATCGTCGAATGTCTGCGACCGTCCCGCTCCGACATCCATAATTTGATCGGCGGTCGCGGTCTGTTGCAGCTGCGCGGCAACCTCGTGCCGGTGGTGCATCTCAGCGATCTGCTGCAGATGAGCTCCGACAGCACCGATTCAGACGAGCGCGTGGTGATCATCGCCGATGCCGGCGACGGATCACGCCTCGGCATCATTGTCGACGAGCTGCTGGGTCATCAGCAGGTCGTGGTCAAGAGCATGGAAGAGAGCTACGGGGCGGTGCCCGGGGTTGCCGGCGCAACCATCCTCGGCAACGGCCGCGTCGCGCTCATCCTCGATGTCGAGAAGCTGTCCGATCTCGCTATCGCTCAGACAACCTCAACCAGCAGCCGCGCTCGCAACGGCGAGACGGCCGCGTTCGCACTATAAGTTCAGCCAGTGCCCCTCCCATGCGGGCGAGAGGCTTTTAACTAAGGAGTGGTACCATGCCGATCGCAGCAGCCCTGAAGGTGCTCGTCGTCGACGATCAAAACAGCGTCCGTCAGATGACGCGAATCTCCCTCGAGCAAATCGGGGTGCGTCACATCCATGAGGCCGAGAATGGCGTCCAGGCCATCGATCTCGCCTCGGTGCAGCCGCTCGACCTGATCATTTCCGATTACAACATGCCGGAAATGGACGGGATGGAGTTGCTGCGTGCCGTTCGCGGTCATCCCGCGGCGCGGCGCGTGCCCTTCATCCTGGTGACCGGTCGCGGCGACCGCGAACTGGTCGTGAAGGCCGCCCAGGCCGGCGCCAACAATTACGTCGTCAAGCCGTTCACGGCCGACATCCTGAAGCAGAAGATCGAGCAGGTGGTGGGGCGGCTCTCGTGAGTGGACTACCGGCCCCATCCGGGCCAACCCAGGAAGTCACGACCGCCCACCACGACGTCTCGCATAGCGACGATATCAAGACCTTCGTCGCGGCGATCGCAGTCGTATTGCGTGAAACCGTGGCCGGCTTCGAGGACACCGTCGCGCGGATTACCGACATTGCCGTCCCCAAGAACGGCCGTGCGGACCGCGACTTGGTGGTCGCGTTGCAGGACTTCGATCGCCTGCAGCAGGAGTTCGCGACGCTGAGCGAGGTTCTTACCAAGCTCGCGGCCGTGGCTCCCGACACGGGCGCGAAGGCCGTGGAGGCCGCGCACGAGCACAGCGGCGAGGTCATGGACGTCGTTTCGGTGGCGGACCTGAAGGATCGGCTCGGGCGCCACCTGCGCAGCCTGATGTTGGATCATTCAGCGTCGAAGGTATCGGAAGAGACGGTCTTCTAAGCCGGATGCCCGGGCCGCGGCGCGGCTCAGTGCGGCAACGTACTGACGACCTCGACCACCCGCCGCAGGCCGCTGATCAACTCAGGCACCTGATCCGGCTTCATGTCGCGGTAGCGTTGCTGCCGCGCCAGGAACAGGGCGTCGAGATGGCAGATGATCGATTCCATGTTGCATTCGGCGCCGGCCGTGATCGCATCCAGCACCTCGCATAGCGAGCCGGCGATGAAGGTCAGCAGCTCGGAATGCATTGTCGTGCCGGCGTCGCGCACCTGATAGCAGTGGGTGTTGGCGAGCTCGATCCAGTCCGGCGCGGGGGTGCCGGCCTTGGCATTGTTGATCACGTCGGCGAGCGCCTGGAGTTCTTCGTTCAGCCAGTCGTCGAAGCCGGGTTTGATCTCTTCGATCTTTGCCGCGGCCTCTTCGAGCGCCTGCTCGCGGGGAATGCCGCCAGGCCGGCGCGCCATCTTCTGGAAGCGCGTCTCGACCGTGAAGACGCGTGCCTTCGTTTTCGGATCCGGGTTGTCGCCGTCAGCCATCAGTCTTTGCCCATGCGCGCGGCGCTGAACAGGTTGTCGATGTCGTCCTGAGCAAGTGCGGGGCCGGATTCCTCGGCGACGTCGACAATGTGATCGCCTTTGCGGCGTCCCACGCCGCCCGGATAGCCTTCGATCTTGAAACGGCGGTCGGGGCCGAAATAGGTCGGCGAATCGACGAACTGGCGCGGCGTCAGCGCGATCCAGGCCAGGCGGTCGTACAGGCTGGCCGGCGACATCGGCTTGGCGATTACCATATTGGCGCCGGCGTCGCGCGCCTGCTTGACCGTGGTCTCGCGCGTATCGCTGCTCATGAGCAGGATCGGGATCATACGGTTTTCGTTGTCCACCTTGCGGCGAATGGCGCGCGTCAGCGAAAGCCCGCCGTGCGGGGGAAGGCGGGCGTCGCAGAGCAGGATGTCGATCTTCTGGCCGGCCAGCGTCTGGACCACGCCCATCGAGTTTCGGACCTCGAGCACCTTGCTCGTGCCGAAGCCGCGCAGGATGCTATGCGCGATCATAGACAGATAGGGGCTCGGGTCGGCGATCAGAACGACCAGATCGCGAAGATTGATCGTGGGGCGGCTCATGCCGATTTCCCGGGTGCGTCTGGCCTCATTAGCACTTCATTCGCGCGCAAGGGGCCTTTCGCAGGGCCTCGGCATCGTGGCGACGGGATATGGTGTCGATGCTCTCTCGCAACGACGCCGATACGCGGACGAACACATATGTCTCAACGCGCGGGCAGCGGACAAAGGTCAGCACGCTGCGAATCACATTCGACGGCCAATATTACACGTCTCAGGCAATTCATCCGATTCGGAATATAGCGCCCAGGGGTTTCGACTTAATCTATCGTTAGATCACTTCATAACGCGTGGTCCAACGACCGCGCGCCCGTTGGGCAAAGAGCGAATCACCCGGCAACAAACGTGTCCTGATAACCAAATATCGTCGGCAATTGCCAGTAAAATTCTATCATTGCGCGAGACTGAACTACTGCCTCAATCAATGAGTATTGGTATTGCAGTAAGATAAACGAAGTTGCTTGCGCTTCATGTGATCGTTTTGACTGCGAAAACGTAAGTACGGCCGAATATTTTCGTTCATTGCCTGTAGTGGACACCCGTTGCTTCAAAAGAGATGTGTCACATTCCAGTCAGGTAATAACTAGCATTGCGCAAGTTGCCAAAATGGCTTTACAAGATTCAATAAAGCAAGTTCTCTTTACCCTTGGTGGAACTGATTTATTTTTTATCGGATGGATCGATTCGATTTGTTGCTCGTATAAGAGGAGTAATTGAGGTAGCGCAATTACAACCTGCAGTCTTTTACCTAAACTTATTTGTAAAATTTAGATGATGAAATACTGATGATATCTTGTGATTCGTTTTGTAACGCCTGCGAGGCATCCATGCGTAGCGTAGTAACGGCGCAGACGGTTGTTGGTTCCGTGTCGAGGCAGAGGATCCAAAGGCGAGAGCTCACCATTCATGAACGCTCAGATCGGCATCGAGGAAATTGAGAAGAAGGCCAGCCCGGCGCAGCTCTCGTGTGCTGCTTGCCCAGCTTTCGAACTCAACATATGCCAGGCTATATCGGAAGCCGCGTGGGCCTTCTCCCGCCCCAAGCCCTTTGATCTCACCCAATCCGAATTGGCTGTTCCGGCGCGGCGCATTATCTGCCGTGAGCAGGATTTGCAGGATTCGGTCCCGATCATCTGCAACGGCTGGGCCGCATCGGCCATCATGTTGTCGGATGGCAGCCGGCAGATTCTCTCTTTCTTACTGCCGGGGGATATCGTTTCGACGGCGCTCCTGTTCGAGGCGCGCCCGCATTGTTTCGTCGAGGCCGTGACGGACGTCCAGTATCGCACCTTCAAGCGGTCGGAACTGAAGGAGATTCTCTTCAGCCATCCCGATCTGATGGAGAAGCTGGCCAAGGCCTGGATCGAAGAGAAGACGCGCGCCGACCAACTGATCGTCGACCTCGGACGGCGAACCGCCGATGAGCGCATTGCCCGGCTGATCCTCAACCTGGTGGATCGCCTCGTGAAGCGGAACATGGTCCATGGCGATCCGCTGGAGCTGGAGTTCCCGCTGCGCCAGCATCACATCGCCGACGCGACCGGCCTCACGCCGGTGCATGTCAGTAAGGTGCTCTCGGAATTCCGCCGCAACGGTCTGATCAAGATCAGTGAGCGCTCGCTGACCATTCTCGATCCGGTCGGCTTCCGCCGCGTCGCCAATAAGCGCTGAGCTGCGGCATCAGAGCAAATTGCGCTTGCGTCGCCGCTTGCTCCGCTCATTCCCGCGGAAGCGGGAATCCGGAGAACACTGCAAGACTGAGCGTTAAGCACTGGGTCCCCGCTTTCGCGGGGACGAGCGGGTGATTTTGCGCAAACGCGCGTTAGACCATGATCCATCTGGATCGAATCAGATCATGGTCTAGCTTTTTGTTTGAGCATGATCTTTTCCGAAAACCGGCTCCCCCTTTTCGGGATCATGCTCTAGCCGCCCGCGCTCTCGGTTGTCGTGCCGAGATAGGCCGTCAATACATTCGGATCGTTGAGCACATCGTCCGGCGCGCCCTCGGCAATGGTGCGCCCGTAGTCGAGCACGTGAATGCGGTCGGCGAGATCGGCGATCATCTGCATGTCGTGCTCGATCCAGATGATGGTCATCTTGAGCTCGTGCTTGATGCGGAGGATGAAGCGGGCCAAATCCTCGCGCTCCTCGCGATTGAGGCCGGCCGACGGTTCGTCTAGCAGCATCACTGACGGTTCCAGCGCCAGCGCTCGGGCAAAACCGACAATCTTCTGAACGCCGAACGGCAGCGCGCCCACCGGCGCGTGCCGGTAGCGCTCCAGATCGACCACGTCGATGATCCGCTCGACCGCTTGGCGGTGCATTACCTCGGCGCGGCGAACGCTCGGCAGGAACAGCATCTCGGCGATCGGATTGGTGCGGATGCGGGCGTGCCGGCCGGTGAGCAGGTTCTCCAGCACGCTCATGTCGCCGAACAATTCGCCGTGCTGGAAGGTGCGTGCGACGCCAAGCCGAGCGATCTCATGAGGTGGCCGCCCCATCAGGTTTGTGTTGCGGAGGCGGATGTTGCCGACGCCGCAATAGATGCCGCTGATGCAATTGAAGACGCTGGTCTTGCCGGCGCCGTTGGGGCCGATCAGCGCCAACAGTTCGCCCGGCTCGACTGCGAACGACACGTCGTTCAGCACCGTCAGGCCGCCGAAGCGCAGGCTCAGATTCTCGACGGTGAGGTCAGCCATACCACCTCCGCGACCGGCGATACTGTTTGACGTCGCGGTAGGAGCGGCGTTCTCCGCCGGTCCCGCCGCTCTGGCCGAGATAGAACTCCTGGACGTCCTGATGGCCCTTGAGCCGCGCGCGGTCACCGTCCAACACGACGCGGCCGTTTTCCATCACATAGGCGTAGTCGGCGATCTCCAGCGCCGTCGCGGCGCTCTGTTCGACCAGCAGAATGGCAATGCCGAGCTCGTCACGGATCGCGATCAGCCGCCGCGCCAAATCTCCGACCACGACCGGCGCCAGGCCGAGCGACAATTCGTCGATCAGCAGCAGTTGCGGCCGGCACATCAAAGCTGCGGCAATGGCCAGCATCTGCCGCTCGCCCCCGGACAGGAGCCCGCCGATGCGGGCGCGCAGCTCGGCGAGGCGAGGGAAGAAGTGAAAGACGATCTCTTCCTGGCGCCGCTGTTCGGCCTTGCTCGCGGCGCGCGGCACGGGCGCGATCAGGTTTTCGGCGACGGTGAGATTGGGAAAAACCTTCTCGCGCTCGGGCACCAGCACCACGCCGCGGCCGGCGATTTCGTGTGGCGGCCGGTTTTCCACGGCCTCGCCCTGGAAGGCGATGCGGCCCTCCGTGACACGGGCGTCATCGATGCCGAGGAAGCCGGAGATGGCGCGCAAAGTCGTCGTCTTGCCGGCGCCATTGGTCCCGAGCAGCGCCACGATCTGCCGTTCCGGCACGGCAAGCGTCACGCCCTGCACGGCCGTGATAACGCGCTTGTAGACGACCTCGATCTTCTCGACCTGGAGCAGGGTGCCGGTCATTTGCCCGCCCCCGCCAACGGCTTCTGCTTGAAGGGCCAGAGCAGGAAGTAGTTCTGAATGCGCCGCCAGATGCCGACCAGGCCGAGAGGCTCCAGCACCAGGAACAGGATCATCACCACGCCGAAGGAAGCGTAATTGACGGCGAAGATGTCGCCGGCGAGATTTTGCACATTCGGCAACAGCTTGAGCAGGGCCTCGATGGCATAGGGGAAGAGGGTGACGAACATGGCTCCCAGCAGCGCCCCCAGCAGTGACCCCATGCCGCCGATGATGATCATCGCGACGTATTGTATCGACAGGAACAGATCGAAGGCCTCGATCGATACGAAGCCGCGGTAATAGGCGAACAGCGAGCCCGCCACGCAGGTCATGCTCGACGAAATCACGAAGGCCAAGAGCTTATAGCCGGCGACGCTGATGCCCAGCGCCTCCGCCACGGTTTCCTTGGCGTGGATGGCGCGCCAGGCGCGACCCGACCGGCTGCGCAGCAGGTTGATGCAGATCAGCAGGCTGGCGGCGGCGAAGACGAGCAGGATGAAGTACCAGATCCGGCCGTCGTTCAGCGCGACGCCCGCGATCTTGGGCTTCTCGACCATGATCCCGGTCGAGAAGCCGCGTTTGGTCTCGTATTCGCCGCCGAGGTAGATGACGATGAAATGCAGGGCGAGCGTCGAGACCGCGAGGTAAAGCCCGCGCAGGCGCAGCGACGGCAGACCGAAGATGAGGCCGAGCACGACGCCGGTCAGCGCCGAGGCGGGCAGCGTCACCCAGAACGGCGCGTTGATTTCGCGGGCCAGGATACCCGTGGTGAAGGCGCCGGCGGCGATCAGGCCGGCGTGGCCGAGCGAGATCTGACCCGCATAGCCGGTCAGCAGCATCAGCGACAGGGCGCCGATCGAGGCCAGCAACACCTGGCAGGCCAAGTCGAGCTGGAACGGCGACGCGATGAACGGCACGGCCACGAGGACGAGCGCAAAGACCGCAAGGCTCATGCGCTCGCCGCGCGTCTGCAGCAGCGCGATTTCGTCGGCGTAATCGGTGCGGAAATAGCCTGAGGCGCGGGGCAGGGGCCTAAACACGGTCGAGCTCCTCGCGCGTGCCGAAAAGGCCCCAGGGCCGCACGATCAGCATCGCGACC
Organism: Pseudolabrys sp.; assembly: GCA_029255525.1. GTDB lineage: Bacteria > Pseudomonadota > Alphaproteobacteria > Rhizobiales > Xanthobacteraceae > Pseudolabrys. The sequence continues at coordinate 11,873 of JANLJK010000344.1, forward strand.
AGCACCAGGAACGGGACGACGTCCGACAGCAGCGGGTCGACGTAATAGATGAGCAGCACCTCGGCGGCGGCGACGATCAAGGCGCCGACCAGCGCGCCGACGAGACTGTCGAGTCCGCCGACCAGGGCGGCGGGGAAGGCCTTCAGGCCGATCACCGGCATGGTGGCGGTCAGCCCGGAATCCAGAGCCATCAGGATGCCGGCGAGCGCGCCGGTCAGCGTCGACAGGCTCCAGGCCAGGGCGTAGACGCCGTGCAAATTGATGCCGCGCTGCGCCGCGAGCAGCGGGTTCTGGCCGGCGGCGCGCATGCGCATGCCCCAGCGGCCGAAGCGCAGGAAGCCGAGCAGCGCGGTGTAGACGAATACATTTGTGCCGACCAGCACCGCCGACCACATCGAGATATGGCCACCGCCGGGCAGCACCAGTGATGGATTGGGCAGGCCCAAAGCCTGCGCCGGATATTGCTGCTGCGCCGACCACACCAAAACGACGATGCCGCGGATGAGGATGCCGAGCGCGACGGTGGTAAGGATGGCGGCCAGCACCATCTCGCCGGTCATCTTGCGCATCAGGAAGACGTAGACCAGTACGCCGACGACGAGGCTCAGGACGACCGCAGCCACCAGCGCCATCACGGGATGGCCGGAGAACAGCGAGGCGGTGGCGAGCACCGCGTAAGCGCCCAGCATCATCAGCTCGCCATGCGCGAGATTGAGCACGCGGCTGACGCGGTAGATCAGCACGTAGCCGCAGGCGATCAGCGCATAGATCGAGGCGAGGACGACGATGTTGACGAAGAGTTGCACGAAAGAACTTTCAGGTCGCGAATGGCAACGAGAGCGAGCGCGCCGCTTGCTCTCTTATCCCTCCCCCTTTCAGGGGGAGGGAAGAAGAAGCCCTCACTTCACGTCATAGCTTTTCCAGTCCTGGACGCGGGCGATCTTGCTGCCGTCCCACTTGTAGACCCGGTAGTAGAGCTTGGTGCGGAAGTGGTTGTTCTTGGTCCACTCGATCGGGCCGCCGCGCAGGCCCTTGGTGTCGACCTTGAGGTTCTCCATCGCGGTGCGCAGCTTGGCGGCGTCGGCCGGCCAGCCGGCGCCTTTCAGCGCGGCTTCGATCACCATGCCGGCAATCCAGCCTTCCGCCATGGTGGCGGCAGGATATTTCGAGCCGGCCTTCTTCGCCGCGTCCTCGATCTCCTTCTGGATCGGCAAGCCTTCCTGGAACAGGGAATTCGAGTTCACGGTGTAGAACTTGCCGTCCTTGAGCCGCACCAGCTCGCTCTCGGTCTCGAGATGGCCCCAGGCGATGTAGTCGTCCTGCCAGCCGAGCTTGCGCAGCGCTTCCAGCGTGCGCACCTGCGTCACCCATGGCGCCCAGGAGTAGACCCAGGTCGGCCCGGCATCCTTCAGCTTGGTGGCGAAGGGCGTGTAGTCGGCGGTTGGCGGCGGGATCACCTCCTTGTCGACCGGCGTCATGCCCATCTTCTTCGACAGCTCTTCGGCGTAGTCGATCTCGCCGCGCGACAGCGGGATGGCCATCGCCGAGAAGCCGATTTTCACCGGGCCCTTGGCCGAGGCCTTGACGAAGTCGAGCGTGGCCTGGCTGTCGTAGTTGGCGGCAAAGCCGGTGGTGCAGAACTGCAGCGGATCGGCCGGCGGATAGACGCTCTGCGGGCAGACCGAGCTTGCGAACAGCAGCGGCACGCCGGCGGCCTTGCTCTCGGCGATCACCGGCGCATAGGTCGACGACAGGCTGGCATTGAGCAGCAGCACCGCCTTGTCCTGCGTGATCAGCTTCTTGGCGTTGGCCGCGGCTTTCGACGGCTGTGCGCCGTCGTCTTCGAGGAGGAGCGTGATCTTCTTGCCGTTGACGCCGCCGCGCGCGTTGACGCCGTCAATGTAGATGCGGAGCGCGTCCACGGCGGGGGCGTAAGTCGACGATGGCGGGCCGGTGAGCGCACCGGTGAGCCCCACCACATAGGCGTCTTGTGCCAAAGCCGGCAGTGCGAGCGCAGCGGCGCTTATGGCACCCAGCAGTATCCTCTTGAGCATGGTGTTCCTCCCGTTTTCATGTCGTTTTTGAACTCTCAGCTTGCCAGTGCATTACCGGCGCCGGCCGCGATCAGGCGCTCCTCGCTGTCGTCGTACATGCCTTCGATCAGCACCTGGAATCGCTCGTACATCAGCTTGCGTTTCACCTTGCGCGTTGGCGTCACTGGCTCGCCTTCCTCTTCCGGATCGAGAGCCTTGGGCAGAATACGGAACGTCTTGATCTGCTCGACGCGGGCGAGGTCGGCATTGGCCTTGTCGATCTCGGCCTTGATCAGGCCGCTGACACGCGGATGGGCGGTCAGGCTGGTGAAGCCGGTATAGGCGACGTCATTGGCGCGCGCCCAGTCGGCCACGGTGTCGAAATCGATCTCGACGATGGCACAGAGATATTTGCGGCCGTGGCCAAACACGACTGCTTCGGCGACATAAGGACTCGCCCGCAGCACGTTCTCGATGAACGAGGGTGAGATGGTCTTGCCGCCGGCTGTGACGATGAAGTCGCGCGCGCGATCGACCAAGCGCAAAGCGCCGTCGCGCCATTCGCCGACGTCGCCGGTATGCAGCCAGCCGTCGGCGCCTTTGACCTCGCGCGTGGCTTCCTCGTTGCCCCAATAGCCTTCGAACAAATCGGGGCTTTTGACCAGCACCTCGCCTTCGCCGCTCAGCAGGACCTCAATGCCGTCGACCACCGTGCCGACGCTGCCGGGACGCGGAAAAGGCCCGCGCTGGCCGGCGATGATGCCGCCGGCTTCCTCCGTCTGGCCGTACATCTCGACGACATTGACGCCGTACATGTGCCAGAGCGCGGCGGTCTCCGCCGGCAGCGACGCGCCGCCGCTCACCACCAACTCCAATCGGTCGAAGCCGAGCTTGTTGAGGATCGGCCGGAAAACGGCCGCTTGCAGGCCGCGATAGAGCGCCTCCTGCACCGGCGTCACCGTGCCGTCCCAGCGCCGTCTGGCGTGCGCGCGGGCAAAGCGCATCGCCAGCTCGTAGCTGACGCGCTTGGCCTTGCTGGAATTGAGCATGCCGACCAGCACATGCGAGGCGAATTTCTGGAGGTAGCGCGGCACGGTGAACAGCGCCGTCGGCGCCACCTCGAAGAAGGTGGTCGCCAAATCCTCCGGGTCCTCGCCGAAATGCGGCACCAATTGCGAGATCAGCGGCAACGTGATTGCCACGTCGCGGCCGAGCACGTGGCACATCGGCAGATAGACCACGGTGCGGTGCGGCTTCTCGCGCAAGGTCGGATAATGCGACACCACCGTGTCGGTGGCGGCGAGGTGCTTGCCGTGTGTGACCAGCGCGCCCTTGGGATGGCCGGTCGTGCCCGAAGTGTAGACGATGAAGGCCGGGTCTTCCGGTCTGAGATCGGCGATCAACGCTTCAAGCCAGGCGAGGTCCGGCTGCTCGGTCGCCTCCAGCATCGCATTGAAGCGATGCAATCTGTCGTGCGCGTAGCCGAACATGGCGGAATCGTCGATGACGACAATGGCGCGCAGGTCCGGCAGATTGTCCGCGAGCGGCAGAATGCGGTCGACATATTCCTGATCCTCGGCAATGAACACACAAGCGCCGCCATCGCGCATCTGGTACTCGACCTCCGCCGCCGAAGCGGTCGGATAGATGCCGTAGACGATGGCGCCCAGAGATTGCGCGGCCAGATCGCAGATCATCCATTCTTCGCAGGCATCGCCCATGATGGCGACGCGCTCGCCGCGTCTGATGCCGAGGCTTTGCAGGGCGCGGGCGGCATGCGCCACCAATGCTGCGTAATCGTGCCAGCGCCGCTCGCGATAGATGCCGAAATGCTTGGAACGGAAGGCGACGGAATCCGGCAACGCGCGCGCCCGCTCGCACAATAAATGCGGAGCGGTGCTGCGGCGTAGGCGTTCTCGATCGACCGTCATTGACGCGGTCATTCGGCGCTCTTTGGTCGCGCGTTTCCTCTGGTAGAATTCTATAGCTCAATCGAATTGTGAGTCTAGTGCGGCGATGCGTCAGCGATGCCGCGGGCTGCGTCCCGCCGCGGGCTTATCCAAGCCGTCGATGACCAGCCGCGTGAATTCCGCGGCGATGTGCGAGATCGGCGCGTTTTCCTTGCGATACCAACTCGATGCTGCATTGCACATGCCGAGAATGGCGAGCGTCGCCATGCGCGGATCGAGGTCGGCGCGGAATTCGCCTTTGGCAATGCCTTCCTTGATGACATCCTCGAAAATGCGCTCCAGCCCGCGCGACCAGCGGCCGATGCGCTTGCGGCTTTCGGCCGGCAGATGCTGGCGTTCACGCTGGAACACGCGCACGAAATCGGCACGGTCGATCAGCGGCGAAAGATGGGAATTTATCAATAAAGACAGGCGATCTCGCGCAGTGCCGGGCCCGGCGGCGATTGCCTTGCCGGCCTCGAAGAAGCCTTCGACGCCCTTCAGACAGACGATCTCCAGCGCCTCTTCCTTGGACGAGAAATAATAATACAGGCTGGCCTGGCGGATGCCGAGCACGTCGGCAATGTCTTGCGTGGTGGCGCCATGGAAGCCACGCTCGGCGAAGACGCGGGCGGCCGCCTCGATGATTTGCGGCGCGCGGCGGCGCCGATTGGCCGCGCGGCGGGGGGAAGCAAGGCTGACGACGGTCATCCGGTCGCTCGCACCTGGGTCAGCCGTCGGGCGGTTTGGCGGCCTGCAGCCGCCTATGTCCTCCGAGGCCATTGTGTTTTGCCACGCAGCCGATCTAAATTCCATCTATTGAGCTATAGAAAAATACCAAGGGAGGATGTCATGGCCGCGCTTCCAAAAGGCTGCCCGCCATTCCGCGCCGATCACGTCGGCAGCTTGCTGCGGCCGCCGGCCCTCAAGCAGGCCTTCCGCCGCCACGCCGCCAAGGAAATCAACGACGCCGAGTTCGACAAACTGACGGATCAGTGCATCCGCGAGGCTGTCGCGATGCAGGAGGAGGTTGGCCTGCAGGTGGTGACCGACGGCGAATTCCGCCGCGGTTCCTATTGGGGCCGCTTCGTCGAGCGCACCGAAGGCTTCGAGATCAAGCCGGCCTCGTTCAAGTTCCGCAACGACCAGGGCCACGAAGTCGAGTTCACCGCGCCCTACGCCAACGCCAAGATCGGTCGCCGGCAGCCTTTGGCGCTCGACGAATACCAGTTCCTGCATGGCGTCACCAAGGTGACCGGCAAGATCACGTTGCCGGCGCCGTCGACCATGCATTTCTACCGCTGCAACGATTTCGCCGATAAAGCGGCCTATAAGGACGTGGATACGTTCTTTGCCGATCTGGCGACGATCTTCAAACAGGAGATCGCCGAACTGGCCAAGGCCGGCTGCCGCTACATCCAGCTCGACGAGGTGGCGGTGGCGTTGCTGTGCGATCCCGGCATCCGCGACGTTATTGCCAAGTCCGGCATGAAGCCGGATGCGCTGGTCGATCTCTACATCGACAGCATCAACCAGGCGGTGGCCGATTGCCCGCCGGAGGTCGTCATCGGCGTGCATATGTGCCGTGGCAACTTCAAGGGTCATTATCTCGGCGCCGGCGGCTATGAATCGGTCGCCGAGCGTTTCTTCGCCAACACCCAGGTTAATCACTTTTTGCTCGAATACGACACGCCGCGCGCCGGCGACTTCGCGCCGCTGCGATTCGTGCCCAAGGACAAGGGCGTGGTGCTCGGCCTCATCAGCTCGAAGACGCCGGTCCTTGAGCATATCGACGGGCTCAAAGCGCGTACGCAGGAGGCGACGCGCTACATCGATCTCGACCGGCTCGCCATCGGCCCGCAATGCGGCTTTGCCTCGACGGTCGCCGGCAATCCGCTGACCGAGGCCGATCAGCGCGCCAAGCTCAAGTTGATCGTCGACACGGCGAAGGCGGTCTGGGGCTGAGCGCCGTCATTCCGGGGCGCGAGCTACTCTCCGCGATAGAAGCCCGCGGCATCCGTGCTGAAGGCCTTGCGCGACTGCGGGTCGAGATAAAGCATATGGCCGCCGCGGTAGAGCTTGAGCTGCGCGCGGCCGGTGGGCTCGCTCGGCGGCAGGTGGTCGAGCACGTAGCGCGTCATCGCGTAGGGCGTCACCAGGTCCGAGTATCCATGCGCGATCAGCAGCCGGAACGACGGGCTGAACGACAGCAGCACGCGCAGGTCACCCTCGACGCCGGCCTGGCCGCGACCGCCTTGCCAGTCCCAATGGCTGGTCACGTCATTGGCCAATAACGAATAGGTCTTCTCGGTCTTGAAGCCGAGCTCGTTGCGGGCATAGGCGGCGAAGGCGCCGCCGTAGGAGCGCGAGACGCCGTCGAGCACCGGGTCGGGCCCGCGCGGGCCGCGCTGCTCGGGAAAGGGATCGTCGACGGCGAAGGTCGCGTCGTAGCGGCTGACCACCTTGCCGTCGCGGAGGTTTTTCACGAAGGCGTCGGTGACGAAGCCGCGCTCGTGCGCGACAGCGTCCACCGGCAGGCCGCTGACCTGCGCCACTTTGGCGTAGAAGGCCTTGGCCGCCTCGCCCTGCGGCGCCGGACCGGCCAAAGTCGTCAGATACTCGGTCATCGCGAACTTTTCTGCCGCGGCAAGCGCATCGGCGTTGAACGCTTTCCTGTGTTCCAGCGTGGCGGCGGCCAGCGACGGCAGTTCCAGCGCCGCGCGCAGCGCCGATTTGTCGTCGCCGAAGGTGAGCCAGCCTTCCAAGAGGGGCGACAGCATCACGATGCCGTTAATGGCGATGCCCTGGTCGCGCACCAAAGCGCGCGCCGTCTTGGCGGCGCGGAAGCCGCCATAGCTTTCGCCGAGCAGATATTTCGGTGCATTGGCCTGGTCGTTCTTGCCAATATAGAGCGCAATGGCCTTGGCCATGGCGCTGGCGTCGCTGCCGACGCTCCAGAAATTCTTGGCGTCCTCGGATTTGGCCGCGCGGCTCCAGCCGGTACCGACGGGATCGATCAGCACCAGGTCAGTGAACGCGAGCCAAGTGTCGTGATTGTCGCGCAGCTTCGCCTGCGTTGCGTCGCGTGCATCCGGCCCAAAATCGAGAATGCGCGGGCCGACGAGCCCGAGATGCAGGAAGGCCGAAGCCGCGCCCGGACCGCCATTGAAGACGAACGTTAGCGGCCGGTTGGGTGCGGGATTCTTCGAGACATAAGCGGTGTAGAAGATCGCCGCGCTCTGCTCGCCCGATTGGTCATAGAAGGCGAGCGTGCCGGCGGTGGCGGTGTAAGCGAGTTTGCCGGTAGGGGTATCGATCGAATGTTCGGTGACGCTGTCGCCGGGGAGCAGGCGCAATACGCCGCGGCCGCCGGGTTGCTGCTGTTGTTGTGACTGCTCGGCGCGGGGGCGCTGATCGCCGCTACGGCCGTTGGGGCGCTCTTGGGCGCCAGCAGACGCAAAAGCGCCGGCGACGAGGACCGCCAGCGCGAAACGCAACGGGTGAAGAAGCTTCATGGCAGGCGGCACTCCAGCGTGAATGGAAATGCGTGCCCCGAACGCTATCCCGACCAGCCCGCCGGGGATCTTACAAAAAAATGGCGCCTGATCGGAAAACCGGGCGCCATTTTTGAGATTGTCAGGTCAGCGCCTGCTGCCGCCGCGAAACTGCGGCCGACGCTGCTGCGGCGATGGCGACGGCGCGTCACCCTTGTGGCGGAAGCTGATGCGTCCGCGCGCCAGATCGTAAGGCGACATTTCCACGATCACGCGATCGCCGACGCCGGTGCGAATGCGGAACTTGCGCATCTTGCCGGCCGTGTAGGCGAGCACTTCGTGCTCATTGTCGAGCTTCACGCGGAAATTGCCGTCCGGCAACACTTCAGTCACCGTGCCGTCGAACTCCAGCATTTCTTCTTTCGCCATCCAGTCCTCTCCAGGTCGCTTAAATCGCGTTACGCATGATCGTTGCCCGGGTCATGCCTTAGCGCGGCGCGCGGTGGCCGGCATTGCGGCGCGGCTCGCCGGAGCGCTGCATGAATGTAACATTTCCAATCCCGTTTGGCTCGCTTTGTGCGGCGGCTTCGGAACGGGGCGCCTGGGGCCGGCCGCCCGCGTGGTGGCCGTTACGGTTCGGGCCGTGACCCTGCCCTTGACGCTGGCCTTGTCGCTCACCTTGGGCCGGACGGCCCTGATGATGGCCATTGCCGCCTTTGCCGCGCGACTGCTGCTGGTTACCGCGCTTGTGCGGCCGACCATTCTGGCGATGGGCGGCGTGATGCTCTTCCGCCGGCTCGGGCCGCGACCGATCGCCGGTGCGGCGGTCGGTCGAGGGGATCGACATGCGGATCAGGCGCTCGATGTCGCGCAGATAGGTGCGCTCTTCATGATCGCAGAACGAGATGGCGATGCCCTCGGCGCCGGCGCGCGCGGTGCGGCCGATGCGGTGGACATAGCTCTCGGGGATGTTCGGCAGGTCGAAGTTGACCACATGGCTGACGCCCTCGACGTCGATGCCGCGGGCGGCGATGTCGGTGGCGATCAGGATGCGCAAGGAACCGGAGCGGAAGGCCGCGAGCACGCGCTCGCGCTGGTTCTGCGACTTGTTACCGTGGATGGCCTCGGCGGCGAGGCCGGACTTTTCGAGCGTGCGGACAACCTTGTCGGCGCCGTGCTTGGTGCGGGTGAACACCAGCACGCGGTCGATCGTCTCGGTCTTGAGGATCTCGGCGAGCAGGCCGTTCTTGGCGGCCTTGTCGGTGTGGATCACGCGCTGGGCGATGCGCTCGACCGTCGTCGACTGCGGGGTCACCGCGACGCGCGCCGGGTTGTTGAGCATCTGGTCGGCGAGCCGGGTGATCTCCTGCGGCATGGTGGCCGAGAAGAACAAAGTCTGCCGCTGCTTCGGCAGCATCGCCACGACGCGCTTGATGTCGTGGATGAAGCCCATGTCGAGCATGCGGTCGGCTTCGTCGAGCACCAGCACTTCCACCTGGTTCAAGGTGATGGCGCGCTGGTTGACGAGATCGAGCAGCCGGCCCGGCGTTGCGACCAGCACTTCGACGCCGCGGGCGACCGCGCGGGCCTGCCGGTTGATCGGCACGCCGCCGATCGCCAACTCGATGGCGAGCGGACGGATGTGGCGGCCGTAGGTGCGGAAGCTGTCGGCGATCTGGCCGGAGAGTTCGCGCGTCGGCGACAACACCAGCACGCGGCAGGCCTTCTGCGCCGGGCGCAAGCGCTTGGCGATGAGGTGGTTCAGGATCGGCAAAGCGAAGGACGCCGTCTTGCCGGTGCCGGTCTGGGCGATACCGATGACGTCGCGGCCTTCGAGGGCGAGCGGGACGGTCTGGGCCTGGATCGGAGTGGGGGTGACGTACTTCTCTTCGGCAAGGGCACGAAGGATCGGCTCAGCGAGGCCGAAATCGTTGAATGAAGTCAAAACGTATCTTTCTTATACAGCGAAGCGGCCGTCCCACGGCTGCGGGCGGCGGAATCGCGGGGGTCTTAAGACATCCCGCGTGGCCAGGGTTGTCATTAGGTCAGGGAAAAACGGAAGAGGCGGGGCGAAATTCGGTTGAATGAAGTTCGTGCACGCAGCCCGCGAAACCCGAATCCGGGTCTTTCATCCGCAGCAGTCATATGACAGGCGTCGATGGTCTTTTCAAGGCGGCAGCGGGCCGAAAAGCCTCGCATGATGAATGATTTTCCCGCATCGAAAGGTTCGGCCGGGCCGTTGGAGACGCAATAGACAAGCCGCGGCAGATCGGGGATTGTCGGCGCCTCACGCCATCCTGGGGCGAGTTTAAGCCAGTTGGAGCCGTTGAAATGCCGTTTTCCAGGGCTTCCGAAGCCCTTTCCCGTTTTACCGTCCTCGATCTCACCCGCGTCCGTTCCGGCCCGACCTGCGTGCGTCAGCTCGCCGACTGGGGTGCCAATGTCATCAAGATCGAGACGCCGCCGCATCTGGAGAAGGGCGAAGGGCCGGGCGGCCCGCGCGAGGGCTCGGACTTCCAGAACCTGCACCGCAACAAGCGCAGCGTCACCCTCGATCTCAAATCGCCGCAGGGGCTCGCCGCCTTCAAGCGCCTCGTCGCCAAGGCTGACGTGGTGGTCGAGAACTTCCGTCCGGACGTAAAGGATCGTCTCGGTATCGATTACGAGAGCCTGAGGGCGGTCAACAAAGGCATCGTGCTGGCCAGCATCTCCGGCTTCGGCCAGGACGGGCCCTACCGCGACCGGCCAGGTTTCGACCAGATCGCGCAAGGCATGGGCGGGCTGATGTCGATCACCGGCCTGCCGGGGCAGGGACCGGTGCGCGCCGGCATCCCGATCGCCGATCTCTGCGCCGGTCTGTTCTGCGCGATCGGTATCATGACGGCGCTTCTGGAACGGGAGGTGTCCGGCGAAGGCCAGTGGGTCAACACCTCGCTGCTGCAGGCGCAGATCTTCATGCTCGACTTCCAGGCGGCGCGCTGGCTGCAGGACCATGAGGTGCCGAAGCAGGCCGGCAACAACCACCCGACCAGTATCCCGACCGGCGTGTTCAAGACCGCCGACGGCCATATCAACATCGCCTCCACTGGGCAGGTGATGTGGGAACGCACCTGCCAGGCGATCGGCGCGCCGGAGCTGATCAATAACCCCGACTACGTGACCAGCGGCCTGCGCTCGAAGAACCGCGACGCCTGCAACGCCGCGATCGAAGCCAAGACGGTCGCCAAGACCAGCGCCGAATGGATCGCGCTGTTCAACAAAGTCGGCGTGCCGGCCGGGCCGATCTACTCAATCGATCAGGTTTTCGCCGACGAGCAGGTGAAGCACCTCGGCATCGCGCAAGGCGCGAAGCGGCCGGATGGTCGCGAGCAGGTGTTTGTCGGTCAGCCTTTCGCGCTGTCGCGCACGCCGAGCAAAATCGTCGCCACACCGCCCGAGCAGGGCGAGCACACCGACGAGGTGCTGAGGGAGTTCGGCTTTGCCGACGAGGAGATTGCCGCGCTGCATGCCGGCAAGGTGGTCTGACTCGATCCGTCATCCTGAGGTGTGCGCCGAACGGCGCGCCTCGAAGGATGACGGGCAATGAATCCCGGGCCGTTCATCCTTCAAGGCTCGTGCTGCGCGCTCGCACCTCAGGATGACGGTTCAAACGCAGAAAAGGAATGCGCAATGGCCCTCACCGATAAGATGCTGTCCCGCAAAGAGGGGCGCGTCGGCTATCTGACCTTCAATAATCCCGAGCGGCACAACGCGGTGTCGCTGGAGATGTGGGAGGCGGCGGAGAGCTATCTCGACGCGTTCAAGAACGACAAGAACATCCGTGTCGTGGTCGTCAGCGGCGCCGGCGGCAAGGCCTTCGTCTCGGGCGCGGATATCTCGAAGTTCGAAAAGGAGCGCT
>JANLJK010000344.1:23346-25432 GCA_029255525.1 Pseudolabrys sp.
TATTGCATCGGCGGAGGCGTCGGCCTCGCTTTGTGCTGCGATATGCGCATCTCAACCGAGGGTTCGAAGTTCGCGGTGCCGGCCGCCAAGCTCGCGCTCGGCTATCGCTACGCGCCGCTCAAGAAGCTGGTCGATCTGGTCGGCCCGTCTTACGCCAAAGAGATATTCTTCACGGCGCGGCAGTTCACCGCGGCCGAGGCGCAGATGATGGGTCTCGTGAACCGCGTCGTCGCCGACGGCGAGCTGGAAGCTTACGTGACGAACTACGCCGGCATGATCGCGGAGAATGCGCCGCTCACGATCGACTCCGTGAAGTTCATGGTGGCCCAAGCGTTCGTTGATGAAAGCAAGCGCGATCCCGCGAAGTGTGAGGCGATGGTGCAAGCCTGCTTCGCGTCGAACGATTACACCGAGGGCCGTAAGGCCTTCATGGAGAAGCGCAAGCCGCAGTTCACGGGGTCGTAATTGTCTCTGTCATTCCGGGGCGCGGCCGACAGGCCGCGAACCCGGAATCCAGAGCCATGGCAATGTCTTTCGATTTTCTGGATTCCGGGTTCGCGTGCGGAGCCTGTCATCGGGCCGCGCTTCGCGCGGACCCGTTGGCACGCGCCCCGGAATGACGAGCTCAGGGTGGCCGGTCTTAGCCGAAAGTGCTAATCCAGCGGCCGATATAAATTTAGGGCGGAAATCGCGAGGTTGCGCATGTACACCGAACTCAAGCTTTACATCGATGGACAATGGCTCGACGGCCAAGGCCGCAAGGGCGAGGACGTCATCAATCCAGCGACTGGCAAGGTGCTTGCCCATCTGCCGCATGCCTCCGCCGCCGATCTCGATGCCGCGCTCGCCGCCGCCGAGAAGGGCTTCGCCGTGTGGAAGGCGATGTCGGCCTATGATCGCTCCAAGATCATGCGCAAGGCGGCCGACCTGTTGCGCGAGCGCCATGACCACGTCGCCAAGGTGCAGACGCAGGAGCAGGGCAAGGTCTATGGCGAGTCGCGCGTCGAGGTTCTGACCTCGGCCGACATCATCGACTGGTACGCCGAGGAAGGCCGCCGCGCCTATGGCCGCATCGTTCCGGGTCGGCAGAAGGGCGTGCGCCAGATCGTGCTGCAGGAGCCGGTCGGCGTGGTCGCCGCTTTCACGCCGTGGAACTTTCCGACGCTGACGCCGATCCGCAAGATCGCCGGTGCGCTTGGCGCTGGCTGCTCGCTCATCATCAAAGCCTCGGAAGAAACGCCGGGCGGCACCGTCGAGTTGGTCAAGTGCTTCGCCGACGCCGGCCTGCCAGCGGGCGTGCTCAACCTCGTCTTCGGCGTGCCGGCCAATGTGTCGGAACATCTGATCCCAGCCAGCGCCGTGAAGAAGATCTCCTTCACCGGCTCGATCCCCGTCGGCAAGCATCTCGCCGCCCTCGCCGGCAAGCATATGAAGAAGGCGACCATGGAGCTCGGCGGCCATTCGCCGGTGGTCGTGTTTGCTGACGCGGACCCGGAAAAGGCGGCCGACACCATCGCCGCCTTCAAGTATCGCAACGCGGGGCAGGTCTGCATCTCGCCGACGCGCTTCTATGTGCAGGAGGCGAGCTACAGCAAGTTCGTGGCGCGCTTCACCGAATATGCCAAGGGCATCAAGCTTGGCGATGGCCTGGAGAAAGGCATCACCATGGGGCCGCTGGCCAATCCGCGCCGGCTCGACGCCATGGAGTCCTTCGTCAACGACGCCAAAGCGCGCGGCGGCAAGATCCAGGCTGGTGGCTCCCGTTACGGCAACCAGGGTTTCTTCTTCGAGCCGACCGTGATCACCGACGTGCCGGATGACTCGAAGATCATGACCGAGGAGCCGTTCGGCCCGGTGGCGCCGATCGTGCCGTTCAAGACCTTCGACGAAGTGGTCGAACGCGCCAATTCGCTGCCGTTCGGTCTGGCGGCTTACGCGTTCACGTCCTCGGGCGCCACGGCGACGGCGATCGGCGATGCCATCCAGTCCGGCATGGTCGGCGTCAACAGTGTCGCCATCTCGACGCCGGAAACGCCGTTCGGCGGCATCAAGGATTCCGGCTATGGCTCCGAAGGCGGCATCGAAG
>JANLJK010000345.1:0-10298 GCA_029255525.1 Pseudolabrys sp.
GATCATCAGTCTTGCTCCTTCCTCCGATCCGTCATCCTGAGGTGCGAGCGTGCGCAGCACGCGAGCCTCGAAGGATGAGCGGCCCGGGCCGTCGCCCTTCGAGGGCCGCGCTTATGCACGGCCACCTCAGGGTGACGGGTCAAACTCTGTGAGTAGGGAAAGGGGGAGGCGGCGACCGCCTCCCTTAACTATCAGATGTGGTAGCTCTTCAGCGGCAGGAAGCCGTTGAACGCCACTGCTGCGTAGGTCGTCGTATACGCGCCGGTGCCTTCGATCAGCAGCTTGTCGCCGATCTCAAGCGACACCGGGAGCGGGTACGGCTCCTTCTCGTACAGCACGTCGGCCGAGTCGCAGGTCGGGCCGGCCAGCACGCACGGGGCCATCGTATCGCCGTCCCGCGTGCTGCGGATCGGGTAGCGGATGGACTCGTCCATGGTCTCGGCGAGACCGCCGAACTTGCCGATGTCGAGGTACACCCAGCGCACGTCGTCTTCCTCGCTCTTCTTGGAGACGAGGACGACTTCGGTCTCGATGATGCCCGCATTGCCGAGCATGCCGCGGCCCGGCTCGATGATCGTTTCCGGGATCTGGTTGCCGAAGTGCTTGCGCAGCGCCTTGAAGATGGCGTTGCCGTAGGTCTTCACCGACGGAACGTTCTTCAGGTACTTCGTCGGGAAACCACCGCCGAGGTTGACCATCGACAGGTTCATGCCGCGCTCGCCGCATTCCTTGAACACGCCCGCCGCCGAGGCGAGGGCACGGTCCCAGGCATGCTGGTTGCGCTGCTGCGAACCGACATGGAACGACACGCCGTAAGGCTCCAGACCGGACCGGAGGGCATGCTCGAGCACGTCAACCGCCATGGACGGCTCGCAGCCGAACTTCCGCGACAGCGGCCATTCGGCGCCGGCGCAGTCGGACAGGATGCGGCAGAACACGCGGCTGCCGGGCGCGGAGCGGGCGATCTTGTCCACTTCCGGCTTGCAGTCGACCGCGAAGAGGCGGATGCCGAGCGCATAGGCGCGGGCGACATCGCGCTCTTTCTTGATCGTGTTGCCATAGGAGATGCGGTCCGGCGACGCGCCGGCGGCCAAGGCCATCTCGATCTCCGCCACCGAAGCGGTGTCGAAGCACGAACCGAGGCTGGCCAAAAGCGTCAGCACCTCCGGCGAGGGGTTTGCCTTCACCGCGTAGAACACGCGGGTGTCGGGCAAAGCCTTGGCGAAGGCAGTGTAGTTGTCACGCACGACGTCGAGGTCGACGACGAGGACGGGGCCTTCGTCGAGACCACGCTCGCGGCGGTCGCGCAGGAATTCGCGGATGCGCTCGGTCATTGGCGCACACTCCCAGGCTCAAAGGGACGGCTCCGCCGTCCGAATGATGCGATTTAGGAGCCTGCCGCCGGTGCGCGTTGGGGACGCAGCCGATGGCGCGAGCTCTTAATCGCTTAGCTGCCTTGGCTTGGAGGGGAGACCCCGCCGCACTGCTGGCAAGATGGACAAGCCTCGTCGGTAACCCGTCGCTGGCGTTGGAAGGCCAGCAGAGACCAAAGAAGCCCGCTCCGTCGTTGCTTTAAGCCGCGTCCCCTGCTGAGAGCAGAGTGCGCCGGTTTCGCCTCCGGCTGCCGATCAGAAGACTTGAGGCTACTTACTCTTCCCGTGGGAAGGAGCTCGCTTACCTCAGGCGGCTGGCCGGCCTCTTGTCCGGCTACCTACCGATCGACACACGGCCACAGGCACGTGCGAAATTGGGCAAAGTCGAAATAACACCTTTTTGGCGTTGTGCAAGCGAATTAGTTCGCCCAGCGCCAAATCATCCTTAACTTTTACGTCGAGGATCGTCTGCTTCGCCGTCGCGACGCTCAGGAGCGCGCGGTGAAAGGCTCGATGCGGTGCGCGTTGCGGATGAAGTACGCCATCACGACGATGCCGCCGAGCACGAAGATGCCATCGAGGATGCGCTGACCCATGCTGCCGAGATCGAACAAGGTGGCGAGCGCCCAAGAGCCGGCGAAGGCCGCGCCGAACACTTCGGCGCCGATCAAAATCGCGGCGCTGAGGACGGTGACGACGTTGAGCCAGACGATGCGGCGGCCAGAGTTCGCGCCAGATGCAGCCATTGGATATCTCCTTCGAGCGGGCGCAATGTCCCCGAAATGGGCGTCCGGATCAAGCCCGTGGGGCGATCGGCGCCCGCCGCGCCGCCATGGTTTGATCTTGCTCATGGCGGGAGCGTGGCAACGCTGAAAAGGCTCATTCATGGACATTTTGAGCACGCTCGCACCGGCCCGCCGCTGGCTCGCCGCCCTGGTGGCGGCAGGCCTCGCGGTGGGACTTGCCGCGCGCTTTGCCGGATTCGGGACCGCGGCCGAGGCGATCTGGGCCGCTGTCACCGTGCCGGTGCTGCTGGTCCTGGTGGTCGAGATCGTCGTCAGCCTGCGGCGCGGCGAGGTCGGGCTCGACATCGTCGCGGCGCTGTCGATGACGGCGGCGCTCCTCGTCGGCGAGGAACTCGCTGCCGCCATTATTGCGTTGATGTATGCTGGCGGGCAGTTCCTCGAGGGCTATGCCGAGCGCCGCGCGCGCCACGACATGACGGCGCTGCTGTCGCGCGTGCCGCGCTCGGCCATGCGCCACCGCGACGGCCGGCTGGAAGAAGTGCCGCTCGACGTCATCCTGCCGGGCGATTGGCTGCTGATCCGCCGCGGCGACGTGCTGCCGGTCGACGGTACGGTGGCCGAGGGCGTCGCGGTGCTCGACCAGTCGGCGCTGACCGGTGAATCGCTGCCAGTCACTTTCAAGGCCGGCCAAGCGGTGCTCAGTGGGGTCACTAACGTCGGTGATGCGTTCGATCTGAAGGCCGAGCACCGCGCGGCAGAGAGCACCTATGCCGGCGTGGTGCGTCTGGTGGAGGCGGCACAACGCGTCCGCGCGCCGATGGCGAGGCTCGCCGACCGCTACGCGATTGTGTTCCTCGCCGTCACGATAGCGCTCGCGGCGGCGGCCTGGTGGATCAGCGGCGATCCGATCCGTGCGGTGGCGGTGCTGGTGGTGGCGACGCCCTGTCCGCTGATCCTGGCGGTGCCGGTGGCGCTGGTCTCCGGGCTCTCGCGCGCGGCCAAGCTCGGCATTCTCATCAAGGGCGGTAAGGCGATCGAGAACCTGGCGCGGGTACGCGCCCTGGTGATCGACAAGACCGGCACGCTCACCGTCGGCCAGGCCCGCATCGTCACCATGAAGACCGCCGCCGGCGTTAGCGAGGATGAACTCCTCCGCCTGGCGGCTTCGCTCGACCAAGCCTCCAAGCACATCGTCGGTGAGACCATCGTTGCCGAGGCGCACCGGCGCGGTCTGACCCTGGCAGTGCCGGGCGACGTGGTCGAGACGCCCGGCGAAGGGCTCGCTGGCCGGCTCGAAGGCCACGACGTCATCGTCGGCGGCCTGCATTTTGTCGACGCCAAGATCGCCGGCGACGGCTACGCTTTGCTGCCGCGCGACCGGCCGCCCGGCGCGATGGCGGTGGCGGTCGCCGTCGACGGCAAGCTCGCCGGCGTCGTCATGCTGGCCGACGCGCTGCGCGCCGGCACCGAGCAGCTTCTCTCTGCGCTGCGGGCGCTGGGGCTTGAGCGAATCGTTCTTGCGACGGGCGATCGTCGCGATGTGGCGCGTTTCATCACCGCCGGCCTCTCGCTCGACTCCGTGCGCTCGGAACTGACACCCGACCAGAAGATCCTGGTGGTGTTGTCGGAGCGCAAGAACGGTCCGGTGATGATGATCGGTGACGGGGTGAACGATGCCCCCGCGCTCGCAGCAGCCGATGTCGGCGTCGCAATGGGTGCAAAAGGTGCAGCCGCTTCCGCTGAAGCGGCCGACGTGGTGCTTCTCGTCGACCAGCTCGACCGCATCCTGCCCGCCATCAAAATCGCGCGCCGCTCGCGCCGCATCGCGCTCGAAAGCGTTGCCGCCGGCATGGGCCTGTCGGTCCTCGCCATGCTGGCCGCGGCGGCGGGCTGGCTCGCGCCGGTCCAGGGCGCGCTGCTCCAGGAAGTCATCGACGTCGCGGTCATCTTCAATGCGCTCAGGGCGTTGCGCGGCTGAGCCTACGCCCGTAGATAGGGCGGATGACCCAAAACGCCTCGCAAAATCCGCTGCTCGCCGATTGGACCGCCGCTTTTGGTCTGCCCGATTTCGCCACGATCAGACCTGAGCATTTCCGCCCGGCCTTCGACCGGGCGCTCGCCGCGCACAGTGCCGAAATCGACGCCATCGCCGGCCAGAGCGCCGCGCCGACCTTCGAGAACACCATCGAGGCGCTGGAGAAGAGCGGCCGCGACCTGGACAAGGTCTCCAATGTCTTCTTCGTGCTGGCCGGCGCCGATACGTCGGATGCCCTCGAAGAGGTCGAGCGCGACATCTCTCCGCTGCTCGCCCGCCATTCGAACGCGCTCTATCTCAACTCGCCTTTGTTCAAGCGTATCGCCGATCTCTATGCGCGCCGCGCCACGCTCGGCCTGTCACCCGAGCAGGCCCGCGTGCTCGACCGCTACAACACCCGCTTCGTGCGCGCCGGCGCCGGCCTTGAGAAGCCCGCGCAGGACCGTCTTGCCACCATCAACGAGCAGCTTGCCACGCTCGGCACCCAGTTCGGCCAGAACGTGCTCGCTGACGAGAAGGCCTATGCGCTGATCCTGGAGGAGGGCGATCTCGCCGGTCTGCCGGATTTCGCTCGCGACAATGCGCGCGCGGCGGCGCAAGAGCGCGGCCACAAGGGCAAATACGCCATCACGCTGGCCCGCTCCTCCTGCGAAAGCTTCCTGCAGTTCTCCTCGCGCAGGGATTTGCGCGAGAAGGTGTTCCAGGCCTGGATCAGCCGTGGCGAGAACGGCGGCGCGACCGATAACCGCAAGCTCATCGCCGAAATGGTGGCCCTGCGCGGCGAGCGCGCGCGGCTCTTGGGCTTCGCAACCTTCGCCGACTACCGGCTCGACGACCAGATGGCGAAGACGCCGGCCGCCGCGCGCCAACTGCTCAACGAGGTCTGGGGCCGCGCGCGCGCCAAGGCGTTGGCCGAACGCGACGCGCTGCAGGAGATGATCGCGAGCGAGGGCGGCAATTTCGCGCTGGCGCCGCATGACTGGCGCTATTACGCCGAGCGTCTGCGTAAAGCGCGATACGATCTCGACGAAGCCGAGATCAAGCCGTACTTCCAGCTCGACAAGATGATCGAAGCCGCCTTCGAGACGGCGACGCGGCTGTTCGGGCTCACTTTCTCGCCGGCAAACGTCCCGCTTTATCACCCGGATGCCCGCGCCTGGGACGTGAAGGACCAGAGTGGTGCCCATGTCGCGTTGTTCATCGGCGATTATTTCACGCGCTCGTCCAAGCATTCCGGCGCCTGGATGACCTCGCTGCGTGACCAGGAAAAGCTCATCGGCGACACGCGGCCGATCGTGCTCAATGTGTGCAACTTCTCTAAGCCCGCGGCGGGCGAGCCGGCGCTGCTGTCGTTCGACGACGCGCGCACTTTGTTTCACGAGTTCGGCCATGGCTTGCACGGCATGTTGTCGGACGTGACCTATCCGCTTCTGTCCGGCACGTCGGTGCCGAGCGACTTCGTCGAATTGCCGTCGCAACTCTACGAGCACTGGCTGGAGGTGCCGGAGATCCTGCAGAAATACGCCCGCCACGCGCGCACGAATGAGCCGATGCCGAAGGCCTTGCTCGATCGGCTCTTGGAGACACGCAATTACGGCCAGGGCTTTGCGACGGTGGAGTTCACGTCGTCGGCGCTGGTCGATCTCGACATCCATGCGCGCAAGGATACGGCGCCGCTCGATGTCGATGCTTTCGAGCGGCAGAGCCTCGACCGCATCCACATGCCGGCCGAGATCGTGATGCGGCACCGGTTGCCGCATTTCGGGCATTTGTTCGCGGGCGGCTACGCCGCCGGCTATTACTCGTATATGTGGTCGGAAGTGTTAGATGCCGACGCCTTCGAGGCGTTCGAGGAAACCGGCAATGCCTTTGATCCGGCGACGGCGCAGCGTCTGCGCGACTTCATCTACAGCGCCGGCAACCTGCGCGATCCGGCCGAGGCCTATAAGGCGTTCCGCGGCCGCCTGCCGGCGGTGGATGCGCTGTTGAAGAAGCGTGGGTTGAATGATGTCGCGGCTTAGCGCGTTTCTGTCGTCCCCGCGAAGGCGGGGACTCATACGCCGTGCGCCATCGATAGGCTGCGGAGTATGGGTCCCGGCCCTCACTTCGTTCGGCCGGGACGATAGGAAAGAAACAACGTGACTCTCCACACTGCCGGTCATCGTCGCGGCGTCGTCTGCGCGCCGCACGCCGCTGCTGTCGAAGACGGCCGCGCCATCCTGGCCGAAGGCGGCAACGCCATCGAGGCGATGATCGCCATGGCGGCGTCGATCGCCGCCGTCTATCCGCACATGAATCATATCGGCGGCGACGGCTTCTGGCTGATCCGCGAGCCGTCCGGCCGCGTGCGCGCGCTGATGGGCGCGGGCCGCGCCGGCGCCAAGGCGACGGTGCGTTTCTATCGCGACGCGGGCCACGACGCGATCCCGTCGCGCGGTCCGCATGCCGCGCTCACGGTGCCCGGCGCCATTGCCGGCTGGCTGCTGGCGCAGGAAGCGGCCAGGGCGAATGGCGGCAAGATGCCGCTCGATCTCTTGCTCGACGGCGCGATCAAGCACGCGCGCGAAGGCTACGTCGTCACGCGCAGCCAGGCGCAGTTGACCAAAGAGAAGCTCGGCGAGCTGGAAAAGGTGCCCGGCTTCGCCAAGGCCTTCCTCGTCGACGGCAAGGCGCCCGATGTCGGCGCCAAGCTGACGCAGAGCGCCTTCGCCGCGACGCTCGATCATCTCGCGCATGTTGGCCTTGATGACTTCTACCGCGGCGATGTCGGCCGCGAGATTGCCGGCGATTTGGAGCGCATCGGTTCGCCGGTGACGCGCGCCGATCTCGAAGCCTATCGCGCCATCGTCGAAGAGCCGCTCAGCGTTCAGGCCGGCGACCACACGCTCTATAATGCGCCGCCGCCGACGCAGGGCCTCGCCTCGCTCATCATCCTCGCATTGTTCGCGCGTTTGCGCGTCGAGAAGGCCGAGACGTTCGAGCATATTCACGGCATCGTCGAGGCCACAAAGCGCGCCTTCCGCGTGCGCGACCGTGTCATCACCGACCCCGATCGTATCGACGGCGATCTCAACCGTTTCCTCGCCGCCGCTTTCCTCGACGGTGAGGCGGCGAAGATCGATCCACGCAAAGCGGCAGCGTGGCCCGATCCTTCGGCGCGCGGCGATACGATCTGGATGGGCGCGGCGGATTCATCGGGGCTTGTCGTCTCCTACATCCAGTCGATCTACTGGGAGTTCGGTTCCGGCTGCGTGCTGCCGTCGACCGGTGTGTTGATGCAGAACCGTGGCTCCAGCTTCTCGCTCGAACCCGGCGCGGTGAACGCGCTGGCGCCGGGCCGCCGCCCGTTCCACACGCTCAACCCTGCGATGGCTGCGCTGAAAGACGGCCGCGTGATGGCCTATGGCACGATGGGCGGCGACGGTCAGCCGCAGAGCCAGGCGGCAGTGTTCACGCGCCACGTCACATTCCGTCAGCCGCTCGATCAGGCGCTCGACGCGCCGCGCTGGTTGTTGGGTCGCACCTGGGGCTCGACGCATACCAATCTGCGGCTGGAGAGCCGCTTCGATGGGAATGCCGTCGACCGGTTGATGTCCGCCGGCCACGACGTGTCGGTGCTCGATGAACCTTATTCCGACACGATGGGCCATGCCGGCGCGGTGGTGCTGCATCCCGACGGCACATTCGAAGGCGGCCATGACCCGCGCGCCGACGGCGGGGCGGCGGGGGTGTAGTTGACCGAATGCGGCAGATGTCGCGTGTGCCCTCTCCCCTCGTGGGAGAGGGCACAAATACGCGAGCCACGCCCGCGGATCTGAGTGTTCTAGTATTCACTTTGCCAATTGTTAGGTTGCGGCCGTAACGAAAGAGCCGCTCCGTGCACGACCATAGCCATCACCATCACGACCACGCGCCGAAGGATTTCGGCCCGACCTTCGCCATCGCGACCGCATTGAATGTCGCGCTTGTCATCGGTCAGGTGATCTTCGGCCTCTACGCCAACTCGCTCGCGCTCTTGGCCGACGCCGGACACAATCTCAGCGACGTGATGGGCCTGCTGCTCGCCTGGGGCGCGGTGGCGATCGCCGGCTGGCAGCCGAGCGCGCGCTACACCTATCGCATGCATGGCGCGTCCATTCTCGCGGCGCTGGCCAACGCCATTCTTCTGCTGGTGGCGGTCGGCGCCATCTCCTGGGAAGCCGTGCAGCGCTTCAACCGTCCGGAGGAAGTGGCGAGCGGTACTGTGGTCGCGCTCGCCGTGCTTGGCGTGGTGGTGAATGGCTTTTCGGCGTGGCTCTTGAGCCGCGGCAGCAAGTCCGACCTCAACATGCACGGCGCCTTCCTGCACATGATGGCGGATGCCGGCGTCTCGGTCGCCGTGATCGTCGCCGCACTCGGCATCCGCTTCACCGGCTGGCAATGGCTCGACCCGGCCGTGAGCCTGCTCATCTCAGCCGTCATCCTGGTCGGCACCTGGAATCTGCTGCGCGAGTCCGTGCGCTTGTCGCTGAATGCCGCCCCGCGCGAGATCGACCCCGCCGCCGTGCAACGGTATCTGGAGGGGCTGCCGGGCGTGGCGGAACTGCACGACCTGCACATCTGGGCCATGAGCACGACCGAGAACGCGCTGACCTGTCACATTGTGACGCCCGCCGGCCACCCCGGTGACGACTTCCTGCACCGGGTCGCCGACGAACTGCACCATAAGTTCGATATCGGCCACTGTACCTTGCAGGTAGAGCTCACCAATTCCGGGCGTTGCGTGCTCGCGTCCGACGCGGTGGTGTGAGGCTCTGCCTCCAATTCGCCTCAGAGTGTTCTATAGTCGGCGCGCTTTTGAGGGGGTAAGAGCGCGTATGCTGAAACGTCTTTTCTGCTTGGTGGCCGTGATCAGTGCGGCCTTTGGCGTCACAACGGCGGCGCAGGCGCATCCGCATGTCTGGGTCACTATGCACACCGAACTGGTCTATGGCGCCGACGGCAGCCTGACCGGCGTGAAGCAGAAATGGGCCTTCGACGACATGTTCTCGGCCTTTGCCACGCAGGGCCTGGAGAGCAAGGAGAAGGGCAAGTTCACGCGCGAAGAGCTCGCCGCGCTCGCCAAGGTGAATGTCGAGTCGCTGAAGGAGTACGACTTCTTCACTTACGTGACGGCCGACGGCAAGAAGGCCGAGTTCGCTGATCCGGCGCCTGACTACTGGCTCGACTTCCAGGACGCCGTGTTGATTCTGAATTTCACCTTGCCGCTGAAGACGCCGGTCAAGGCCAAGGAGTTGAAGGTCGATATCTACGACCCGACCATCTTCGTCGATTTCTCCTTCGCCAAGGATAAGCCGGCGACGCTCGCGGGTGCACCGGCTTGCAAGCTCGATGTGGTGTTGCCGCGCGAGATGACCTACGAAGAAGGTAAGAAGCTCAGCGAAATTCCCGCCGACCAGCCGAACCTCAGCATGGCCTGGGGTGCGCAGTTCTCCAGCAAGATCCTGGTGCATTGTCCTTGATGCGTTGAGACACTTCGCGGGGCGGCGAGGGGAAGTTCACGATGGCCTGTCCTGCACGATATTCGCCTTGGGCGCGCGTTGCGCTGTCTCTTGTTGTCGTCCTCTTGGTCGCTGCGGCGTTTGACGCCGCGCTGGCGCAGCCTTTCGGCGCCGGCCGCGGCGCGGCGCCGGTCGAGGTCGGCGGTTTCACCGGCTGGATCCTCGCCAAGCAGGCAGAGTTCTATCGCCAGTTCTCCGGGCTCATCCGCGCGTCCAAGACCGACGGCACCGCGGCCTATACTTTGATGGGCCTGTCGTTCCTCTACGGCATCTTCCACGCTGCCGGACCCGGCCATGGCAAGGCGGTGATCTCGTCTTACCTCGTCGCCAATGACGAGACCTGGAAGCGCGGTGTGGTGCTGTCCTTCGCCTCGGCCATCCTGCAGGCGATCACCGCCGTGGCGCTGGTCGGCATCGCCGCGGTGCTCTTGGGCGCCACCGCCAAGATGATGGGCGACACCGTGCGCATCATCGAGATGGTGAGCTATGCGTTGATCATTCTGATTGGGGTGCGGCTCTTGTGGGTGAAGGGTCGCGCCTTCCTGCGGCTGTGGCGGGCGGAGAAACACGAGCACCATGCGCATGACCACGCGCACGATCACGC
>JANLJK010000345.1:10398-25267 GCA_029255525.1 Pseudolabrys sp.
TGTGGCGGGCGGAGAAACACGAGCACCATGCGCATGACCACGCGCACGATCACGCGCACGATCACGCTCATGGCCATGCGCACGGACATGCACATGATCACGGTCATTCGCATGGTCACGGCCATCACGACCACGATCATGAAGACGAAGCGTCCGCCTGGGGGCATGCGCACGCGCCGGAGCCGCAGGAATTGGTCGGCCAGCATTGGCTGCGCCGCGGCTTGGCCGCCGTGTTCGCGGTGGGTTTGCGTCCGTGCTCGGGCGCCATCATCGTGCAGGTGTTTGCGCTGGCGCAGGGCATTTTCTGGATCGGCGTCGCTTCGACTTTTGTGATGGGCATCGGCACCGCCATCACCGTCACCGCGATCGCCATGGTCGCCGTCGGCGCGCGCCACTTCGCTGGCCGCTTAGCGAAGGCCAAGTCGGGCGCCGGCATGCTCATGATCCGCGGCCTGGAGACGGCCGCTTCGATCGCGATCATCGTCTTCGGCGTCGCGCTGCTGACCGGCTATATGATCAGCGAACGGATGGTGGGAATTTAACGGAAGTCGTCCGTACGCAATTCGATCGGCTGGCCGTGCGGCGTGCGATCGCAGGCATGGTCCCAGGCGTCGCGATAGCGGGCGAGCGTGTCCATCGACGCCACGCCTTTCTGGGAGACCAGCCGTTCCAGCGCGGCGAGCCAATGCAGATAATAGGTTTCGCCGGTGTCGGGATCGCCGGCGCCTTGCGCGCGTTTGATCTCGACGCTGAGCGCTGTCGCCCATTCCGGCCAGGTGAAGACGCCGCGCTCGTGCAATGCCAGCGTCATGGCGAAGGCCTGCGCCTCCCACGGCTCGCGGAACACGGGTCCGTCCGCGTCGCGCGGAATGCTCGGCACTTCTTGCGTGGCGCGGCGCGCGGCTTGCTGGTCGATCATGCTTTCTCCAGATAGGGCTCCCAGGCGTCGACCGACACGGTGAGTGTCGGATCGCCGTCGGCGCCCCACAAGTCGCGGCCGTCGAAGCGCACGGTGTAGAGCCACTGCGGGTTCTCGCCGAGGCCTGCCGCATTGCTGTCGGGAAAGACATGGCAGCCGCGCACGGCTTCGATGGTGCCGACATGACCGCGCACATAACGCGGCAGCCGCGTGTGGCCGAGCGGATGCATCGACTTGGCGCGCACTGTGTCGCCTGCCTTGAACGCGGCCTGTGTATTCGTCTCGCGCTCGGTCGGGCCGCCGCGATGCAAGGTCTGCGCGACATCGGCCGCCGAGAGGATGCGCTTCACCGGCTTCGGCGGATGCAGCGAATGGCCGGCGGCGATCTCGTCCTCGGCCACCAGCCCGCGCTCCTTCATCAGCACGTCGAGGCCGGCGAGCCAGATCTGATAATAGCTCATCGACAGATAGTCGTGCGGCGGCCGGTTCTCACGAGCGAAACGCGACATGTCGAGGTTCCAGCCGCCCGGCATCGCCATCGCGAGCGTCAGCGCGAAAGCGCGGCGCTCCCACGCGGCGTGGAAAGGCGGCTCGTTCGGCTCCGGCACGACCGGGCCGAAGCCGTCCATGCCGCCGAGGTCCTGGCCGCCGTTCACGTGAGATCCTCCGGCCGCTTCGCCAGGCCGGTGCCGATCATCGAGTCGCGCGTGACCAACGCGGCGAGCTTCTCCTCGCTCCAACCTTCGGTGCCGGCGGGTCGCATCGGCAGCACGAGATAACGGATCTCGGCGGTGGAATCCCAGACGCGGATCTCGGTGTCCTGCGGCAGCGTCACGCCGAAATCCTTGAGCACGCCGCGCGGATCGCTGACGGCGCGCGAGCGATAGGGCGCCGATTTGTACCAGACCGGCGGCAGACCGAGCACCGGCCACGGATAACAAGAGCACAAGGTGCACACGACCATGTTGTGCCGCTGCGGTGTGTTCTCCACCACGACGATGTGCTCGCCCTGGCGCCCGGCATAGCCGACCTCGCCGATCGCCGGCGTGCCGTCCTTGAGGAGCCGCGCGCGGTAAGCCGGATCGGCCCAGGCCTTGGCGACGACGCGCGCGCCGTTGCGCGGGCCGACCTTCTTTTCATAGGTCTCGATCAGAACGTCGAGCGCAGCCGGATCGACATAGCCCTTCTCGGTGAGCACCGTTTCCAGCGCGCGCACGCGCAACTGGGTTTCCGTGAGCTCGGAGTGCTCGTGATCGTGGTCGTGATGATGATCGTGTGACATGGACCGAGTGTAGCCGATCCACGCCGGTCTGGGTCAATCCCAGGCGCCGTCGTGCAGCGCGGCCGCCTCGTCTTCCAGCAGGGGGCCAATGATCGCGGTCGGCCGCTGGCCGGCGGCGAACACCGTGCGGCAGGGTAGATCGAGCGTCGGATTCTCGGGATGGTTGCCCGTGATGTCCTTCATGCGCTTTTCCGAGAGGCCGTAGACGACGCGACCGATGCCGGCCCAATAGATCGCGCCGGCGCACATCGCACAGGGCTCGGCCGACATATACATGGTGCAGCCCGCGAGCTGTTCGGGCCGGTAGCGCTTGGAGGCCCAGGTGGCGAGCAGCCGCTCGGCATGGCCGGTCATGTCGCGATCCGGCATGTAGCCATTGCCCTGTTCGGCCAGCACTTCGCCGTTCGCATCCGCGAGCAGCGCGCCGAAGGGATGCATGCCATTCTTTTGCGCGCGTTTGGCGACAGCGAAGGTCCGCCGCAACAAGTCTTCGTCCTTTGCGCTTGTGTCCGTCATCCTTGCAACTTAACGCAAGCTCGTGCGCCGCACCATCGTGCCGGGGCTTGCTAGCGCCCTCCTGCATGCGCTTTATGGGCCGATCCTTTCTTTTCCCTCCCCTGAAAGGGGAGGGTGGCTGGCCGTAGGCCAGCCGGGTGGAGTGGCTTATGGCCAACGCTCGGGCGCGTGAACTGCGTAAAGAAATGACGTCGCAGGAGGTGAAGCTATGGGTGCATCTGCGCTCATGGAAGTCGCGTGGCTATCATTTCCGCCGGCAAGCGCCACGCGATGGATATATTGTTGATTTCATTTGTCTGCGGAAGCGTCTCATCATCGAAGTCGACGGTGGTCAGCACAATTTCGACGATCATGCAGGGAGGGACGGCAGACGTGATGCGCATTTTATGCGGGATGGATTCAAGGTCCTTAGGTTCTAGAATAACGATGTAGACAAGAACCTTCATGGTGTGTTGGAAGCAATCGACCAGGAACTGGCGAATGCCCCCACCCGGTCGGCTTCGCCGACCACCCTCCCCCGTTGGGGGAGGGATAAGAGAGGCCTCTCATGAAAGCTTCTGACCTCTTCAGCCTCAAGGACCGCGTGGCGCTGGTGACCGGCGCCTCCAGCGGCCTCGGTATCCAGTTCGCTAAGGCTCTGGCCGACAACGGCGCGGCGGTGGCGCTGGTGGCCCGGCGCGCCGACAGGCTGAGCGCGCTCAAGAGCGAGATCGAAGGCAAAGGCGGCCGCGCCGTCGCGATCGAAGCCGACGTCACCGACCGTGCCGCCATAGTGCGGGCCTTCGACGAAGCGGAGGCCGCCTTCGGCACCGTCACCGTCCTCGTCAACAATGCCGGCGTCGCGCAGCAGCCGGTGCGCGCGATCGATGTGAGCGCCGAGGAATGGCGCCGCGTCCTCTCGGTCGATCTCGATGCGGTGTTCTTCTGGGCGCAGGAAGCCGCGCGCCGCATGATCGCGGCCAAGAAGCCGGGCACCATCGTCAACATTGCGTCCGTGCTCGGCTTTGGCGTCGCCAAGGGCACCGCAGCCTATGCTGTCGCCAAGGCCGCCGTCGTGCAGACGACCAAGGCGCTGGCGATCGAACTCGCCTTCAAGGGCGTGCGCGTCAATGCCATCGCGCCGGGCTGGTTCGTCACCGAAATCAATGACAAATATCTCGAAAGCGAAGCCGGTGCGGCGATGAAGCGCGACATTCCGATGGGCCGCTTCGGCGAGGCCGGCGATCTCGACGGCGCGTTGTTGCTGCTGACGTCGGACGCGGGCCGTTACATCACCGGCACCACCATCGTCGTCGATGGCGGGCAAGTCGTGCAACTCAAAGGATAGTCGATCCGTCATCCTGAGGTGTGAGCGCGGAACGCGCGAGCCTCGAAGGATGACAGCCACTGAGTCATTGGCCGTCGCCCTTCCAGGACCATCTTCGGCGGTCTCCTGACGGTGACGGGGAAAAACCGAGGGGAAACACTCATGGATTTTACGCTCGCTCCTGAGATCGAGGACATACGTCTTCGTGTTCGTGCTTTCATCGAAGAACACGTGATTCCGCTGGAATCCGACCCGGAAAACTTCACCGACTACGAGAACATCCCGCACGATCGTCTCGATCCGGTGCGGGCCAAGGCCAAGGCCGCCGGCCTGTGGGCGCCGCAGAGCCCGAAGGAATATGGCGGTATGGGGCTCCCCGTCGGCGCCTGGCCGGCGATCTACGAGGAGGCCGCGCGCTCGATCTTCGGGCCGCTCGCCATCCACTGCATGGCGCCGGACGACGGCAACATGAACCTGATCGCCAAAGTGGGCACGCCGGCGCAGAAGGAAAAATGGCTGCGCCCCATCGTCGAGGGCAAAGTGCGTTCGGCTTTCGTCATGACCGAGCCGCATCCCGGCTCCGGCTCCGACCCCGGCATGATGCTCACCCGCGCCGAAAAGAAGAACAACCGCTACGTCGTGCGCGGCCGCAAATGGTTCATCACCGGCGCCGAGGGCGCGGCGCACTTCATCCTGATGGCGCGCACGTCGGACGACTCGCGCCGTGGCCTCACCGCCTTCCTCTATCACAAGGACCAGCCGGGCTGGCGCATCGTGCGCCGCATCCCGATCATGGGGCCGGAGGAGCACGGCGGCCACTGCGAGCTGGAATTCGACGGCCTCGAAATCCCGTTTGAGAACGTGCTGATGACCGAAGGCGACGGCCTCAAGGCGACGCAGATCCGCCTCGGCCCGGCGCGGCTGACGCATTGCATGCGCTGGCTCGGCTTCTCGAAACGCTGCATGGAGATCGCGCAGGAATACGTCGAAAAGCGCGAGGGCTTCGGTATCAAGCTTGCCGACCGCGAGTCGATCCAGATCAAGCTTGGCGAGGTCGCGCACCAGATCCAGATCGGCCGCCTGCTCACCATGCACGCGGCGTGGAGGCTGGAGCAGGGTTCGCGCGCGCGTAAAGAAGTATCGATGGCCAAGATTCAGGTCGCAGACACGCTGCACAACGCGGCTGACGTTGCCATCCAGCTCAATGGCGCGCGTGGCTATTCCAAGGATACGATCCTGGAATGGCTCTACCGCTACGCCCGTTCGGCACGTCTCGTCGACGGCGCGTCCGAGGTGCACAAGATGGTGCTGGCGAAGTTCATGCGCGCGGAGGGCAAGGATTTCTGGAAGTGGGGGTGAACTCTTTTATCCCTCCCCGCTTGCGGGGAGGGTGGCGAGCGAAGCGAGCCGGGTGGGGTTTGTTTATGATTGCGCAGTGACCCCACCCCCGGCGCTGCGCGCCGGACCCTCCCCTTTCAGGGGAGGGATCCGAGCCGGTGATGACGAAGCGATCACCGAGCGCGACGAGCTCGGCGACCCGCGCGATATTGCCGCGCGCGTGATCGGCAAAGTTCCAGCTGTAACGCATCAGCAAGCTTAACGGGTTGCCAACGATCTTTACGGTTTACGCAGCAGCAATGACTCCTGCGCTACAGAGCGGTCTTTGTGCCCCTGGTGCGGTCCCTCATGCGATTGTCCACCATTGCCCTCGCGCTGCGGGGCCTGCGAAAGACCTTCGACCGGCCCGCGGTCGACGGCCTCGATCTCACCGTCTATGGCGGCGAGTTCTACGCGCTGGTCGGACCGAACGGCGCCGGCAAGACCACGACCTTGCGCATGGTCACCGGGCTGCTGCGGCCGGATGCCGGCAGCATCGTCCTCGACGGCATCGACGCGCTGGCCGATCCGATCGCGGCCAAGCAGGTGACGGCCTGGGTGTCGGACGAGTCGATGATCTACGACAAGCTGACGCCGTTCGAATATCTCGAATTCGTCGGCGGTCTTTGGCGTATGGACCCGCGCTTGGCCGAAGCGCAGGCGCGCGAACTGCTCGACATCCTGGGCCTGATGCCGCATGCGCATGAGCGTTGCGAGGGCTTCTCCAAGGGCATGCGGCAGAAGGTGGCGCTGGCCGGTGCGCTGGTGCACGAGCCCAAGCTCATCATCCTCGACGAGCCTTTGACCGGGCTGGACGCCGCCTCGGCGCGGCAGGTGAAGACGGTGCTGCATAAGCGGGTGCGCGCCGGCAACACCGTCATCATGACCACGCATATCCTCGATGTGGCCGAGCGTATGGCTGACCGCATCGGCATCATCGCTCGCGGCCGGCTGATCGCCGAGGGCACTTTGAAGGAACTGCACCGGCAGACCGGGCAATCCGGCACCTTGGAAGACACATTCCTCACGCTGGTTGCGACGGAGGCGGCGTGAGCCAGGCCGGCTCCATCGCCTGGCTCGCGGCGCACGAGCTGCGCCTATCGTGGCGGGACGGCTTGGCGCTGATGACGGCGGGCCGCCGCCGGCGTGCCATCAACGTCATCATCGCGCTCGCGGTCTTCGCCGTGGCGATGCACTTCTTCGCCAACTGGTTCGTGTCGCGTTACGCCGACGTCAATCTATCCGCCGACGTGCCGGTCTTGATTGCGTTGACCGGCACGCTGATCGTGTCGTGGTCGCTGCTCTTGTCGCAGGCGATGGAATCGGTAACGCGGGCCTTCTATGCCCGTTCCGACCTCGAATTGATCCTTACCTCGCCGGTGTCGACGCGCAAGGTGTTTGCCGTGCGCATGGCGCGCATCGCGGTCTCCACGGTGCTGCTCGCCGTGTTGCTGGCGGCGCCCTTCGTCGACGTGCTGGCCTATCGTGGTGGGGTGCGATGGCTGGGCGCTTTCGGCGTCGTCGCCGGCATGGGGGCTGTCGCCACGGCAGTGGCGCTGGCGCTGACCATCGCCTTGTTTCGTCTCGTCGGCGCCAAACGCACGCGGTTGATCGCGCAAATTCTGGCGGCGGTGATCGGCGCCGCCTTTGTCATCGCCCTGCAGGTGGCGGCGATCTTCTCCTCCGGCAGTCTGTCACGCTTCGCGGCGCTGCAATCGGAATGGGTGGTCGCGCATGCGCCGGGGCTCGGCACCGCCTTCTGGTGGCCGGCGCGCGCGGTGCTCGGCGATCCTGTTGCGCTCATCGCAGTGATGGCGGCGAGCGCCGCGATCTTGATCGGCACGATTGTGCTGTTCTCGCGCCGCTTCGGCGATCATGCGCTGGCCGCGGCCGGTGTTTCGAGTGGCGCGGTCCGCCAGCGGCAACGCTCGCGTTTCCGCGCGGCGAGCCAGCGACGGGCGCTGCGCCGCAAGGAATGGATGCTGCTGCGCCGCGATCCCTGGCTGGTATCGCAGACCTTGATGCAGGTGCTCTATCTGCTGCCGCCGGCGCTTCTGTTGTGGATCACCTTCGGCGACGGCAACGAGGCCTTCGTCATCATCATTCCGGTCATTGTCATGGCGGCGGGTCAGTTGGCCGGCGGTCTCGCCTGGCTGACCATCTCGGCCGAAGACGCGCCCGATTTCGTGATGTCGGCGCCGATCGCGCCGCGCAGTATTCTGCTCGCCAAGATCGAGGCGGTCATCGGCATGGTCGCCATGATCTTCGCGCCGATGGCTCTCTTGCTCGCGCTCGATTCCGTGCGCGCCAGCGTCATCCTCGCGCTGGGCATCCTGATCGCGTCGGCGTCGTCGACTTTGATCCAGCTTGCCTTCCGGGTGCAGGCCAAGCGCAGCCAGTTCCGCCGCCGACAGACCTCGTCGCGCATCGCGACCTTTGCGGAAGCCTTCTCGTCGATCAGCTGGGCGGCCGCCGCGGCGATGGCCGCGGACGGCACGTGGTTCTTCCTGCTGCCGGCCTTTGTCGCGCTCGCCATTCTCGGCGGCGTGCGGCTCATCAGCCCGCCGCGCGATTGAACGGGCTCACTCCACCTTGATGTTGGCGGTCTTGATGACCTTCTCCCACTTGGCGCTCTCGGCCTTCATGTAGGCGGCCATCTCAGCGGGCGTCGATTGCAACGGATCGATGCCGGCGCCGATCAGCTTCTGCTTGATCTCGGGATCGCTGACCGCCTTGGCATAGGCATCGTGCAGCTTGGCGACGATGTCAGCCGGCGTTTTGGCCGGCAGCACGAAGCCCTGCCACGCCCAGGCCTCGTAGCCCGGCACGTCCTTGGACACCGGCGGCACGCCGGGCAAGCCATAGAACTCACCGGGCGAGGCGACCGCGATCGCCTTGATCTGCTTGTTGTTGAGCTGGCCGCGCGCGGTGGCGAAGTCGATGAACATCATGCCGATCTGCCCGCCGACGAGATCCTGGATCGCCGGCGCCGCGCCGCGATAGGGCACATGGTTGAGCTTGATGCCGGCGGATTGCGCGAACAGCTCGGCCGCGAGATGGAACGGCGAGCCGACGCCGACGGAGGCATAGTCGATCTTGCCGGGCGCCTTCTTGGCTTCCGCGATCAGCTCCTTCACCGAGCCGACCTTCAGCTTGTCGGTGTTGACCAGGAGCACGACGGCGAAACGGCCGGTGAGCGAGACCGGGGCGAAGTCCTTCTCGGAGTCGTAATTGAGCTTGGAGTAGAGGCTCTTGTTGGCAGCGTAGGTCGCGGTGTCGCCGAGCAGGAACATGTAGCCGTCGGCCGGCGCGCGGGCGACAGCTTCCGCGCCGATATTGGTGCCGGCGCCGGGGCGGTTCTCGATCACGATCTGCTGGCCGAGCGTCTGGCTCATCGGCGTCGCCACCAGGCGGGCGAAGAAGTCGGTGCCGCCGCCGGCCGGATACGGCACGATCAGATGGACGGGGCGGCTCGGATAGGTCTGGGCCAAAGCGGCTGGCGCGGCGAGCGCGGCGGCGGTGCCGGCGAGAAATGTACGGCGGTCGATGATCATGTGCGGTTTCCTTCCCTGACGGCAGCCTCTCTCGGTGGGGCGCCTTTGCGGCAGATAATTGCACGTGAAACCAAATTTCGCCAGAGGGGTTAGGCGAAGGCCTCCCAGCCGTGGCCGCGCCGGCGCAGGACCAGAAGGCCGATGATCAGGACGACGACATCAACATGACGATCAGCGCCACGAAGGCAACGACCCTGGAGGATTTGGTTTCGATCGAGGGGAGGATTGGAGGATCTCAGGATCCGGCAGGCGCGACCTTTGTACAGGGCGCTGGAGCGTTGACCAATCCGCCAGTGGCGGCGTTTTGATCCGTTGCATTGCGCCAAAATGCGCGTGGCGGTCACGCTATGAAATTTCGTTCCAGGGACCTGTCCGAGAACGAAATTGACCACAGGCCTTTGAGGTGTCAGCTTTTATTTGCATTGCCAGTGCTTTGCATCCGGCCCGGCAAGCCTATATGAATCGAGCCACGGGCACCGTATCGACTGCCAACCCCGCGGGCCGACCCAAAGGGCACCGATGACGCTTCGACCCGTCAGCCTCGACGACAAATATGATTTGAGCCAGACCCATGTTCTGGTGACCGGCTATCACGCGCTTATCCGCGCGACGTTGATGCAGAAGGAGCGCGACCGGCGCGCTGGGCTTAATACCGCGGGCTTCGTCACGGGCTATCGTGGCTCGCCCTTGGGCGGCCTCGACCAGCAGTTCATGCGCGCCGCGCGCCAGATCGCCTCAGCCGACATCAAGTTCCAGGCTGGGCTCAACGAAGAGCTCGCCGCGACCGCCCTGTGGGGCACGCAGCAGGCCGAGCTGCGCGGCGAGGGCAAGTTCGATGGCGTCTTCGGCATGTGGTACGGCAAGGGCCCGGGCGTCGACCGCTCCGGCGACGTCTTCCGCCATGCCAACATGGCGGGCACTTCCAGACACGGCGGCGTACTCGCTTTGATGGGCGACGACCACACCGCCGAATCCTCGACCACGGCGCACCAATCCGAATTCCATTTCGTCGATGTGATGATGCCGATCCTCAACCCCGCCGGGGTGCAGGAGATCATCGACTACGCGCTCTATGGCTGGGCCATGTCGCGCTACACGTCGACCTGGACGGCGCTCAAATGCATGCACGAGACGGTGGAGTCGACTGGTGTGGTCGATGGCGCTCTCGATCGCGTGCGGATCGTCATTCCGACCGACTTCGTCATGCCGGAGGGTGGCCTCAATATCCGCCTCGGCGACACCATCCTCGGCCAGGAAGCGCGCCTGCACGACTTCAAGCGCGACGCCATGCTGGCCTTCGTGCGCGCCAATAAGCTCAACAAGACCATTACGACCGGCGGCCGCGCGCCCAAGATCGGTATCATCACCACGGGTAAGGCCTATCTCGATGTGCGCCAAGCGCTCGACGAGCTTGGGCTCGACGAGGTGAAGTGCAACGACCTTGGCGTGCGCCTGTTCAAGATCGGCTGCGTCTGGCCGATCCCGCGCCAGGAATTGATGGACTTCGCGCAAGGCCTCGACCTGATCATCGTGGTCGAGGAGAAGCGCTCGCTGATCGAAGTGCAGGTGCGCGAGGAGCTTTACGGCACCGCCAACCAGCCGGTCTGCATCGGCAAGAAGGACGAGCAGGGCAACTGGCTGTTCCCGGTCAAAGGCGCGCTCGATCCGAACGACGTCGCCATTTGCATTGGCGACCGCATTCTCAAGTACATAGGCGCCAACGATGAGATCGCCGCCCATGTGGCGCGGTTGAAGGGCGCGCAGCACGCGCTGGCCGAGACCGGCGACGTCGCCGTGCGCATTCCCTATTTCTGCTCGGGCTGTCCGCACAACACCTCGACCCGCGTGCCGGACGGCAGCCGCGCCTATGCCGGCATCGGCTGTCACTTCATGTCGCAGTGGATGGACCGCAAGACGCTCGGCTTCACGCAGATGGGCGGCGAGGGCGCCAACTGGATCGGCGAGGCGCCGTTCTCCAACACATCGCACGTGTTCCAGAACCTCGGCGACGGCACCTACAATCACTCCGGCTATCTCGCCATTCGCGCCGCCATCGCCTCCGGCGTGAACATGACCTACAAGATCCTCTACAACGATGCGGTCGCCATGACCGGCGGTCAGCATCACGACGGCACGCTGACCGTGCCGCAGATCGCCGCGCAGGTCGCCGCCGAAGGCGCCAAGCGGGTCGTCGTCGTCACCGACGAGCCGGGCAAGTATCCGGACAACACCGAGTGGCCGCGCGGCCTGACCATCCATCACCGCGATGAGCTCGACGCCGTGCAGCGCGACCTGACCACCGTGCCGGGTGTCTCGGTGCTGATCTATGACCAGACCTGCGCCGCCGAGAAGCGCCGCCGCCGCAAGCGCGGCACCTTCCCCGATCCCGACAAGCGGGTGATCATCAACGATCTCGTCTGCGAAGGCTGCGGTGATTGCGGCGTGAAATCGAACTGCGTCTCAGTGCAGCCGCTCGCCACCGAATGGGGCCGCAAGCGCACCATCGATCAGTCGAGCTGCAACAAGGACTTCTCCTGTGTGAACGGCTTCTGCCCGTCCTTCGTGACGGTGCACGGCGCCAAGCTGAAGAAGGGTGAGGGCGTCGCCGAGCCGGCTGATTGGCAGCCGTTGCCGGCACCGGCGCTGCCGCAGACCAATCATCCTTACGGCATCATCGTTACGGGTATCGGCGGCACCGGCATCGTCACCATCGGCGCCGTCGTCGCCATGGCCGCGCATCTGGAAGGCAAAGGCGTTGGCGTCATCGACATGGCCGGCCTCGCGCAGAAGGGCGGCGCGGTCTACAGCCATATCCGCATCGCCAATACGCCGGACGAGATCCACGCCATTCGCATCGCGGCGGCGGGCGCCGATCTGGTGCTCGGCGGCGACATTGTCGTTGCCGGCAACAAGAAGGTGCTGGGCGCGATCAAGCAGGGCAATACGCGCGTCATCGCCAATACGGCCGAATTCATGCCGGGCGACTTCGCGCGCAATGCCAATTTCTCGCTGCCGACCGAACGGCTCAAGCGCGCCATTACGGGTGCTGCCGGCATGCAGAACAGCCACTTCGTCGACGCCAGCCGGCTTGCCACGGCGCTGCTCGGCAACTCGATCGGCGCCAACATGTTCATGCTGGGCTATGCCTATCAGCTTGGCGGGCTGCCTTTGTCGGCGGAGGCGATCGAGAAGGCGATCGAGATGAATGGCGAGGCGGTGAAGATGAACCTCGCCGCTTTCAGTTATGGTCGGCGCGCGGCGATCGATCCCGCCGCCGTGCAGGCGCTGGTGACGCCGAAGCAGGACCTGCAAGATTCGCTCAAGCTGTCGCAGAGCTTTGCCGAGACGGTCGAACGGCGCGAGGCCTTCCTCGCCGCCTATCAGAGCAAGCGCTATGCCCGCCGCTATCGCAAGTGGGTCGACAAGGTGCGCGCGGCGGAAGCCGAGAAGGCGCCCGGCTTGACCGGGCTTGCCGAGGCTGTGGCGCGCTATCTGTTCAAGCTGATGGCCTACAAGGACGAATACGAGGTGGCGCGGCTCTACACCGACACCTCGTTCATCGACCGCGTGAAGAGCACGTTCGACGGCAGCCTGCGGCTCGAATTCCATCTGGCGCCGCCGCTTCTGGCGAAGCGCGATCCCAACACGGGCGAGCCGAAGAAGATGACGTTCGGCCCGTGGATGCTGACGGCCTTCGGTGTGCTGGCGAAGTTCAAATTCCTGCGCGGCACGCCGTTCGACATTTTCGGCTACAGCGAAGAGCGTCGCACCGAGCGCAAGCTGATCGCCGACTACGAAGTGCTGCTCGACAAACTGATGGCCGAACTCACGCCTTACAATCACCAGGTCGCGGTGGCGCTCGCCTCCATCCCCGAGAAGATCCGTGGCTTTGGCCCGGTGAAGGCCCGCCATCTCAAGGCCGCCAAGGAAGAGGAAGCGGCATTGCTCGAGCAGTTCAAGGCCGGCGCCACGCCGTTCCTGAAAGCGGCGGAATAACCCGCTTACTCGCTTTCCATCGCGATCTTGCGTGCGTCCGACGGGGTCATTCCGAAACGGCGGCGGAAGCTGCGGTTGAAGTACGACACGTCGTTAAAGCCCGCGAGATGCACGATGTCGCTTATCTTGCGTGCGCGATGCATCGGATCGCACAGCAAGCGCGTCGCGCGCAATAGCCGCTGTTCCAGGACGAACTCCGAAAACGTGACGCCGGTACGTTCGAACAGCATCTGCACATAGCGCGGGGTCGCGCCGTGGCGTCGCGCGACGGCGGAGACAGTGAGGTCGCTCTCGTCGAGATGCGATAGAATATCGATTTTGATGGCTTCGAGGCGCGCCGCCGCAAGCCCGCGCCCCCGCGCCTGTTCGGCGGCGTCGGGTCTTGCTCCCAAGGCCAGCGCGGCGAGGTCGGCAAGGTGCTGAGCAACGGCGTTTTGCGCCAGCGCATCAAGGTTGGGCGCGTGGCTGACGACGACCTCGTAGTACTTGTAAATCAACGCCAGGAGACCCGGGTCCGGCGCGACGACGCGGCCGACTTGATCCTCGGCATTGGCGCAAAGGTCCGTCAGTTTCTTGCGGTTGATGAGAACGGTCTTGAACTCGCCTTCTTCAAGCTGCGTGACAAAGGCGCCTTTGACTTCCGCGTCGCCCAGGCTGAGGCTGCCGGTGTCGATATGGGTTTCCCGATCGCCCATGACGACGTGAAGCGGAGAGTTGGGCGCCAGCAGTAGAACCAGTTCGTCGCTCATGCCCAGCGACGTGAAGCGCATAGGCGTGCCGATCGAGCCCGAGATTCTGACTTGCGGCAGGAGAAGCGGCGTCACATCGCAGGCGACCTGGCCCGTGCTCATCGGGGTCAGATCGACCGCCATGACTCGTCGGCAAAATTCCTCACGCCAGAAATCGTATTTTTGTCCGCTCGCGGTGCCCGCATAGCCAAAGCGTGGTGCACGACGCGGTTCGCGTTCATCCTTCGCCATGTATGAGAGTCCAAGTCCGAAATGACAGGATAGGCCGCCCGTGCACGCGAGCGAAATTATCGATCAGGCTCTTGCAGCTTCCGCGCGTCGCTCGGCGTCATGCCGAACCGCCTGCGAAAGCAGCGATTGAAATAGGAGAGGTCTCCGAATCCGGCCTGGAGCGCGATGGCTTGGACGAGGTGTCCCGCAAAGCGGCGCTCTCCGAGCATCTTGCGCACTTTGATGAGGCGCTGCTCCAGAACGAATTCCGAGAAGGTCAGGCCTTCCGCCTCGAATAGCATCTGCACATAGCGCGGCGTCACACCCTGGCGTGCCGCTATGGTAGTCACCGACAGCCGCGCGCTCGCGAGGTTGTCCAGGATATCGGCTTTGACCGCGGCGAGTCGCCCCGCGCGAATGCCGCGGCCTTCAATGAGGGTCTGCGCATCTTGGCTCGCGCCGAATGCCAGGGCGACGAGGTCGTGCACATGCGTCGCGATCAGGTCGCGTGTCTCAAGGCCGGCAATCCGTTCTTCGGTCTCGATCATGCGGATGTAGCCGAGCAGAAGCCGCACGGCCTGCGTATCTCGAATGATCGCGAACCCCCCGAGCTGTGAAAGATTGTCGGTCAGTGGTTCCAGCAATTTCCGCCGCAGCCGGATGCTCAGCATTCTTGCGTCCGCCGGCACGTCGATTGTCGCGCTGGTGCCGTGACGGCCGATTCCGCCCATGCCCGGCTTGAGTTCGTACGGCTTGCCGCCGACCTGAAGCGCCAACTCTCCCGCCAGCAAAACCTGCATGCTGACGTCGTCATTGACGTCGCCACGGTGGAACGTGCGCATCGGCGAGCGGATGCTGTGTGAGATGGCGAGGTCAGGCAACATCCGGGTCGATGCTTCCATTTTGAATGTCGCATCCGGATTTGGTTCGATATCGAGCTAGTACAGATGACGGCTGTAC
>JANLJK010000346.1 GCA_029255525.1 Pseudolabrys sp.
GCGTGAGATCGGTGAGCCTCACGAGCCGGCGCAGCGCGCGAGAATCGGTCGCGACCTTCGCCGGCGACGCGGGGGTCACGTTTGCCTAGTGAAGGTGCCGCAGCTCGTCGGCGCGGGCTGCGAAGCTTGGCGCGATATTCGGCGCGATACTTGTCGCGATATCCGGTTCGCTCGCCGGCGTGGGGGCGATCGCGACGTCGACACTATCGTCGGCGATGTCCAACGCCGCCGTGGTGAGCGGCGGAAAATAAGGCGGCACGGTGAGGATAACGACGACGTCGTTGCGCGGGATGGCGGCGACGGCGCTGCTGCCGTCCTTATCGCGCGAGGCGAACAGCCAGAAGCCGGTGAGCAGCAGCGCCAGGACGGCGGCCCGGCGGCACAGGGTGAGGAAAGACCGCGACGATGATGGCGCTACAGACATCCAGACCGCCGGTAATTGACTTTGTTTCGGCGTGAATGCTGCGCGGAAGGTCTTAAAACGCGCGTAAAACGCGCACGCAAATAGCGTGGTGAATTTTAGTTAAACTTGACAGAATCTTGGCGCGCGCCGCGCGTCACGCCACCAGCGAGGCCTCCGCGACGCGGCTTTCGGCGTCGCGCAGGCGCGGGAAGGACAGGCGGCAGACGATGCCGCTCGCCGCGAAGTCGATCTTGGCGCGGCCGCCGAGGCTGTCGAGGCTGCGCTCGATCAACTGGCTGCCGAAGCTGCGGCGCGTGGGCGGGCTCACCGCCGGGCCGCCGCGCTCGATCCAATCCACTTTGATGTCGCCGTTGTCGAGATGCCAGGCGA
The DNA here is from genome assembly GCA_029255525.1 of Pseudolabrys sp. GTDB lineage: Bacteria > Pseudomonadota > Alphaproteobacteria > Rhizobiales > Xanthobacteraceae > Pseudolabrys. The sequence continues at coordinate 794 of JANLJK010000346.1, forward strand.
TATCGATGCGGCCATTCGGCGACGACAGTGCACCGTATTTGGCGGCGTTGGTGACGAGCTCGTGAAATACCAAAGCCAGCGCGACCGCGAGCTTGTCGTGCACCAGCACCTCGCAGCCCTGCAGCGCGATGGTGGCGCTGCCATAGGGCGCGAGCTCGGCCTTGAGGATCTGGCGCAGCGCGATGCCTTCGCCATGCGACTTGATGATGAAGTCATCGGCGGCCGATAGCGCGCGCAGGCGGCCGGCAACGCTGGTCCAGATGTCGCGATGGCCGCGCAGTTCGTGGCGCAGGATGGCGTAGACGGTGGCGAGCTTGTTCTTCACGCGGTGACTGAGCTCGTCGACCACGAACTGGCGATAATGCTCGGCTTCGTCGAGACGGCGCACCAGGCGCCGGTATTGCGCGGCGATCCAGACGATGGTCGCGGCGACAAGCAGGAAGAGTGCGACGCTGACGAGGTCCTGCGACGTGAGCGCATCCCATGCGGTGCGCGGCGGCATGAACAGCCACCACGCGGCGCCGCCGCTGAGAACAGCCGCGAAGATGCCGGCGGTGAGACCACCGATCAACGTGGCGATGAGCACAGCGGGGAAGTAAGTGGCGAAGGGCACCGCCTGCGGCGCGATCATATCGATGGCGAAGCGGGCGAGGGTGCCGGCAGCAACGCAAAGAACGGCAAAGCCAAAGGCGGCGGGCGAGCCGGGACGCAGGCCACGACGCACGAAGGCACGCATACGCTCAACAAGCGGAGGGTCTGCCATGGGACGCTTACCCCTTGCGACCCATGCTACATCCCTGGTGCGTGAAATGCTACCGAGCGCGCCGCCGGCCGCCGCACGTCGTGCGTGTGCCGGCCGGCGGAATTCGTCCTGACGCCGTTACCACTTACTCGGTTTCGGAGGTGCCCGGCGGCTCCATCTTGTCGCGCAGCTTGCCGGTATCGCGAATCGTGTCGGTTACGACGCTGAATGCGCCGGCGATGCGCTGGCCGAGCGTCTTCTTCTTGGCGCGTTTGGCGGCCGGCTTCTTCGCCTTCTTTTTTGATTTTTTGGCGGTCTTCTTAACGGCAGCTTTTCGCGCCGTCGAAACCTTCGCCTTCTTTGATTTGCGTTTTACGCTTGTTTTCTTGGTTGTCTTCTTCGCCATCGTCAGTCCCCCAAAGTGATTGGCCCGTATCGAGCATAAGACGATGTCAGTGTGGGCGCCAGCGCGCGCGGCGCCTTGACCGGCGTCAACACACTGGATCGTTCAGCAGGACCGCTGCTAAAGACAGGGCAACAGACCATAAGGTCGGGGAGGACGTGATGCCCGCTTCGCTCAAAGGCCCGCTGCAGCCGGGAGTCTATCGCTTCAAGCTCGGCGGCTTCGAGGTCGCCACCCTTCTCGATTCCAAATCGGTGCGCGAGGGCATCCATCCCCTGTACGGCGCCAACGCCTCGGCCGACGACGTGCACGCTTTGGCGCGGGCGAACAACATCGACCCGGCGCGCCTCGAGCATCCCAACACGCCGACTTTGATCAACACCGGCTCGGCGCTGGTGCTGTTTGATACCGGCAACGGCGCGCTGCCGCGCGAATACGAGCAGCTCAAGGCGCGCATGCCGGCCGGCAACCTGATCGCGCGGCTCAACGAGCTCGGCCACACGCCCGAGGACATCGACGTCATCGTCACCACGCACGGCCATCCCGACCATATCGGCGGCCTGACCGAAGGCGGCGCGCCTGTGTTCAAGAATGCGCGCTACGTGTTCGGCGCGGCGGAATACGATTTCTGGCAGAAGGGCGAGAACGTGCGCGAGGCGCGCAAGTTCAATCGCGAATTGTTCGTCAAGGTGTGCACGCCGCTCGCCGACCGCGCCACCTTCATCAAGCCGGGCGATACGGTGGTGCCGGGCATCACCGCGGTCGACGCCTTCGGCCATGCGCCGGGGCTCCTGGCGTTCCATGTCGAAAGCGACGGCAAGCGCGTCATGATCACCGCCGATACCTTCACGCATTATGTGATGGCGGTGCAACGGCCGGACTGGTTCTTCGAGATGGACGACGACAAGGACAAGGCAGTGGCGACGCGCAAGCGCATGCTCGACATGCTGGCGACCGAGCGGCTGTTCGTCGCCAGCTTCCACATGCCATTCCCGGCTGTGGGCTGGATCGAGCGTACCCAGGACGGCTATCGCTGGGTCGCGCACAGTTATCAGTTGAATTTGTGAGGCTGTGAAGTCGCCATGCCGGCCTGCGCGCGCGGCGCAGCCGGATGACGCGCGTTATCCGCCCCAGGTGAACTTCTTCGAGCGCTCTCGCGTCGGCGGCGGCGTACGAATCTCGTCGCAGCGGGCAATTTTGTCTTCGATCGCCTGACCGAGTTCGTTATCGAAGACCGTGAAGCGGCAAAGGCCGTCTGGCAGCCGGCGCATGAATTGGCCGATGGGACGATGCGCCGTGGCCTGCGGCGACTTTTCCTGCCGCGGCGAGGAAGCTGTCAGCATGGTGCCGCCGAAGATGAGACCGGCGGCGATCGGCAGACCGAAGAGCGCCGCGATAATCGCTATGGTCCAATATGAACCCCGAGTCGCGCCAAAGCGATGCCGCTTGCGCCACCCTTGGAAAATAGAAGCGCGTTTGCCACCCATTATCGTGTTTTTCACACGGTTGTTTTTCACACATCCAGGATAACGAAGATTCGTTTAACCACTGCAAGAGGAATTGCTCGCAATTGACGCTTTGCGAACAGCGCTTGGTAAGAAGTCGCGCCGCCCTTATGTCCTGGTGCGGACACTCACCGCCAAGGACAGCAGCGTGCGCTGGGCGATGGCTTCGGCGAGCGGGCCGTTGCGGCGGGCCTCTAACGAAGCTTCCGCGAGTTGCTGCATCGCACGCACGAGGCGCTGCGGCGACCAGATGCGCAAGGCATCGCCGACCAGCTTCTGGCGGCTGAAATGCACCGGCGGTGCGCCGCGCTGCATGGCGAAGTCGACCGAATCACCCTGCTCCACCGCGAGCTTCATCTTGTGCAGGCTGGCGACATGGCGGATGGCGGCGGAGATGATCGCGGCGGGCGACGAGCCTCCGGCGCGCGCCTTGAAGAACTCGCTGTCGACGTCGGCCGTTCTGCCGGCAAACGAGGCGTCGATCACGCCGTCGAGCGCCAAGGCCGAGGCGTCGGCCACCACGGCCATGACATCGGCGACCTCGACGCGATCCTGGCCGCGCGCATAGAGCGCCAATTTGCGGATTTCGTTGCGTGAGGCGAGCCGGTCGCCGCCAAGAAGCGACAGCAAGGTCGCGCGCGCATCCGGCGCGATGGAGAGATTGGCCGCGCGCATCTCGTCGTCGATCAGGCGGGCGAGATCGCGTTCGTTGTCGACGTAGCAGGGCAACGCCGCGGCGACCTTGGCCTTCTCGCACAAAGCGCGTAGCGGCGCCGACTTGCGCAGGTCGCCGGCCTCGATGATGACGCGGCATTCGTTCGACGGCGCGTTGATGACCGGCTCGACCGCGGCGACGATGTTGCGCGAGCCGGCCCTCACCAGCACGGCGCGGCGGCCGCCGAACAGCGGAATGGTGTGCGCTTCCTCAACGAGGCGCGACGGATTGCCGGACAGGTCCTCGCCTTCGATGCGGACGAAGGCGAAGGGGTCGTTGGGATCGTCGACCGACGCTTTTACCAGCGCATCGACGCGCTCGCGCACCAGACCGGCATCGGGCCCATAGACCAGCACGATCGGCTGCGCCGGATCGGGCTTGGCGATGAAACGGTCGACGTCGGCGGCTTTGATGGCGGTCATGCTACGCGTCCCGGGCGCAGCGCAGCACGAAGTGGTGCGCTGCCGACCCGGGATCCCGGTCTTAAGAAAGCTGGGCCCCGGATCTGCGGTGCACCGCTACGCGCTGCGCCGCGTCCAGGGCACGAGTTCCTCACGTCCCCGCGACGAAGAACGACGCGAGGCGATTGCGGATGTTGTCGGCGATGACCTTGGTGGCGCGGTTCTCGGCGTCGCGCAGACCGCGGTCGCCGGCGAAGCGCTGCTGCTGGCCGGGGATGTTGTACGAGACGCGTGAGAAGGTCTGGCTGTTGACGACCCTCCGGCCGGTAGCGATCTCGGTCAGCGAGTAAACGGCATCGATGCCGTAGTTCTGGATGTCGGTGCGGCCGCTGTTGATGTCGACGATCACCTGCTGCTGGCTCACGCTGAGCCGCACATCGAGGCGGTAAAGCGCCGGCATGCCGCCGCTGCCGCCGGTCATGTCGAAGATCAGATCGTTGCGCAGCTCGACCGCGATGCGTGCGACGCGTGAGCCGCTCGGCGCGGCGATTTCGGGGATCTCGACGGAATTCATCTTGGTGGAGAGGCCCGCCGTCGCGCTCGGGCCGTCGGCGGTGCGCTCGGCGTACATCGGCTGGAAGCAGCCCGCGGTGACGAGCGGAAGAATAAGGACCAGCGCGAGCCGCAATGCGTTCCCTCCCGCTTTGCGGGGAGGGGATAGGAAGGCGGGGCGATCCATCATCGGCATGGAGACTCTTGCTTTACCCCCACCCCCGACCCCTCCCCACAAGGGGGAGGGGAGCCGGGCGGAGTGTGCGGCTCGCTTAAGCGACCACATTGACGATCCTCTGCGGGACGACAATGACCTTTTTCGGGCTCTTGCCATCCAGGGCCTTTTGTACCGCATCGAGCGCCAGAACGGCAGCCTCAATCTCGTCCTTTCCGGCCTCGCGGGGGACGGTGACGTCGGCGCGCTTCTTGCCGTTGATCTGCACCGGCAAAGTGACGGTGTTCTCGACCAAAAGGTCGGCCTCGACCTGCGGCCAGGCCTCGGTGGCGACCAGGGTTTTGTGGCCGAGCGCCGCCCAGCATTCCTCGGCGAGGTGCGGCATCATCGGGTGGAACAGCCGCACCAGGATGTCGCCGGCCTCGCGCAGTGCCCAGGCGAGATCCGGCGTCGGGACCGCTTCGACCGCGCCGATGCCGTCGGACAGCGCATTGGCGAACTCGTAGATATGGGCCACGCAACGGTTGAAACGCAGGCGACCGATGTCATCGGTCACATTGTTGAGCGCGCGATGGGCCGCCTTGCGGATGGCGAGCGCCGCGTCGGAGAACTGCGCCGGTCGTTCGGCCACGGGCGCGACATTGCCGATCTCGCCGACAAGACGCCACAGCCGCTGCACGAAGCGCCAGGCGCCCTGCGCGCCTTCCTCGGTCCATATGACGTCGCGCTCGGGCGGTGAGTCGGACAGCATGAACCAGCGCGCGGTGTCGGCGCCGTAAGAGGCGATGATGTCGTCGGGGTCGACCGTGTTCTTCTTCGACTTCGACATCTTCTCGATCGAGCCGATCTCGATCGGCTCGCCGGTCGCCGTCAGCTTGGCGGAGCGCGCGTCTCCCATGCCTTCAATGGTGACGTCCGCCGGCTGCACCCATTCGCCGCCTTTGGTGCGATAGGTCTCGTGCACCACCATGCCCTGTGTGAACAGGCCGGCGAAGGGTTCGTCGATATCGACGTGACCGGTCTTGTGCATCGCGCGGGTGAAGAACCGCGAGTAGAGCAAGTGCAGAATCGCGTGCTCGATGCCGCCGATATACTGATCGACCGGCAGCCAGCGGTTGGCCACAGCCGGCGTGGTCGGCGACGTTTCGTTCCACGGATCGGTGAAACGCACGAAGTACCAGGACGAGTCGACGAAGGTGTCCATGGTGTCGGTCTCGCGACGCGCCGATCCTGCGCACTGCGGACACTTCACGTGCTTCCAGGTCGGATGATGATCGAGCGGATTGCCCGGTCTGTCGAACGTCACGTCGTCGGGGAGCTTCACCGGCAGATCGGCGACCGGCACCGGAACCACGCCGCACTGCTCACAGTGGATGATCGGGATCGGGCAGCCCCAATAGCGCTGACGCGAAATGCCCCAATCGCGCAGGCGATAATTCACCTGGCGCTGGCCCACCGGACGATTGCCGCGCGTCGTCGCGGCGAGCACGTTGGCGACTGTGTCGAAGGCCTTGTGCGGCGTCATGCCGTTCAAGTCGACGACGTCGTTCTTCGAATTGAACATCGTGCCGTCGCCGTCATAAGCGACATCGGTGATGACGAAAGTTTTCGGATCCTGACCCGGCGGCAGCACCACCGGCGTGTTGCCGAGCCCATATTTGTTGACGAAATCCAAGTCGCGCTGGTCGTGGGCCGGGCAGCCGAAGATGGCGCCGGTGCCGTAGTCCATCAGGATGAAGTTGGCGACATAGACCGGCAGCTTCCATGTCGGATCGAACGGATGCACCGCCTTGATACCGGTGTCGAAGCCCATCTTCTCGGCGGTGTCGATCGCCTCTTGCGAGGTGCCGATGTGCTTGCACTCTTCGATGAAGGCCGCGAGCTTCGGATTTTTGGCGGCCGCCGCCTGCGCCAGCGGATGATCGGGCGCGAGCGCCAGGAACTTGGCGCCGAATAACGTGTCCGGCCGGGTGGTGAAGATCTCGAGCTCGCTCTCATTATTCGGCGACGTCGCCGTGTCGAGCATGAATCGGACCAAGAGGCCTTCCGAACGGCCGATCCAGTTCTTCTGCATCAGCCGGACCTTGTCCGGCCAGCGGTCGAGCGTGTCGAGCGCTTCAAGCAGCTCTTCCGCGTAATCGCTGATCTTGAAGACCCATTGATAGAGATCGCGCTGCTCGACCAGCGCGCCCGAGCGCCAGCCGCGACCGTCGATCACCTGCTCGTTGGCGAGCACGGTGTTGTCGACCGGATCCCAGTTCACCTTGCGGTATTCGCGCGCGACCAGCCCGGCGCGGAGGAAGTCGATGAACATGCGCTGCTGGTGCTTGTAATAAGTCGGGTCGCAGGTCGCGATCTCGCGCGCCCAGTCGAGCGACAGCCCCATCGACTGGAGCTGCTTCTTCATCGAGGCGATGTTGTCGTAGGTCCAGGCCTTGGGGTGGACCTTGCGATCGATGGCGGCGTTCTCCGCCGGCATGCCGAAGGCGTCCCAGCCCATCGGGTGCAACACCGCGTTGCCCATGGCGCGTTTGAAGCGCGCGACCACGTCGCCCATCGTGTAATTGCGCACGTGGCCCATATGGATGCGCCCCGACGGGTAGGGGAACATTTCCAGGACGTAGTATTTCGGGCGCGGGTCGTCGTTCTTGGTGGCGAAGATGCCCTGGGTGTCCCAGGCCTTCTGCCAACGGGTCTCAGCCTCGCGGGCGTTGTAGCGCTCGTTTTTGCTCGAATCGGCGGTCATTTACGGCTCTTTTTGAAGGCCGGGGGGTGGTCGCATGAAATCGGGCGGGGGGTCAACGGGTGGGGCTCAGTCGACCGACCGGCACAGACCCCTTTATTATCGCCGAATTCTGGCTATAATCTAGCCAGAATGCGCTTCGAGATAATATTGGCTCCTGAAGCCGTCGAGGATCTCACAGCGCTGAGAGCCGCTGTTCGTGCCACGGTCCGGGCGGCCATCGAAACGCATTTACGGCACGAGCCGAGAAAGACGAGCCGTAGTCGGATCAAACGGCTGCGCGGCATTGATCGACCTCAGTACCGGCTTCGGGTCGATGACATTCGGATTTTCTACGACGTTTCTGAAACGAGCGTCGAAATTCTGGCGATCGTGAGCAAATCGGAGGCCGAGGCATGGCTGACACAGTTCGGAAGCCCCCTATGAAGGAGGTTCCACTCTCTGAGGTCAAAGATGACCTCTCACGCTTTTTGCGTGCGGCCGAAAAGCAGGACATCGTCATCACGCGCCACGGTAAGCCGGCCGGCGTGTTGATCGGGTTTGAATCGGAAGACGATTGGTTCGAGTACAGGCTCGAGAACGATCCGCGCTTTCGCGAGCGCGTTGAGAAGGCACGTGCCAGCATCCGCGGCGGACGCGGTATTCGGCTCGACGATATCGAGTTGGGCTGAGCTATCGAGCCTCGCCTGACACAATTTCGCCTGCAAAATCAAAGGAACCGACGCCCCCGCGGCCGGGTTGATCCCGGGTAATCAAGGAGGTGCGTCATGATCGATACTCAGAAGATCAAGGAACACATGGAGGTCTGCGGCGCCGACGGCCAGTACGTCGGCACGGTCGATCACCTCGATGGCGGCAGCCGCATCAAGCTCACCAAGAGCGACGCCATGTCCGGCGGCAAACACCATCTCATCCCGGTCGATTGGATCGACACGGTGGACGATAAGGTGCGGCTGAAGAAGTCGGCCAGGGACGCCATGGCGCAGTGGCAGGCGGCGGCATGACGTTGTTCTGAGCCCGGCCGCGACGCGGCTGGCGTCCGTCGCCGGCATTGGCTAAATGCTGGGCGATGACAACGACTTCTCTCGTAACGGGTCTCGACGGCGTGCGCGCGGAGATCGCGCGCGCCTGCCGCGATGCGGGCCGCGCGCCCGACAGCGTCACTTTGGTGGCGGTTTCGAAGACTTTCGAGGCGGCGGCGATCGAGCCGGTGATCGTGGCCGGGCAGCGCGTCTTCGGCGAGAACCGCGTGCAGGAAGCGAAAGCCAAATGGCCGGCGCTGATGGCGCGGCACCCGGGCATCGCGCTGCATCTGATCGGACCGCTGCAATCCAACAAAGCGCGCGAGGCTGTCGAGCTGTTCGACTTTATCCATTCGGTCGACCGCGCCAGCCTGTGCGAGGCCCTGGCCAAGGAAATTGAAAAGCAAGGCAAGGCGCCGACCTTGTTCGTGCAGATCAATACCGGCGCCGAGCCGCAGAAGGCCGGCGTGCTGCCGCAGGACGCCGACGACTTCCTCCGCGCGTGCCGCGCCACCTACGGCCTGACGATTGCGGGCCTCATGTGCATTCCGCCGGTCGATGAAGCGCCGGGGCCGCATTTCGCGCTCACCGCCAAGATCGCCAAGCGCAACGGCCTCTCGCTCTTGTCGATGGGCATGAGCGCGGATTTCGATGTGGCCATCGCTATGGGCGCGACGCATGTGCGCGTCGGCTCGGCGATTTTTGGAGGACGGCACTGATGAGCAGTGCGGAACACGACCGTTGGCAAGAGCGTTACACCGCGCCGGGCTATCTGTTCGGCACCGCGCCGAACGCGTTCCTGAAAGCGCAAGCGCCGTTGCTGCGCAAAGGGCAGACCGCTTTGTCGGTCGCCGACGGCGAAGGCCGCAATGGCGTGTTTCTGGCCGAGCAGGGGCTCGATGTGCTGTCGATCGACTTCTCGGCGGCGGCGCAGGACAAGGCGCGTAAGCTCGCGGCCGAACGCGGCGTGACGTTGCGCATCGAGCAGGCCGACGTCATCAATTGGGATTATCCGGCCGCCGCCTTCGACGTGGTGGTGGCGATCTTCATTCAGTTCGCCACGCCGGCCGAGCGTGAGAAGCAATTCGCCGGCATCAAGAAAGCGCTCAAGCCGGGCGGCTTGCTGCTGCTGGAGGGCTATACGCCGAAGCAGCTCGACTACAAGACTGGCGGTCCGTCGAAGATCGAGAACCTCTATACACGCGCGCTGCTGGAAAAGGCCTTCGGCGATTTCGCGTCGCTCGACATCCGTGAATACGACAGCGAGATCCACGAAGGCGCCGGCCATGGCGGCATGTCGGCGCTGATCGACGTCGTCGGGGTGAAGTGATTATCTGAAGCGCGGCGGATAGCCGGGCGGGTTGCCGGTGCCGCCCAACGAACCGCCGTCCAGCGGCTTCTTCAACAGACTGGAGCGCAAGCCGTTCACCGGCGTTGCGGCCGGTTGCGGTGGTGGTTGATACGAGGGTGCCTGCGGCTGATAGGCCGGGGCTTGCGGCATCTGCGGCTGCAGACTCGGCGTTTCAAGCGGCGCGCCATAATCCATGTCGTCGTCGCTCATGCGATGACTCATGGTGGCGCTGCGCCAGCGGTCGATCACCGTCGAGATCAGATCGCGGTTGATGTTGCTGGCGGCGTCGGTTCGCGTGTTGCCGGAGGCCTCGCTGTTTGGCCGCAGCTCGGCCGGCAATTCCTTGAAGCGCAAACGTGTTGGCAGCGCCACGCCGGAGCCGAAGGCGAAGACTTCGCGCGTGCCGAGCGAAGGGATGAACGACAAGAGATTAGCGGCGGCATCCGACACGGCGGAGCGGATCAGCGCCTGATCGCGGTCGTTCGACAGCCGCATGACGAACAGTGTCGAGCATTGCGAGATGATGGTCGGGTCGATTTCGGCCGGGCGCTGCGTCACGAGGCCGAGGAACACACCGTATTTGCGTCCTTCCTTGGCGATGCGCGACAGCGCGCGGCGGGTCGGGCCGAAGCCGATCTTCTTGTCGGCCGGCGCGTAGCGGTGCGCTTCCTCGCAGACGAACAGCAAGGGAGCCGCGCCATCGCTCCACAGGCCGAAGTCGAAGGCCATGCGGCAGAGCACGGACACGACCGAGTCGATGACTTCGGCCGGGAAGCCGGCGAGCTGCATGATGGTCATGGGCTTGCCGTCCGGCGGCAGCCGAAACAGATTGCCAATGATCTCCGCCATCGTGTCGCCGCCGATGTTCGCGTTCTCGAACATGAAGGCGTAGCGCGGGTGATTGCGGAAGGTCTGAATACGGCCGATGAGCTTGTGATAGACGGTCGCGCGCGAGCGGTTCTCCAGCTTGCCCATCGCTTGGTCGAGGAGGTTGATCAGGTCCTCGATGCGATAGGGCACCGGCGTGTCGGCGGTGAAGCCGGCGTCGCGCGGGTCGCGGCGCTTGGCCAGCAGGCGGTCGTTGCTGTTGTTGCGGTATTGCAGGTAGGCCGCCTTGGCGAGCGGGATCACCTCGGACAGGATCTCGACTTCCTCGTCGACGCCGGGGCGTCCGCCGAAGAAGGCGTCGATCGTCTCCTCGAAATTGAACAGCCAGAACGGCAGGCGCAGATTGCGCGGCGTGAGCACTTGCGCCTTGCTGCCGAAGCAACGGCCATATTCGTTGTGTGGATCGACCAGGAAGATGCGCAGGTTCGGACGCGTATCGAGGATCTTCTGCAGGATGATGGCGACGCCGCTCGACTTGCCGACGCCGGTGGCGCCGAGAATGGCGAAATGCCGGCTGACCAGCGCATCGATGTCGATGTGCACGCCGATATTGGTGTTCTGCTGCAGGTCGCCGACATGGGCATGGTCGCCATCGGCGGCGCCATAGACCTGGCGCAGTTCATGCTCGCCGAGCATGTGCGCGCTGTCGCCGATGTTGGGATATTCGGTGACGCCGCGCTGGAAGACGCCGCCGGGCAGGATCTCGCCGATGAGGTCGAGCCGCGCCACTTTGCGGAAGATCGCGCCGTTCGGCTCTTCGCCGATCTCGGTGACCAGGCCGATGATCAGCGACTTCGGCGTGGCCAGCGCCATGAAGCGGCCGACCGTCGGATTATCGCCGCCCATGCTGCGCGCGGTGAGTTCGACCGTCGCGGTCGCACCGGTGACGGTGACGACGCGGCCGATCTGCTCGAGCGCGGTGCGTGGGGGAGGATTGAAGTCGCGAGGAGTCGTGGGAGGAGAAAGCGTCATATCGGCCCGGTCTTTAGCCGCCGTGCGTCGTGTCGGCGGTAATGAACGGTGAGCCTAATACGCTGAAATTATCTGTTACATTAATGCGCCGGCTATGACGGGAACCGCGCCTGTTTATCCTTAAATAGTGGTCACCTCAGTGTCGACCAGTCGACGGATCGCGGGCGCCAAGCCAACGGCTTCAACCTTTGCTTAAGCATGCCGGCCGTGACAGTGTCGCGAGAGAGAAGCGTTTATTTATGAAGCCTTTACCGTAATGGACTTGCGGACGTCATCTGCGGCTCCTAAGCGTGGCGCACGGGCGGCGGGCAACCTGCCATTTCGATAACCGGGCTCAATTCGTCCCACGTTGCGGGCGATGGGCTTCGGGCTGAACAAGACACCTCCAGCCGGAGTGCCGAGCCATGCGCGGCACCATTCCCATCTCCGTCGAACAGGGCCCGCGCGGTATCACGCGTTGGGATGCGCTGGCCGTTCTGCTGACTCTTTCCGTCCTCGTTTTCGTCGCCGAAGCGAGCCGGCATCTGCTGCAGCCTTTGGCGGAATTGCAGCGGACGCCGCTGTCGCTGGCACCCGAATACCTGCCGGAATATGCAGCGCGCACGACCTTGCGCATGCTGCTGGCCCTCGTGCTGTCGCTCATCTTCACGTTCATCTACGCGACCTTGGCGGCCAAGAGCCGCCGCGCCGAAATGGTGTTGGTGCCGCTCCTGGACATTCTTCAGTCGGTGCCGATTCTCGGCTTCATCTCGGTGACAGTGGTGTTCTTCATGTCGCTCGCGCCGGGCCGCGTGCTCGGCGCCGAATTTGCGGCGATCTTCGCCATCTTCACCAGCCAGGCCTGGAATATGGCCTTCTGCTTCTACCAGTCGCTGCGCACCGTGCCGGTCGAGCTGCAGGAAGCCGCGCGCACCTTCCGCCTGTCGCCCTGGATGACGTTCTGGCGCCTCGAAGCGCCGTTCGGCACGCCGCATCTCATCTGGAACATGATGATGTCGATGTCGGGGAGCTGGTTCTTCGTCGTCGCCTCCGAGGCCATCAGCGTCGGCAACACGACGGTCACACTACCCGGCATCGGCTCCTACATTGCGCTGGCGATCGAGCAGCAAAATCTGCGCGCGGTGTGCTGGGCGATCGGCGCGATGCTGATCGTCATCCTGCTGTACGATCAATTGTTGTTCCGGCCGCTGGTGGCCTGGGCCGATCGCTTCCGCTTCGAGCAACAGGCCGGTGTGCTGCCGCCGCGGTCATGGGTGTTGGACGTGCTGCGCCATTCGCGGGTGGTGGCGGTGGTGACTGAGCCTTTGGCGCGGCTATGGCGGCGCACATTCCGCTGGTCGCTCTTCCATCGTGCCGGTGTGTCGGTGGCGCCGCCGCGCAAAGGCGGCCGGTGGGCGGACTGGTTGTGGAACGTCTTTGTCGTCGTCTTGGCGTTACTGGCGCTATGGCAGGTGGCAACGTTTGTTTCGGCGAGCATCACCTGGTCCGAAGCCGGCAACGCGTTGCTGCTCGGCTTCTACACTCTGACGCGCGTGATCATTCTCATCGCGCTGGCCACCTTGGTCTGGGTGCCGATCGGCGTCGTTGTCGGCACGCATCCGCGGTTGGCGCAATTCATCCAGCCGATCGCGCAATTCCTCGCGGCGTTTCCCGCCAACGTGCTGTTTCCGATCGCGGTGTCGGCCATCGTCGTGCTCAAGCTCGATCCCAATATCTGGCTCAGCCCGCTCATGATCTTAGGCACCCAGTGGTACATCCTGTTCAACGTGGTGGCCGGCGCCTCGGCGATCCCGTCGGAGATGCGTGACGTCGGCACCAATCTTCAGGTGCGCGGTTGGCTGTGGTGGAAGAAGATCGCACTGCCGGCGGTGTTTCCCTATTACGTCACCGGCGCCATCACCGCCTCGGGCGGCTCGTGGAATGCCAGCATCGTCGCCGAGGTGGCGAGCTGGGGCACGACCAAGCTGCAGGCCGTCGGCTTGGGCGCCTATATCGCGCAGGCGACCGAGGCCGGCGATTTCCCGCGCATCGTGCTCGGCATAGCGGTGATGAGTCTTTACGTCGTGATCGTCAATCGTCTGTTCTGGCGGCCGCTCTATTGGTACGCCGAACGCAAATTCCGCCTCGGATGAGAGAGGAGGAGCGCCATGAGCGACGCATTGCTGGAAATCCAATCGTGCTGCCAGGCCTTCCCGAAGGCTGACGGCGAAGATCTGCTTGTCCTCAACGACATCAACCTGATGATGAAGGACGGCGAGATCGTCGGCCTGCTTGGTCGCTCTGGCTCCGGTAAGTCGACCTTGTTGCGGCTCATTGCCGGACTGGCGCAGCCGATTTCCGGCAAGGTCATGTATCGTGGCCACGAGGTGACCGGGCCCGCGCCCGGCATCGCCATGGTATTCCAAACCTTCGCATTGTTTCCCTGGTTGACCGTGCTGGAGAATGTGCAGCTCGGTCTCGAAGCGCTCGGCCTGCCGGAGGCGGAGATCCGTCAGCGCGCTTTGGCCGGCATCGATCTCATCGGTCTTGACGGCTATGAGTCGGCCTATCCGCGCGAACTGTCCGGCGGCATGCGCCAACGCGTCGGCTTCGCCCGCGCGCTCGTCGTGCATCCCAACATTCTGTTGATGGACGAGCCGTTCTCCGCGCTCGACGTGCTGACCGCGGAAACCTTGCGCACCGACTTTCTCGATCTGTGGATCGAAGGCAAGCTGCCGATCAAGGGCGTGCTGCTGGTCACGCACAATATTGAGGAGGCGGTGCTGATGTGCGACCGCATCCTCGTGTTCTCGCGTAATCCCGGCCACATTATCGAGGAGATCAAGGTCGATCTGCCGCAACCGCGCAGCCGGTTGGAGCCGGCGTTCCGCGATCTGGTCGAACGCATTTATGTGGCGATGACCGCGCGTTCGGTCGAGCCGCCGCCGCGCGTTTCGTCGGATCGCTTCGTCGGCATGGGCATCGAGATGGTGCTGCCGCGCGTGTCGGCGAACGCGATGTCGGGCCTGATCGAGGCGGTGGCCGGCGCGCCTTACGATGGCAAGGCCGACTTGCCGGTGATCGCCAGCGCCTTGCGCATGGAAGACGATGCGCTGTTTCCGGTGGCGGAAGCGTTGCAGCTCCTGCGCTTTGCCGAGATTGAAGGTGGCGATATTCAATTGACCGAGACCGGCAAGCAGTTCGCCGAAGCCGGCGTCGACGATCGCAAGAAGCTGTTCCAGCGCCAGCTCCTCGCTTATGTGCCCTTGGCCGCGCATATCCACCGCGTGTTGCAGGAGCGCGCGCACCACCATGCGCCGAGGCGGCGGTTTCTCGACGAGCTGGAAGACCACATGGCGGCCGACGCGGCTCAGCACACCTTGCGCGCGGTGGTGGGCTGGGCGCGCTTCGCCGAGGCCTTTGCCTATAGCGACCGGTCCGAGACCTTCAGCCTCGACAATCCGAGTTGAAACAAATCGTCATTCCGGACGCCGCGTCAGCGGCGATCCGGAATCCAGAAGGATACGCGGACATACGCCGCTGGATTCCGGGTTCGCTCGCCGCGCTCGCGCCCCGGAATGACTATCGCTAACCCACCACGATCTTGGTGCGTGGCCCGAGCCGCGCCAGCAGCCGGCGCAACGCCGGCGTCGTCAGCGCGACACAGCCCGCCGTTGGCTTGAAGCCCGGGCGCGCGACATGAAGGAAGACGGCGCTGCCGCGTTTGGCCACCCGGGGCCGGGTGTTGTGGTCGATTTCGACGATGAAGTCGTAGAGGCCGTCCGGCCGGGCTAAGCGGTCGGCGGGGCTGCCGGCCGGCACCGTGACCCGCCGGTTGTAGTGCCGGTCGGCGGGGTCCTCGCACCAGCCGTCGTCCGGCCGGATGGCCCGGAGCGGCAAATGGGTCGCCGGCCGGGGGTATTTGTCGGCCCGCCACCACAGCCGCAGCGGCCGGAAGGTGCCGCGCGGGGTGCCGCCGTCGCCCTCGAACTTGTTGGCCTTAATACCGCCTCGGCCGAGCGCCACAGGCAAGGTCAGCGGCCCAGCGGTGAGCCAGCCGCGCGTCGGATGCCCCGCCTTGCGGTGGACGATCAGGCGAGAAAGCGGGCGATTTTGTTTCAATATTCCGGGACCAGGACAACGGCTGATGGACGTAAATACCAGTTCGCGCTTGCTCTTTTACCCCTGAATGCTCTACTTCGCGACACTTGAAACGATTTGACACACTTGCCGTCGCACCTTGGGGGGCTGATGCCCAATAAGCGGACCATCCTGATCGTGGACGACGATGCCGATATGCGCGAGGCGCTGGTCGAGCAATTGGCGCTGCACGAGGAGTTCGAAGCCTCGTCGGTCGACAGCGGCACCAAGGGCGTGCAGGCGGCCAAGAACGGCCAGGTCGACCTCGTGATCATGGATGTCGGCCTGCCGGACGTGGATGGCCGCGAGGCGGTGCGCATCCTGCGCAAAGCGGGTTTCAAGGCGCCGATCATCATGCTGACGGGCCACGACACCGACTCGGACACGATCCTGGGCCTCGAATCGGGCGCCAACGACTACGTCACCAAGCCGTTCCGCTTCGCCGTGCTGTTGGCGCGCATCCGCGCCCAGCTCCGTCAGCACGAGGCGAGCGAGGACGCGGTTTTCACCATCGGGCCCTATACCTTCCGGCCGTCGTCCAAGCTCCTGCTCAGCCCCAAGGGCAGCAAAGTGCGGCTGACGGAGAAGGAAACGGCGATCCTGCGCTATCTCTACCGCGCCGGGCAGAAGCCGGTGTCGCGCGAGACCTTGCTGCAGGAAGTGTGGGGCTACAATTCGGGCGTCACCACGCACACGCTGGAAACCCACATCTATCGGCTGCGGCAGAAGGTGGAAAAAGACGCGGCCGCGCCGCAGATCCTGGTGACGGAAGCCGGCGGTTACAAACTGGTGCCGTGACTTTCTTCTGTCATTCCGGGGCGCATCCGAGCGATGCGAACCCGGAATCCAGAAGCCAAACCGAGGCGCTTCATTGTATGTGTGGATTCCGGGTTCGCCCGCCTCGCCGTCCGGCGAGGACGGTCGACCCGGAATGACGAGTTGAGTAATGGCCCTCGAAGACGACATCGCCTTTTTCGAGCAGGTGCCGACCTTCGCGGCGCTCGGCAAGCAGGCATTGCAGGTGCTGGCGATCGGCGCGGAGACGCGCCATCTGCAGAGCGGCGCCGTGCTGTTCTATGCCGGCGAGATGGCCGATGCCGGCTATCTGGTGCAGGAGGGCTCGCTGCTGCTGGAGCCCGGCACGTTCTCCGACAGCAAGGAGTTTTCGGTCGGGCCGGGTACTTTGGTCGGCGAGCTGGCGCTGCTCACCGACACGGTCGCGCCGGCGACGGCCATCGCCCGGGAGCCGACCACGGTGGTGCGCATTCCGCGCACTCTCTTTCGCAAGATGCTGGAGGGGTATCCGGTCGCGGCGCAAAGGCTGCGTGACCTGATGGCGTCGCGGGTCGATGCCTGGACCAACGAACTGAGCACCGTGCAGAAGGCGCTGAAGAAAGAGCCTTGAGCGGCGAGAGGCGGTCAGCCTTTGACCAGCGCCAGGCCGGGTATCGTCGCCACCAGCCCGCGGTGCTCCGTGATGGCGAATTCGAGATTGTTGCGTGCGGCGCGCGCGTGCTCGCGGGCGAGCGCTTCGGCGCGTGAGCCTTCCCGCGTCTCGATGGCGCCGACGATGGCCCAATGCTGCTCTTGATGGGACGCCAAAGAGCGGCGGAACGTCGACACATAAGCCTTGTCCGGCAGGAACGCCGACGGCGACGCAAAGGGCAGACAATTGACGCGCTCGATTTCACGCCGCAGCAGATCGCTGTTGGCGAGATCGGCGAGTTGGTCATGGAATTGACGGTTGAGCTCGGTGTAGCCGTCGAGATCGACGTCGTCGAAGGTGGCGCCGAAACAATCGTCGAGCCGTTCCACCGTCCGGCGAATACGGGCCATCGCCAGCGGCTCGGGGCCGCGCTCGGCCGCCAGCCGCGCCGCCGTTCCTTCAAGAACGCCGCGCAACTCGATGGCATCGACGACATCGCTGAAGCGGAAGCTGTGCACGCTGAAGCCGCCGCCGCGCGCGCGATCGAGAAGACCTTCCTCGACCAGCCGTGCCATCGCCTCGCGCACCGGCGTGCGCGAGATGCCCAGCTCCTCGGCCAGGGGGACTTCGAGCAGGCGTGTGCCGCCGGCGAGCATGCCGCTGAAGATGCGCTGGCGCAGCTCGTTCATCGCCCGGGTCGTGTGGCTCTCGCTCGTGACTTTTTCCAAGGCCGGTCGCCTTTCGTCATGTATGCACGACGTATGCGCTATAGACCCATAATAGCCGGAATGGGCACAGTTGGGCAGCTAAAAGTTGACACTTACACCTTCAATGTATACATGATCGCCAATAAACGCCCCAAACTATAGGAATTCAGGTCCATCTAAGGCTGGCCTGTATTCAGCGTCCGGGCGAAAGTCACAGGGCGTCGCGGGTAAAGCGCATGACAACCCTCGTTCTGGTACCGGGTCTGATCTCAGACCGGATCGTCTGGCAGCCGGTCGCGGATGCCATGGCGGGGAAAATGCCCGTCCATCATGCCGACCTCACCCAAAGCTCATCCATCACGGCTATGGCGCGCGGCCTGCTGGCGACCGTCAGCGGCCCCGTCATCGTCGTCGGCCATTCCATGGGCGGACGTGTCGCCATGGAGATGGCCCGCATCGCGCCGGAACGCGTGCGCGGTCTGGTGCTGGCAAACACCGGTCATCGTCCCAAGCGCGACGGCGAGGAGATCAAGCGTCAACACGTGATCGATCTCGGTCACAAGAGCATGGAGATGCTCGCCGACGAGTGGTTGCCGCCGATGCTCGATCCGGCGCGCGTTTCGGACAAAGCGCTCATGGCCGAACTTCGCGCCATGGTGCTGCGCGCCGATGCCGACATTCATGAGCGTCAGATCCGTGCGTTGCTCGGACGCCCTGACGCGACCGCTTATCTCGCAACGATCACCTGCCCGGTTCTGCTCATCGCCGCGCGGCAAGATGGCTGGAGCCCGATCGCGCAGCATGAAGAGATCGCGGCGGCCGTCGCGGATTCGGAACTGGTCGTCATCGACGGCGCCGGTCACTTCGCGCCGATCGAACGGCCGAACGAAGTCACGCGCGCCATCACCGACTGGCTCGTCAGACGATTTGGAGAACAGAATGCCAAAGCCGTGCATTCCTGAGACGCCGCTGTTCGATCGGCCCGGTTCGATCCGCGGTTATCGGATGAACAAGATGGCGATGTCGCTCGGCGAGCCGGCCAACCGCGCCGCCTTCAAAGCGGACGAAGAAGCCTATCTCGATCGTTTCGGTCTCTCCGCGGAAGAGAAATCCGCGGTGATGTCGCGCGATTGGCAGGACATGGTTCGTCTTGGCGGCAATGTGTTCTTCATCCTGAAAATCTCAGCCATCGATCCGATCACGCTGACTGAAATCGGTGCCGCCCAGGTCGGCATGCCGCATGACAAATTCCTCACGGAACGCCTCGGAAAAGTGCTCAATCATGGCTGAAATCATCGGTGGATTGGGCACAAGTCACGTGCCGTCGATCGGCATCGCGCTCGACAAGGGTCTGCGTGATACACCGGATTGGAAGCCGGTGTTCGACGGCTACGAGGCCGGCAAAGAATGGATGCGGCAGGCCAAGCCCGACATCGCCGTTGTCATTTTCAACGACCACGGCAACAGCTTCTTCCTCGACAAGGTGCCGACCTTCGCTGTCGGCGTGGCCGAGAGCTACAAGCCGATCGATGAAGGCTGGGGGCCGCGCAAGATTCCGGCCTTCGAAGGCGCCGTCGATTTCTCATGGCATCTCGTCGACACTTTGGTCGAGCGCCATTTCGATCCGTTGGTGTGCCGCGAGATCGAGGTCGATCACGGTCTGCAAGTGCCGATGGAACTGTTCTTCGGCCGTCCCGATCGTTGGCCGGTCAAGATCGTGCCGATCTGGGTGAACACGATTCAATATCCGATTCCGACGCCGCAGCGCTGCTGGGAGATGGGCAAGGTGCTGCGCGGGGCGATCGAAAGCTGGCCGGGCCACGAGCGCGTCGTCATTCTCGGCACCGGTGGTTTGTCGCATCAGCTGCAGGGGGCGCGCGCCGGCTTCATCAATCGCGAAGCGGACGCCGCCTGGCTCGACGGCATCGCCTCAGATCCCGAGCCCTATCGGAACATGAGCCGGCAGGATTATGTCGAGACGTTCGGCTCGGAAGGCGCGGAGCTGATCATGTGGCTGGTCATGCGCGCCGCGATGAACCCGCACGTCAAGCTGATCCATAAGCACTATCACGCCCCGGCCTCGATGACGGGCGTCGGCATGGTGGTGCTGGAGAACGCGGCGTAGCGCGCTCTGTCGCGCAGGTCACGCACCGCTTAATTGTCGCGGGTCAGTTCTCTTAACGAGTTGCGCAGAGCCTCGGAGAAGAGGCCGGGTGCCAAACCCAGCGATGTATTCGCTCGTTGAATCACCGAGAGCGGATGGTTCTTGAGCGAGCGATCGACGATCGGCAGATAAACGAGCCTGCCCGCGCGCACTTCCTCCGCCACATCGCAAGCGCTGAGAAACGTGATCGCGCCGTCGTGGATCGCCAGATATTTCATGGTCTCGATGGCGTTCGTCTCGAACGCGGATTCCAGCGACAGATTCGAGCGCCGGAAGGCATTGCGCATGGTGGCGTGTATGGAGAAGGTGCGGTCGGCGAGCACGATCGGATGGTTCGCGCAATCCGACAGGCGCACACCGGGCAGCGTCGCCAGAGGATGATCCGGCGCGACGATCGCGCCGATCCTCGACTCGAAGACTTCGATGATATGGACGCCCGGATCGGGCCGAAGATTATGCCCGACGCCGAGATCGGCTTCGGCCTCGTCGACCGCCTTCACGATCTCGTCGGCCAGCAGACCCAGCATGACGATCCTGATGCCGGGATACTTCTGACTGAACTCGACGGCGAGACGCGGCACCAGACCGCTTGCCAGTCCACTCATCGCGGCGATCTTGACGGTGCCGCGCGTCAGGCCGCGCAGCTCCAGGATGCGGGACTGCAGCCGGTCGTGGTCGCGCAATGTGTTCCGAACGTGTGCGATCAAAAGCTCGCCGGCAGCGGTCAGGCGCAGGCCCCGCGGCATGCGCTCGAAGATCGGGGTTTCCAGTTGCTCCTCAAGCTCGAGAATCTGTCGGTTCACGGACGACGAGGCGACGTTGAGCTTTTCGGCGGCCTTTCGGATCGATCCGGACCGGACCACTTCGTCGAGGTAACGCAGGATGCGCGCGTGGAACATGTCCGATTTCTTTCGGCGGGACCGACTGCTCTCTTTTTTGCATCGCTGCGGGCTCAATTCAATGCTTTTAGCTTCCGCTGAATTCTCTCTAAATGGGCCGAAGTCGCCGGCTCCGCTACGAAATCGCGCCGGCCTCAGAGAAAGAGGCAATCGCCATGTTGCTCTATCGCGCCCCCAAGACGGTCGACAGCATTCCCATCGTCGATCTCGGCGGCAGTGCCGCGACCGACGGTAGTGCGCGCAAGCGCATTGCCGACGAAATCCATAACGCGTGCCTCGACACGGGATTCTTTTATGTCGTCAACCATGGCGTTCCGCAGGAACTGATCGATGCGCAATTCGCGGCGGCCAAGCACTTCTTTGACCTGCCGTTGGACGACAAGCTGGCGATCCACATGAAGAAGTCGCCGACCACCGCCGGCTACGAACCGATCGGCGGGCAGGCGCTCGACAGCCAGGACGCTTCATCCGAAAGCGCACCGCCCGATCTCAAGGAAAGTTTTTACTGCGGCCATGAATTGGCGCCGAAAGACCCGCACGCCGGCAAGACCGTGCGCGGCTTCGGGCACAATCAGTGGCCCGCGCTGCCCGGCTTTCGTGAGCAGATGGTGCGCTATTACGCCTCGATGAGCGAGCTCGGCAATCGCATCCTGAGTATGCTCGCGCTCTAGCTCGACATGCCGGACACCTGGTTCGAGAAATTCCATGCGCCGGCGGCGGCGGCAACGCTGCGGCTGATCCACTATCCGCCGCAGCCCGCGCGCGCCAAGTTCAATCAGATCGGCGCCGGCGCGCATACCGATTGGGGCGGCATCACCATCCTCGCCCAGGACGACGTTGGCGGCCTCGAGGTTCGCACCGTTCAGGGCGACTGGATCACAGCGACGCCGATCGCCGGATCGTTCGTCATCAACCTCGGCGATCTCATGGCGCGCTGGACGAACGGCATCTATATGTCGAACATGCACAGGGTGAACAACAACGTCAGCGGCAAAGACCGCTATTCGATTCCGTACTTCCATAGCCCCTATCCGACCAGCGTGATCGAGGCGATCCCGAGTTGCGTCGATAAAGACCATCCGCCGCGCTTTGCGACCTGCACGGCGCAGGAGCACATGGCGGAGATGTTCCGGCGC
Source organism: Pseudolabrys sp. (assembly GCA_029255525.1). GTDB lineage: Bacteria > Pseudomonadota > Alphaproteobacteria > Rhizobiales > Xanthobacteraceae > Pseudolabrys. Next base: position 22,714 of record JANLJK010000346.1, read on the forward strand.
TCCTACGGTTACGCGCCGCAGGTGGCGTGAGCATGGCCCCGACCGCGCGACTGGCCTATGTCAACTTGTTCGCCAGGGATATCGATAAACTGTCATCGTTCTATTCGGAGCTTTTCGGCTTTCCGGAGATTGTCGGCCATCGTTCGCCGATCTATCGCTGCCTCGATGCGGGCGGCGTCGAGTTCGGCTTCAACGCGGAGCTGGCTTACGACCTGCTCGGCCTGAGCACGCGCAAGCCCGGCGCGCAGAAGACGATCAGCGCCTATTTCACCATCGAGATCGCGAGTGCTGCCGCCGTCGATGCGTTGGCGGCCCGCGTTGTGGAGCTCGGCGGCAAAGTCGTGAAGCCGCCTTACGACACCTATTACAACGCGCGTCAGGCGGTACTCGAAGACCCCGAAGGCAACGTGTTCCGCATCAATCACCGCGTTGGGCCGCGCAAGGCGGCATCCGAGGTCGAGCAGCCGCCCTGGCAGCCTGCCTCCTGATGGGCATCGGTTGTCGCGCTGCGCCTATCCACCACATGACGAGATCCATTCGGGCGGCTGGCACAGCGATTGCTAGTTCTGCCCGAAGGGCTTGGGCAGACCGCCCGCACGTTCTGTAACGGACTGTCTATGCTTACGCCTCCGCCTGCCATCAGTTTCAAAGACGTCGGTCAGCATTTCCAAGACAATAATGGCTTCGACGTCGTCGCGCTGAAGGACCTGACGTTCGATGTCGGCCGGCATGAATTCGTGGCGGTGCTCGGCCCGTCGGGTTGCGGCAAGTCGACCCTGCTCAGGCAGATTGCCGGACTGATCGCGCCCAGCCAGGGCGCGCTTGAGATTTTCGGCACGCGCGTCACCGAGCCGCGCGACGACATCGGCATCGTATTTCAGCGGCCGACCTTGCTGCCGTGGTTCGACGTGCTCGGCAACGTCACCTTCGTTGCGCGCCACAAATACGGCCGCGTGAGCGACGAGGAAAAACAGCAGGCCCGCAATCTGCTCAAGCTCGTCGATCTCGAAGCCTTCGCCAGCGCCGAGATCGATCAGCTCTCCGGCGGCATGCAGCAGCGCGTAGCCATCGCGCGCGCTTTGCTGCTCGATCCCGACATTCTGCTGATGGATGAGCCGTTCTCGGCGCTCGATGCCTTATCACGCGACGAGATGAGCTTCGAGCTTCTGCGAATTTGGATGGACCGGCCAAAGACCGTGCTGTTCATCACGCATTCGATTCCGGAAGCGGTTCTTCTCGCCGACCGTATCATCGTCATGACGCCGCGCCCCGGCTCGGTGCGCGAGATTCTGACCGTGGATCTGCCAAGGCCCCGCTCCATGGCGACGATGTCGGATCCGCGCTTCGGCGCTTTGACCAATCACATCCGCACGCAGCTGTTCCAACGCCATGGCTGATCCGGCATCCCCCCAGCGCACAATTCCTCAGCGTACGTTGAACCGGCGGCTCGCGCATTTCGGCTATCGTTACGCCCCCGTTCTCACCTTCATCGCCGTTCTGGCGCTGTGGGAAATCGCCTGCCGCGTCTTCGAAATCCCGACATTCCTGCTGCCGTCGCCGAGCCTGATCTATGCGGCGTTTAAGGAACAGCCGCTGCATATCTGGCTCATCCATAGCTGGGCGACGATACGGGTGGCGCTCATCGGCTATGTCGTGGCGATCGCCGTTTCGATCCCGCTCGCCATCGCGCTGTCGTCATCGAAGCTCCTGTCGCGCGCGCTCTATCCGCTCATCGTCGTGGTGCATTCGATGCCGATCGTCGCCATCGCGCCGATCATCGTCGTGACGCTCGGCGCGTCGGACCTGCCGCGCGTGGTCATCACTTTTTTGATCACGTTCTTTCCGATCGTCGTGACGACGACCGTCGGGTTGCTCGCCACGCCACCCGAACTCGTGGAGCTGTCGCGTTCGCTGCGGGCCGATTGGACGCGCCAGATGTATCACATCAGGCTTCCCTATGCGCTGCCGCACATCTTCAGCGCCCTCAAGATATCGACGACGCTCGCGGTCGTCGGCGCGGTCGTGGCCGAATTCGTCGCCGCCGAGCGCGGGCTCGGCTACTTCATCCAGTTCACGACGTCGTTCTTCAAGATCGCCCAGGGCTTCGTGGCGCTGGTGCTCCTCGTCGCTATCAGCCTGGCTTTCTTCCAACTGGTCAGCCTGCTGCAGCGGCTGCTCGTGCCCTGGTCGCTGCCCAAATCCGAACGCTGATGAAGCCGTGCGCTGCGGCGCATTACGGCATGCCCGCGCCTAACTTTCCCGCAACTGCCTATCTCGTGATCAGTGATGCCTTTTTCGCACCGGTGCGGTCTCTATTCCATGCTCAACGAGAGCGCTTATCCATGCCACGTTGAGCGCATTGTCGGCCCGGAAGAGTTTGACCGGCATCGCAAAAAGGGTGGCTCATGAATGCCTGGATAAAGCTTCAATGTATCGCGGCGCTGCTGCTGGTTCCGGC
>JANLJK010000347.1:0-3837 GCA_029255525.1 Pseudolabrys sp.
TTGGCGAAGGTGCCGCGCATCATGACTTCGTGGTTGCCGCGGCGCGTGCCGTACTGGTTGAAGTCAGCCGGCTTCACCTTGTTGCCGGTGAGGTACTTACCGGCGGGCGAGTCGATCTTGATCGAACCGGCCGGGGAGATGTGGTCGGTCGTGATCGAGTCGAGCAGGAGCGCCAGCACGCGGGCATCGACGATGTCCTCGAGCGGCTTCGGCTCTTTCTTCATCCCGACGAAATAAGGCGGGTTCTGCACGTAGGTGGACTTCTTGTCCCACCCGTAGGTCATGCCGCCCTTCACCGTGATCTTGCGCCAGTTCGAGTCGCCCTTGAACACATTGGCGTATTTGCTGGCGAAGATCTTCTTGGTGACGTTCTTGGCGATGAAGGCGTCGATTTCCTTGTTCGACGGCCAGATGTCCTTGAGGAAGACGTTCTTGCCCTTCTGGTCGACGCCGATCGGGTCCTTGGTCATGTCGACATACATCGAGCCGGCGATGGCGTAGGAGACGACGAGCGGCGGCGACGCGAGGTAGTTGGCGCGCACGTCGGCGTTCACGCGGCCTTCGAAGTTGCGGTTGCCCGAGAGCACCGCGGCGGCGACGAGGTCGCCTTCGTTGATCGCCTTCGAGTTCTCCGGCGGCAGCGGGCCGGAATTGCCGATGCAGGTGGTGCAGCCGTAGCCGACCAGATTGAAGCCGAGCTTGTCGAGATCCTTCTGCAGCCCCGACTTCTCGAGGTATTCACCCACGACCTGAGAGCCGGGGGCGATCGAGGTCTTGACCCACGGCTTGGCGGTCAGGCCCTTGGCCGCCGCCTTGCGGGCCAAGAGGCCGGCGCCAATCATGACGCTCGGGTTCGAGGTGTTGGTGCAGGAGGTGATGGCCGCGATCACCACGTCGCCGTTGCCCAGGTCGTACTTCTTGGCCTCGACCGGCACGCGCTTGTTGAGCTCGCCGCCTTTGTTGAATTCCTTCTGCATCGAGCCGGTGAAGCCCGCCTTCACGTCCTTGAGCGGCACGCGATCCTGCGGGCGCTTCGGGCCGGAGAGCGACGGCACGACCGAGCCGAGGTCGAGCTTGAGCACGTCAGTGAACACCGGATCCGGCGTGGTCTTCACGCGGTACATACCCTGCGCCTTGGCGTAGGCAGCGACCAGCTTGATCACCTCCGGCGGACGGTTGGTGTTCTTGAGGTAGGCGATGGTGTCGTCGTCAACCGGCGAGAAGCCGCAGGTCGCGCCGTATTCCGGCGCCATGTTGGCGAGCGTGGCGCGGTCCGCGATCGACAGATGCGTGAGGCCCGGACCGAAGAACTCGACGAACTTGCCGACCACGCCGCGCGCCCGCAGCATCTGCGTGACGGTGAGCACGAGGTCGGTGGCGGTGAGGCCTTCCTTGAGCTTGCCGGTGAGCTTGAAGCCGATAACTTCGGGCAGCACCATCGACAGCGGCTGGCCGAGCATCGCGGCTTCCGCCTCGATGCCGCCGACGCCCCAGCCGAGCACCGAGAGGCCGTTGACCATCGTCGTGTGCGAGTCGGTGCCGACCAAAGTGTCAGGATAGGCGATCTCCGCCGTGGCCGACTTGCCGTTCAGCTTCATCTTCTCCTTCTTCGTCCAGACGACGCGGGAGATGTATTCGAGGTTGACCTGGTGGCAGATGCCGGTGCCGGGCGGCACGACGCTGAAGTTATCGAACGAGCGCTGCGCCCACTTCAGGAACTGATAGCGCTCCTGGTTCTGCCGGTACTCTTCGTCGACGTTCTTCTTGAGCGCCTGATTGGTGCCGAAATAGGTGACCGCCACCGAGTGGTCGATGACGAGATCGACGGGGATCAGCGGGTTAATCTTCTTGGGGTCCCCGCCGAGCGCCTGCATGGCGTCGCGCATCGCGGCGAGATCGACCACCGCCGGCACGCCGGTGAAGTCCTGCATCAGCACACGGGCCGGACGGAACGCGATTTCGCGCTCCGACGACTTGGTCTTCAGCCATTCGGCTACCGCCTTGATGTCGTCCTTGGTCACCGTGCGCCCGTCTTCGTTGCGCAGCAGGTTCTCCAGGAGCACCTTCATCGAGAAGGGCAGGCGCGAGATGCCTTTCAGGCCGTTCTTCTCGGCGACGGGCAGGCTGTAATAGACATAAGTCTTGCCGCCGACCTTCAGGGTCTTGCAGCACTTGAAGCTATCGAGAGAGGTCATGATGACTGTTCCATTCCCGGGCGGGACATCGGGCGGCGCTGGACCGATCTAAGTCACTGAAGATACGATATTATTTTCTCGTATCCGGTGACCGGCAATCGAAGTCCGATTTCGTGACGGCGCAAGTGCGGGCTTATAAGGTCTTTTCTCGCGCGGCGCCATATTTACTGGAACAGTTGTAAAAGATGCGCGGAAATTTTCCGATTCACGAGCCCGGCATTGCAGGGCTGCAAGCCGCGCGCAGGACCCATCCGCACTGATGCAGCTCATCGCCGACAATCTGGCCTGCACGCGCGGTGGCCGCGCGGTATTCACCGGCCTCAGCTTCGCCGTTACCGACGGCGAGGCGCTGGTCGTGACCGGCCGCAACGGCGCCGGCAAGTCGTCCTTGCTGCGCATGATTGCGGGACTAGTCCGTATCGCCGACGGCCGCCTGGCGCTGGAGGGCGGCGACGCCGAAGCCTCGGTCGCGGAACAGGCGCATTACCTCGGCCATCACGACGCGCTGAAGCCGTCGCTCTCGGTCGGTGAGAATCTGTCGTTCTGGACGCGTTATCTCGGCAGCACCGACGCCGCGGTCGCGCCAGCGCTGGAGGCCGTGGGCCTTGCGCCGCTCACCGGCCTGCCGGCGGCCTATCTTTCCGCCGGCCAGCGGCGGCGGCTGTCGATCGCCCGGCTGGTGGCGGTCAATCGGCCGCTCTGGCTTCTCGACGAGCCGACCTCGGCGCTCGACACGCCCTCGCAAGCACGGCTGGCCGAGTTGATGCGCGGGCATCTCGCCGATGGCGGCATAATCGTCGCCGCCGCCCACGGCCCGATTGGGCTGGATAATCCCCGCGAAATGCAGTTGGGGAAGGCGATATGAAAACCGGCCTGGCAACTTGCTCCGCTCATTCCCGCGCAAGCGGGAATCCAGCACTTTCTTTCCAGGCGGATTTGCCGCGTTGGGTCCCCGCTTTCGCGGGGACGAGCGGGTCCTGGAGGTGCCTCCTTTGACCGCCTTCACCGCCCTCCTCATGCGCGACATGCGGCTGTCCATGCGCGTCGGTGGCGGCGCGCTGATGGGTGCGCTGTTCTTCCTGATCGTCGTGGTGATGATGCCCTTCGCCATCGGCCCCGACCTCAACCTGCTGGCCCGTATCGGCCCGGCGGTGCTGTGGCTCGGCGCGCTGCTGGCGAGCCTTTTGGCGCTCGACCGGCTGTTTGCGGTAGATCACGAAGACGGCTCACTCGATCTGCTGATGATGGGAACCATACCGCTCGAACTCGCCGTACTGGCCAAGGCGCTTGCTCATTGGCTGACGACCGGATTGCCGCTGGTCATCATCGCGCCGGTGCTCGGACTCATGCTCAATGTCGAGATCCAGGCGATGGGCGTCGTTGCGCTAACCCTGCTCGCCGGCACGCCGGCGCTGACCTTCATCGGCCTGATCGGCGCAGCTTTATCGGTGGCGCTGCGACGCGGCGGGCTGCTGCTCGCCGTTCTCGTCCTGCCGCTGACCATCCCCGTGCTGATCTTCGGCGTGGCCGCCGCCAACGCCGCCATCGTTGGACCCGCGCCCTTCGGCCCGCCTTTCACCATTCTTTGCGCGTTATCCCTGGGCAGCCTGGTGTTGGGGCCAATCGCCGCCGCGGCGGCCTT
>JANLJK010000347.1:3937-24274 GCA_029255525.1 Pseudolabrys sp.
GCGCGTTATCCCTGGGCAGCCTGGTGTTGGGGCCAATCGCCGCCGCGGCGGCCTTACGCCACGGGCTGGAGTAACTTCATGCCCCTTCCGGCGTCGCCCCAAACTCCGTTTGTTCCCGCTTGCGCGGGGACGAACGGAAGAGATTTGCGCCACCGGCAGCCCCCAATTAAGTAACGGCCATGGCCCTGATCGACCTCGCCAACCCGACGCGCTTCCTGCGGCTCGTGAACCGGCTGCTGCCGTGGCTCGCCGCCGTGACCGTGATCCTGTTCGCCGTCGGGCTTTACCGCGCCATGGGCGCGCCCGACGACTACCAGCAGGGCGCCACCGTCAAGATCATGTTCCTGCACGTGCCCGCCGCCTGGCTCGGCATGATGGGCTGGGGCCTGATGAGCGCCGCGGCGCTCGGCACGTTAGTGTGGCGGCACCCGCTCGCCGATGTCGCCGGCAAGGCAGCCGCACCCATCGGCGCCGCCTTCACCTTCATCTGCCTCGTCACCGGCTCGCTGTGGGGTCGGCCGACTTGGGGCACCTATTGGGTGTGGGACGCCCGGCTCACCTCGATGCTGGTGCTGCTGCTGCTCTATCTCGGCGTGCTCGCGCTCTATTGGACCGCGGAAGATCCCGGCCGCGGCGCGCGCGCCGCCGCGATCCTGTCGCTGGTCGGCGCAGTGAACCTGCCCGTCATCAAGTTCTCGGTCGAATGGTGGAGCACCTTGCACCAGCCGGCCTCGATCATCCGCATGGGCGGCGCGACGATCGATCCTTCGATCCTGACGCCGCTTCTGATTATGACGGCCGCTTTCACCTGTTTATTCTTCACGCTGCATTTCGCCGCCATGCGCAACGAGATCCTGCGGCGACGCGTGCGCACGATGCAGTTGATGCAGGCGCAAAGCCTTGCGGAGGCCGGCGCATGATTTTAGGACCGCACGCCGATTTCATCATCGCGTCTTATGCGCTGACCGCCTTCGTGATCGCGGCGATGGTCGCCTGGGTGGTGCTCGACTATTCGACACAGCGGCGCCTGCTCGGCGACCTCGAAGAGCGCGGCGTCACACGCCGTTCGCGCGAAGGCTAAGTATGGCCAACACCCGCCACATACTCCGCTCATTCCCGCGCAAGCGGGAATCCAGCGCGGGGTCCCCATCGCAAGTCGGCTGGAGCCGACTTGCGCACTATGAGTGTCAGACATCGGATAGACCCGATGTCTGCGCGCGCGGACGAGCGGGCGATGGGATTCGGCCATGACCACGACCGATAACCAGATAGCCAAGGGCCGCCGCACCATCCTGGTGCTGCTGCCGCTGGTGGCGTTCCTCGCGCTGGCAGGGCTGTTCTTCTTCAGGCTCGGCACCGGCGATCCCTCGCGCATTCCCTCGGCGCTGATCGGCCAACCGGCACCGAAGACCGACCTGCCGCCGCTGGCCAATCTGGAACGCGACGGCAAGGCAATCCCGGGCGTCACCAACGACGTCTTCAAGGGCCATGTCACGCTGGTGAACGTCTGGGCCTCGTGGTGCGTGCCCTGCCACGACGAAGCGCCGCTGCTCGACCAGCTCGCCAAGGACAAGCGCATCCAGCTCGTCGGCATCAACTACAAGGACTCGGCCGACAATGCGCGCCGCTTCCTCAACCGCTACGGCAATCCCTTCACCGCCACCGGTCGCGACGACAACGGCCGTGCTTCGATAGACTGGGGCGTCTACGGCGTGCCGGAAACCTTCCTGGTCGACCGCGACGGCCGCATCGCCTACAAGCTGGTGGGGCCGATCACCGCCGATAATCTCACGCGCAGCTTGATGCCGGAGATCGAGAAAGCGCTACGGCCATGAGCATGAAAGAGCTGCCGCTGTCCGAAGTCTATGCTCTCATCGAGCCTGGGCCCGTCGTGCTGCTCACCACCGCGCGCAAGGGCCGTCCCAATGTCATGACCATGTCGTGGCATATGATGGTCGAGTTCGAACCACCGCTGATCGCCTGCATCTGCAGCGGCGGCGACTACTCCTTCGAGGCGTTGCGCGCGACCGGCGAATGCGTGATCGCCATTCCGGACCGCAAGCTGGCGTCGAAGGTGGCGAAGGTCGGCAATTGTTCCGGCGCCGACACCGACAAGTTCAAAGCCTTCAAGCTGACGCCGCTTCCGGCGGCACAGGTCAAGGCGCCGCTGATCGAGGAATGCTTCGTCAACCTCGAATGCAAGGTGATCGATAAACGGATGGTCAACCGCTACAACATGTTCATCCTGGAGGTCGTGCAGGCTTGGCGCGACCCCAAGCAGAAGAACGCGAAGACCATCCACCACCACGGTTACGGCAAGTTCGTGGTCGACGGGCCGACGATCACGCTCAAGTCGAAGATGCGCTAATGCTCCCCGTTCGTCCCCGCGAAAGCGGGGACCCAACGCAAAAAGTAGATTGCATTGTAGCCTCTGGATTCCCGCTTGCGCGGGAATGAGCGGAGGATGTTTCAACGCCCGCGAATAATATGCGGGCTTTACCGATCCGGCCGCTCTTCCGCCAGCACCGCGAACAAATTACCGACCAGCGACGACATGATGCCTGGGATCTCGTGCGCGCGAAACGGCACCGGCCGGCACAGACCCATGGTGACCAGGCCGAGCCGTGCCATGCGCTGCGCGGCGTAAGTCGACTCCGCCGCGCTGGTCGCGACGCGTTCGAGAACAGCGCCGCCAATATGCTGGGTGAGCGCCGCGCTTGCCAGATCGATGGCGCCGAGCTTGCCGGCCTCCACCACCAATCGCCGCAGTAGATGGAAGGTCGCGAGCGTGGTCGGCCGGTGGCCGTAGCAGGCGGCGATCTCGCGCACCATGCGCACGCTGGTGGCGATGAAGAACACCGCGTCGGTGACGGCGGTGGGACTGATCGCCGTGATGCCGAAAGCACGCGTGCTGGCGCGACGCACGATCGCCTCGGCGCGCCGATCGAGCGGCGTCATCACGGTCTGCGACAACAGCTCGATCTGCTGCGCCGGCGAATGATGGCTTTGCACCTGGCGTTGAAACACCTCGATCGCAGCCTTGCTCTCGCGATCCTTGGGAATCTCGGCGATCACCTCGCGGATCGCCTTGTGCATGTCGGCCGGCCGCAGCGGCTCCTGCGGTGCTTCCAGCCGATGCTGGTTGGCCTCGACGCGTTTTAGGGCGAAATAGCTGCGCAGTTCATGGGCTGTGATCGCGCCTGCGGCAACAAGGCCGGTTGCGAGGGCTGCGGTCGCCACCCAGCCGAGCGTACTGCTGGTACTGAAGGCCGCATCGATCCACAAATAAACGTCAATGCCGAGCCAGGCACAGATGGCGACGATGAGGCCCGTCAAGCCGAGCTTCATCGCCAGGCCGCGGCTGCGCCGACGACGCGACGCGGCGGGCGCGGGACGCGCGACCGGTGCCGCCGGCACGATGCGTCCGGTTTGCGCGGTGGCAACGATGCGCGGCGCCAAAGGCGCGGCCACGCCGGGCGCCTCGGCTTTCTCCACCACGACGCGCGGCTGCAGTGTGTTGTTGTCCTGACTCATCGCAATTGATCTCCGATGAGATAATCGAGCGCGACATCGAGATTGATATGCGCGATGCCGTCGATCGGCGACACGTCGATCACCGGCGGCTCGAACACCGGGATATTGAGGAATGGCTTGCCCCAGGCTTCCGGCCGCGGCGGACGCGCCGGCACATTGCCGATGAAGAACTTCGCCCGCGTGTCGCTGCCGACCGGCTTGCCGACCACGACCTGCACCCGCTGGCCGTCGATCTCCAGACTATCCTCTTCGGTCGAGATGACCGATGCCAAAGCCGCGACATCGATCGCCGCGTTGCTGCTGCTGACGTCGAGCGCCGGCAGCGCCACCATGCTGCGCAGAAGCGACGCGAGATGGTCGCGCTGCACATCCGGCACATGATCCGCCTTGGTCGCGGCGAACAGCACCTTCTCGATGCGCGCGCCACCGAGCAGGCGGCTGAGGATGCCGCTCCGTCCGTAGCGGAAGCTTTCCAGGATCGCGTCGAGCGCGTGCTGCGTATCCTCGAACACCTCGCGGCCGGCGAGCAGCGCGCCGAGAACATCGACGAGCACGACTTGCCGCGAGAAGTTGCGGAAGTACGTCTCGTAAAACGGAATGACGACGTTTTTCTTGTAGGCCTCGAAGCGGCTCTCCATCAGCGCGGCCAAAGTGCCGGCGCGCGGCGCGCCGTCGGCGACATCCAGCGGCGCGAACCACATCCCAACATTCTCGAGCGTGTCGGGATCGAGGAAACGGCCGGGCTGCAGATAGCTCAGCCCATGTTGATCGCGCGCCGTCTGCAAATACTGCCGGTAAAGCTCATGCGCCCGCTTGGCGTCGTCTTCATTCGCCGCCACATCGGGACGATGATCTGACAGGAAGGCAAGGAAGTCGCGCGCGATCTCGGCGCGCAAGCCGCGACGGCAGAGCTGCAATGTGGCGCGCGACCAGTCGGCATAGCTTTGCGTCAGCAACGGCAGATCGAGCAACCATTCGCCCGGATAGTCGACGATCTTAAGCTTGAGCGTCGCGACGCCGCTGCTGACCCGGCCGAGCAGGAAGCCGAGCGCACCCGCCGGCATGAAACGGATGTTGATCTCGATCTCGCTGATGTCGATGGTGCGTGGCGGCCAGTCGGCGGGGCTCGCCGCCATACGCTCTATATTCCGCTCATAGGGAAAGCGCGGCAGCACGCCCGTGCCACCATCGACGATCCTGGCCGCGACCAGCCGGCCCTCGCCGACCACCTTCAAGAGCGGCATACGGTGCGGCTGGTGCAGCGCGCTGAGCAGGTTATGGACGAGACTGGTGATGAAGACGGTCTTGCCGGCGCGGCTCAGGCCGGTGACCGCGAGGCTGACGGTCGAGCCGCTGACGAGATCGGCCAGGTCGGGCATGCCCGAGAGCCAGTCCGAAAGCCCTGCCCCGGCACGGTCGAACATGGACATACCGAAATATTCCTCTCGCGCCGGCGCGCTACCGCCAATGCTCCGCTGCCGTCCAACCTCAAATATAAACGATAAGCGCCGGCGCTAGTCCTTCTTGTCCGCGTTGTATTTCGTCAGCAGCGGATATTGCAGCGCGCCGAAGGCGAAGGTGAGCGGCACCACGCCGAACAATTTGAAGCTCACCCAGAAATCGGTGGTCTGCGTGCGCCAGACGATCTCGTTGATGATGGCGAGCGCGAAGAAGAAGAACGTCCAGCGCCAGGTCAGCTTGCGCCAGCCTTCTTCCGTCAGGTTGAACACGGAGTCGAACACCAGACCAAGCAGCGGCTTGCCGAGCAGCAGCCCGCCCAAGAGCGCGCCGCCGAACAGCACATAGATGATGGTCGGCTTGAGCTTGATGAAGAGATCGTCGTGAAAGATCAGCGTCAGACCGCCGAAAATGAACACGACGATCGCGGTGACCACCGGCATGATCTCGATGCGCCGCGTCAGCGCATAGGCGACGGCCAGAGCGATCAGCACCGCCACCATAAACACGCCGGTAGCGGCATAGATGCCGATCTTCGCGTTGATGGCAAAGAACAGCACCAGCGGCCCGATATCGAGCACCAGCTTGAGGGTGGGATTGAGCTTTGTCTTTTCGGTCATGAAGGGTCTCTAGCGTGGACGTAAGGTCTTGTCACCGGCACTTACTCCGTCGTCATCCTGAGGTGCGAGCGAGCGCTGGCGAGCGAGCCTCGAAGGATGGCGACGGCCGTGGCGCCAATTCGGGGGCCGCCATCCTTCGAGGCTCGCCGCAAAAATGCGGCTCGCACCTCAGGATGACGGAGAGAGGTCTATTCCAACCCCACCACCGCGCGGGCGAAATCGCGCGCGGTAAAGGCGGCGAGGTCGTCGACTCCCTCGCCGACGCCAATGAAGTGCACCGGCAGTTTGAATTTATCGGCAATGGCGACGAGGATGCCGCCGCGCGCGGTGCCGTCGAGCTTGGTCATGACGAGGCCGGTGACGCCCGCGGTCTTGCCGAAAATCTCGACCTGGCTGAGCGCGTTCTGGCCGACGGTGGCGTCGAGCACCAGCAGCACCGCATGCGGCGCCGTCGGCTCGACCTTGCGCATCACGCGCACGATCTTCTCCAACTCGCTCATCAGCTCGGCGCGGTTCTGCAAGCGGCCGGCGGTGTCGACCAGCACGACGTCGACGCCTTCCGCCTTGGCGGCAGCGATGGCATCGAAGGCGAGGCTTGCCGGATCGGCGCCGGGCGTACTCTTCTTGATCGAAGCGCCGGTGCGCTCGGCCCAGATGCCGAGTTGATCGATGGCGGCAGCGCGGAAGGTGTCGCCGGCCACCAGCATCACGCTCTTACCCTCGGCGCGGAACTTGGCGGCGAGCTTGCCGATGGTCGTGGTCTTGCCGGAGCCGTTCACGCCGGACACGAGGATGACGAAAGGCCGCGTGGTGATCTCCAGCGGCTTGGCGACCGGCGCCATCACCTTCTCGATCTCGCCGGCGAGCACGTCGCGCACTTCCTCCGGCGAGATGCCCTTCTCGAAGCGGCCGCCGCCGAGCACGCCGGCAATGCGCAGCGCGAAATCAGGCCCCAGGTCGGCGCGGATCAGTTCGTGTTCCAGGTCCTCCAGCGTGTCGGCGTCGAGCTTGCGCTTGGTAACCAGATCGGAAATGGCGGTCCCGAGCTGCGACGAGGTGCGCTTGAGCCCGCTGCTCAGGCGCTTCCACCAACTCTGGCCTTGTGTGCTGTCGTTCATTCTTACTTCTCTTCACCTCCCCTTGGAGGGGGAGGTCGGCGCGCGTCAGCGCGCCGGGAGGGGGTGGACTTCACTAGTGGGATCGAGCACCCCACCCCGCTCGCCCCCGCTACGCGGCGGCGAGCGACCCTCCCCCTCAAGGGGAGGGTGAAGGAAGAAGCCGCCCGTGATACCCGTTCCGCGACTGCGTAGGAACCCCATCTGGTCATTCCGGGACGCGAGCGAAAGCGCGCGGACCCGGAATCCAGGCACAAGCACGCCAATTGTTTCTGGATTCCGGGTTTACACCTTCGGTGCGCCCGGAATGACGAAAGAAAGATGATGACTCCGGAAGAGGTGCAAGCCCGCCTGCTCTACCGCGACGGCCTGATGCTGGTGGTCGACAAGCCGGCCGGCCTGCCCGTGCACCGCGGGCCGAAGGGCGGCGACGCCTTTGAGGACTATTTCGACGCGCTGCGCTTCGGCCTGCCGCGGGCGCCGTCGCTCGCCCATCGGCTGGACCGCGACACCACCGGTTGCCTGGTCCTCGGCCGCCACCGCAAGGCGCTCGCGCTGCTGGGCAAGCTGTTCAAGCAGGGCAAGGTCGGCAAGACCTATTGGGCCGTGGTCGAAGGCGGGCCGGAAGCAGACGAGGGTCGTATCGATATCGCGCTGTCGAAGCGCGACGAGACGCGCGGCTGGTGGATGAAGCCGGACGAGCACGGCATGCCGTCATCGACGACGTGGAAAGTGATGGGGCGCGCCGCGGGCCACACTTGGCTCGCGCTCGAACCCCTTACCGGACGCACGCACCAACTGCGCGTGCATTGCGCCGAGACGGGCTTTCCGATCGTCGGCGACAATATCTATGGCAGCGCGCCACGCAATTCAGTTTCTTTGGGCGGACCGACGCTGCACCTGCACGCGCGCGAAGTGACAGTGCCGATCTCCAAGAACAAGCCGCCAGTGACGATCGTAGCGCCGGTGCCGGGGCATATGCAGGAGTTGCTGAGAGCCTGCGGCTGGCAAGGCGAACCGCCACGGGAGCCGCTTACTCCGCGCAGCGCTGATAAGTAATCATCGCCCAATCGCGGGTATCGATGTGCACCAGCAGATCGGGGCGATGCTCCGTCTTCTCCAGCACCGCGAGAATGACCTCATTGTCGAACTTCTCACCTTCGCCCTCGCACCGCAGCTTGAGACGGTGCACGCTGTCACCCGACTTCGACAGCCGGCGCGATGATGTCACGCGGCACGCGCTGCCGTAATATTCCAACTGCTTTGCGGTGAAGGTCGTCTTGAGGTCGTCGGTGCCGACACCATACTTGCAGGCGTCCGGGCCTTCGACGCCCCACTTGCCGACGAATGGCGGCCCGCTTTGCGCCAGCGTGGGCTCGGCACAAGCAAGCGTAGCGGCGATAACGGCGAGACGGACAGGATTGCGCATCGTGTTCAGTACAGCATCGCCTTGGCTCAGGCTGCCAGAAGCTGGCGGCCATCGTGACCGGCAATTGTCAGACGCACGATAGTACCGGGCCTTAGCGCGGCGGCAAGCCGTACCGGCGTGAACTGTTCCGTGCGGCCGATGCCACCGCGTTCGGTGAGCACCGCACGATGTGAACCGACCTGCGTGTCGAGATGGGCGTGCAACACGGCCTTGCCCTTCTCGCGCAGGCGGCGGGCGCGCTCCTTGATGAGGGCTCGGTCGAGCTGTGGCATCCGTGCCGCCGGCGTGCCGGGCCGCGGCGAAAACGGAAAGACGTGCAGCTGCGTCAGCCTGCATTCATCGACCAGAGCGAGCGAGCGCGCGAACATGTCTTCAGTTTCGGTCGGAAAGCCGGCGATGATATCGGCGCCGAAGGCAACGTCGGGGCGCAGGCGGCGCACCTGGCCGCAGAAGGCAATCGCGTCGGCGCGCGAATGGCGCCGCTTCATGCGCTTGAGGATGATGTCGTCGCCATGCTGGAGCGACAGATGCAAATGCGGCATCAGCCGCGATTCCGTCGCCAATGCGTCGAGCAGGTCCGCATCGACTTCGACTGAGTCGATGGACGACAGCCGCAGGCGCGCCAGCTCCGGCAACTCCTTCAGCAACCGCTTGACCAGCGCGCCGAGCCGCGGCGCACCGTCGAGGTCCGCGCCATAGCTGGTGATGTCGACGCCGGTGAGCACGATCTCGCGATAGCCGTTGCCGACAAGGCGGCGCGCCTGCGTGAGCACTTCGTCCATCGGCAGCGACCGCGAATTACCGCGGCCGAATGGGATGATGCAGAAGGTGCAGCGATGGTCGCAGCCGTTCTGCACTTGCAGGAAGGCGCGCGTATGGCCTTCGAGATGATCGACCGGATGAGGCCGCACAGTCTTCGCGGCCATGATATCGGAAACAGCCACGCGTTCGCCGCCTTGCCAGGCTTGCGCGCCAAGCTTCTCTTCATTGCCGAGAACGCGTTCGACCTCCGGCATGGAAGCGAATGCTTGCGCCTCCGTCTGCGCGGCACAACCAGTAACGACGATGCGCGCATCGGGCCGTTCACGCTTGATGCGACGGATGGTCTGGCGCGCCTGACGCACAGCCTCGGACGTGACGGCGCAGGTATTCACCACTACCGCGTCGTCGATGCCGGCCTTCACCGCCTGATGACGGATCACCTCAGACTCGGCGATGTTCAGCCGACAGCCGAAGGTGACGAGATCGACACTCACGGCGCCGGCGCCTTCTCGAACAGCTTCGGATCAAACTTGCCGGCAAATTCGAATTGCACCGGGCCGGTCATCAGCACATGATCGTCGCTCGCACGCCAGTCGATGGTGAGTTCGCCGCCCGGCAGCGTCACACGCACCTTGCGTTCCGTGCGCTTCAAGCGTGCCGCCGCCACCGCCGTGGCACAGGCCGCCGAGCCGCAGGCGCGCGTCAGGCCGGCGCCGCGCTCCCAGGTGCGGATGACGATATGCTCGCGCGAGACGATGTGCGCCAAAGTGATGTTGGCGCGCTCGGGGAAAATCGGATGATTCTCCAACAGCGGCCCGAACTTCGCCAGGTCATAGGCATTCACATCGTCGACCCAGAAGATCGCGTGCGGATTGCCCATGTTCACCACCGCCGGCGAATGCAGCACTGGCTTGTCGATCGGCCCGATCTGCAATTCGATGGCGCGCGTGTCGCGGAATTCCTCGGCGAGCGGAATCTCGTTCCAGGCGAAACGCGGCTTGCCCATGTCAACGGTGTAGAGCCCGTTCTCAGCCTTCCAGCAATTCAGCAGGCCGGCATTGGTCTCGAAGGTCAGCGCATCCTTGTCGGTCTGCTCGAACACGATCGAGGCGACGCAGCGCATGCCGTTGCCGCAGGCGCCGGACTCGGAGCCGTCGTTGTTATAGATGCGGATGAAGCCGTCGGTGCCGTTGGTGCGCGGCGGATAGATCGCCATCAGCTGATCGTAAGGCGCGCCCGCGGGCGACGCCGCAGCCATCGCCTCGGCCGGCTCGATCTTGCTCGCACCGGCGCGCAGATCGACAACGACGATCTCGTTGCCGATGCCGTTCATCTTCACAAAAGACTGGTTGGCAAGCGCGCCCATGACATCCCTGGTAACGGGCTCCTGCCCGCCTTTCGCCGGGTTTATATGGCGAATAAACGCGGGTCGGCCAAGTAGGCCGTGGTAAAATGCTTTTTAGCTGGCGAATCGCCGGACCGCCGCACAAGAAACGGAGAATTTCGATGGCTCGCACCCACCTTGCGGCGACAGTCGCCTGTGCGCTGGCCCTGGCGGCCGCAACCGGCGCGGCCCGGGCACAGCAGCCGGCCGAGCCGATGCCGCCGATTGCGCCGTCGGCCGGCCTGTCCTCGCCGTTGCCGCTGCAGCCCGGCGACGCCTTCGGCGAGGAAGTGACGCTGCCGGAGCGCACCGTCGTCTCGATCGAAGGCCACACCACCTGGGACAAGGCTTTCGACACGTTGGTTGCCACGTTCAAGTCGTTGCAGGACTATCTCGGCAAGCAGGGCATCACGCCGAACGGCCCGGCGATAACCATCTATACCGAAACCAATGACATCGGCTTCGGCTTCCGCGCCGCGCTGCCGATCGCCGAGCCGCCAAAGGAACCGCCGAAGGACAATATCAAGGTCGGCGCCAGCCCCTCCGGCAAAGCGCTCAAATTCGTGCATCGCGGCTCTTACGACACAATGGACACGTCCTATGAGGCGATCACGAACTATCTCGACGACAAGCGCCTCGAGGCCAAGGACCTGTTCATTGAGGAATATGCTACTGATCCGGTCACATCGAATCCCGATAAGCTGATCGTGAACATATTCGTCCCGGTAAAATAAGGATTTCTGCGATGACGCGCGCACCGTTCTTCATCGTGCTGACGGCCCTTGTGGCGTGGATGCCGCTCGCCGCGCGCGCCGCCGACAGGATGGTGACCGTGAACGGCGAAGCGACCGTATCGGTCGCGCCCGATGTCGCCGTCATCCGCATCGGCGTCACCAGCCAGGGCAAGACGGCGCGCGAAGCGAGCGACGCCAATGCGCAGAAGATGACCACTGTGCTCGCCGCCATCAAAGGCGGCGGCATTTCGGACAAGGACGTGCAGACGTCACGGCTGACCTTGCAGCCGCAATACGATCCGAACAAAGGCGGCGCCGCCCGCCTCACCGGCTTTCAGGTCACCAACCAGGTGACGGTCAAGATCCGCGACATCGACAAGCTGGCCGGCGTCCTCGACAAGGCCATCGGCGCCGGCGCCAACGAAATGTCCGGCATCGAATTCGTGGTGTCGGAGCAGTCCAAGCTTCTCGATCAGGCGCGCGACGAGGCCATTGCCGACGCCCGCCGCAAGGCCGAGCTCTATGCCAAGGCCGCTGGCGCCAAACTGGGCTCGGTCGTGGCCATCGCCGAGGAGGGGGCCACCCCACCCCGCCCGATCGCGGCTTTGCGTGCGGCATCGGTTCCGGTTGCCCCGGGCGAGCGGGAATTACGGGCGATGGTGACGGTCAGCTACGAGCTGGTGCATTAGGGCGCGGCCCTCCCTAGATAAGAGACTGATTTAGATGATTAAATTATCTTTGCCTTGACTCGGCGGGATCAGGCCCGTAGAAACCGCGCGCTCTCGATAGAGACGTGAAATTCTAGTCCGCCGACCGGTCCCGTGAGGCTGGAGGCAAACGCCCGACAGCGCGATGCGCCCTCGGGCGCGAAATTCGTTTGAAAGCCTCATCCTGAGGAGCCCGGCGCTAGCCGGGCGTCTCGAAGGATGAGGCGGAAAATGAGGATGGCGACCCCATCCTTCGAGACGCCCGCCTTCGCTAACGCTCGGCGGGCTCCTCAGGATAAGGTCGCGAGGAAAGCAATGTTCGACAGTCTGTCGGAAAAACTCGGCGGCATTCTCGACCGCCTCACCCGCCGCGGCGCGCTGACCGAAGCCGACGTCGACGCCGCGCTGCGCGAAGTGCGCCGGGCGCTGCTCGAGGCCGACGTCGCGCTCGACGTCGCGCGCGACTTCACCGACCGGGTGAAGAAGGACGCCGTCGGCGTCACGGTGATGAAGTCGGTCACGCCCGGCCAGTTGGTCGTCAAGATCGTGCACGACGAGCTGGTCAAGACGCTCGGCGCCGACGCACAGACCATCGATCTCAATGCCGCGCCGCCGGTCGCCATCATGATGGTCGGTCTGCAGGGCTCCGGCAAAACCACCTCGACCGCCAAGATCGCGCGCCGCCTCACCGACCGTCAGAACAAGAAAGTGCTGATGGCCTCGCTCGACGTGCGCCGTCCCGCGGCCATGGAGCAGCTCGCCGTGCTCGGCCGCGATGCGAAGATCGATACCTTGCCGATCGTCGCCGGCCAGACGCCGCCGCAGATCGCCAAGCGCGCCATCGAGGCCGCGCGTCTCGGCGGTTACGACGTGGTGATGCTCGACACCGCGGGCCGCACCACGCTCGACGACGAGATGATGAACGAGGCGGCCGAGGTCAAAAAGGCCGCCAATCCACACGAAGTGCTGCTGGTCGCCGACTCACTCACCGGCCAGGACGCCGTCAATCTGGCGCGCGCCTTCGACGAGCGCGTCGGCCTCACCGGCATCGTGCTGACCCGCGTCGACGGCGACGGCCGCGGTGGCGCGGCGCTGTCGATGCGCGCCGTCACCAACAAGCCGATCAAGCTGATCGGCACCGGCGAAAAGCTCGACGCGCTGGAGGAGTTCGATCCCGCGCGTATCGCCGGCCGCATCCTCGGCATGGGCGACATCGTCGCCCTGGTCGAAAAGGCCGCCGCCAATATCGATGCCGAAAAGGCCATGCGGGCCGCGGAGAAAATGCGCAAAGGCCAGTTCGACCTGGCCGATATGCGCGAGCAGCTTCAGCAGATGCAGGCCATGGGCGGCATCGGCGGCCTGATGGGCATGATGCCTGGTGTCGCCAAGATGAAGAACCAGATCGCCAATGCCGGCCTGGACGAAAAGGTCCTCCAGCGCCAGATCGCCATCATCGATTCCATGACGCCGCAGGAACGTCGCAACCCCGATCTGCTCAAGGCCAGCCGCAAGAAGCGCATCGCCGCCGGCTCCGGCACGAGCCCGGAAGCGATCAACAAGCTGCTGAAGATGCATCGCGGCATGGCCGACATGATGAAGATGATGGGATCCGGCAAGCGCGGTCCGCTCGCCGGCCTCGGTCAGATGATGGGCTTTGGCGGCGGCGCGCCGTCGCCCGAGCAGATGGCCGAACTCGCCAAGAAAATGCCGGGCGGAATGCCCGGTGGCGGCGCGCTGCCGCCCGGTATGCCCAATCTGCCGAAGGGTCTGCCGCCGAATTTCCCCGGCCTGCCCGGTGCAGGCGGAAAGTTTCCCGGACTGCCGGGCTTGCCCGGCTTCGGAAAGAAGAAATGAACCAACACGAAACGTCGAATACCTGAGAAAGGAAAACTGAAATGTCTCTCGTTATCCGCATGGCGCGCGCCGGCACCAAGAAGCGCCCGTTCTATCACATCGTCCTCGCCGACTCGCGCTCGCCGCGCGACGGCCGCTTCATCGAGCGGCTCGGCTACTACAATCCGCTGCTGCCGAAGGACAAGGAAGAGCGCCTCAAGCTCGATCTCGACAAGGTGAAGGATTGGATGACCAAGGGCGCGCAGCCGTCCGACCGCGTGATGCGCTTCCTCGACAAGGCCGGCGTCGCCAAGCGCGAAAAGCGCAACAACCCGGAGAAGGCCGTGCCGCGCAAGGAACGCAAGGCGAAGGCCGAGGAAGCCGCCAAGGCTCCGGCGGCTTGATCGCGGTCTAGGCCGTGGCACGTTCGTCTCGCGGCAAAACATCTCGGCCCTCCCGGGGCGCGCCCGAAGGGCGCGAACCCGGAACCCAGAAACAACGTCCGGGCCAGCCTCTGGATTCCGGGTCCGGCGCAAACGCGCCGTCCCGGAATGACGGGCCCACGAGGCCGGACCATATCCGCGTCGCCCGCATCGGGGCGCCGCATGGCGTGCGCGGCGAGGTCAAGCTGTGGACCTTCACGGAGGACCCGCTTGCCGTCGCCGACTACACGCCGCTGGAGACGCAGGACGGCAAGCGGCAGTTCGAGATCGACAGCCTGCGGCCGGCCGGCGACCATCTGGTCGCCCGTTTTGCCGGCGTCGCCGACCGCAATGCTGCGGAATTGCTGCGCAACATAGATCTCTATGTTGCGCGGGAGCGCCTGCCCGACATCGACGCCGAAGACACCTGGTACTACGCTGATCTTGTTGGCCTTTTGGCCGTAAGCCCGGACGGCGAAGTGCTCGGCACGGTGCTGGCGCTGCACAATTTCGGCGCCGGCGACGTGATCGAGATCCAACCCGCCACCGGCGGCAAGACGCTGCTGCTGCCGTTCACGATGGCCGTGGTGCCCGAGGTCGACATCGAGGGCGGGCGGGTCGTCGTCTCCGTCCCGGCGGAAATCATCGCCGACCCGGACCGCGAAGGCTCGGAGACCTGACCATGTGGTGTGCATGCCCAACTCCGCTCATTCCCGCGTAAGCGGGAACCCAGAGCAACCACATGTGCGCTTGCTATCCTGGCCCCTGGGTCCCCGCTTGCGCGGAGACGAGCGGACATAGAGCTGAAGGCTGACCATGTGGCGCGCATCCGTCCTGACCATCTTCCCTGAGATGTTTCCCGGGCCGCTGGGCGTGAGCCTGGCCGGCAGGGCCATGTCCGCTGGGCTGTGGTCGCTGGAGGCACGAGACATCCGCGACGCCGCCACCGATAAGCACCGCACCGTCGATGACACCCCGGCCGGCGGCGGCCCCGGCATGGTGATGAAAGCCGACGTGCTGGCCGCGGCCCTCGACGCCATCCCGCAGGACGGCCGCCCGCGCTTGCTGACCAGCCCGCGCGGCGCGCCGCTGACGCAAGAGCGCGTCCGCGCGCTCGCGGCCGGTCCCGGCGTGGTCATCCTTTGCACCCGGTTCGAGGGAGTGGATGAGCGCCTGATCAAGGCCCGGCACCTGGAGGAGGTCTCGCTCGGCGATTTCGTCCTCTCCGGCGGCGAGCCGGCGGCGCTGGCCCTCCTGGACGCCTGCGTCCGCCTGATCCCTGGAGTCATGGGCAAGGAGGCCTCCGGGGTCGAGGAGAGCTTCTCCGAAGGGCTTCTGGAATACCCCCAATACACGCGGCCCGCGGTCTTCGAGGGCGAGCCGATCCCCGAGATCCTGACCTCCGGTGACCACGCCAAGGTCGCCGCCTGGCGCCAGGCGGAGGCCGAGCGCATCACCCGCGAGCGGCGGCCCGACCTGTGGGCGGCCTATACAGCAGCCTCATTCGGTGTCGAGGGGCCGCCGAGAGCAGTCGGCCCGCACGAAGGTCGCGAGTTGGCCCTGATGAGATCGGGCGCTAAGCCGCTAAGCATGTTTGTCGCCCCGGCGTCTGACGAAACGCCCGCATTTCCAGAGGAGGAATTCGATTCCCTCATAAATGAGGGAAAATTGACCAAAAAAGTGGTGATCGAGACCATGCCCGGGCCCGGCGGACCCGTCGAAATACGCCGAGTTCTCTATGCACGACAAGGCGAAGAATGGCGCATTGAGGCCTTTCTTATGCTCCAGGCTCTATATGGAACCCTCCCCGGCTGGAGGGTGGACCTCGAGCGTCTGACCGGGCTACTTCTCGGCTACGACCGCAAGGACATTGAAGGCTTCCTTGCTCGGGTTTTGCGGCGTCGTCCGGGGGCCCTTCGGGGGTGACAAGCCGGGCTTTTTGGTCTAGAAGCCCGCCCGACCCATTCAGAATTGTCCTAGGAACCGCGCGCCGGTTGCTGGCGCTGCCGACGGAGATTTAGCCATGAACATCATCCAGACGCTCGAGAAAGAGCAGATCGCCAAGCTTTCGGCTGGCAAGGAAATCCCGGATTTCGGGCCCGGCGACACCGTGCTCGTCAACGTGAAGGTCATCGAAGGCGACAAGAGCCGCGTGCAGGCCTACGAAGGCGTGTGCATCGGCCGCTCGGGCGGCGGGCTGCATGAGAACTTCACCGTGCGCAAGATTTCGTACGGCGAAGGCGTCGAGCGCGTGTTCCCGCTCTACGCGCCGATGATCGACTCGATCAAGGTCGTGCGCCGCGGCAAGGTGCGTCGCGCCAAGCTGTATTATCTGCGCGGCCTGCGCGGCAAGAAGGCCCGTATCGTCGAAGCGACCAGCAACACCGGCGCGGAAGCCGCAAAGGCCGCGAAGGCCTGATCGCTCTTCCAATCGCAGTTCAAACGCCGCGCTTAACGCGCGGCGTTTTTGTTTATGCGAGCGTGCGCAGCCGTGCGATCAGCCGCTCGACGTCATCCATGCTGTGATAGAGGCCGAAGCCGACACGCAGCCGCGTACCCCGCACATCGGTGACGATGCCGGCATCGTGCAGGCGTTTGTACCAGGCGCCCGCCTCAGTATGATCGAAGGCCAGGAAGTTGCCGCGCGCGGTTTCGCTCAGCGGCACAACGAGATTTTTGGCGTCGAACGGTCCCCACGGCTTCTCACTCATCGCCGCCATGAAGCGCGCCTGCAACGCCTCGACATGCGCATGAATGAGCGCGGCATCGATCTCTTCTTTAGCCAGCCACTCCAGCACCGCGCGCAGTCGATACAGCCCCGACGGATCGAAGGTCGCACCCATGAAGCGCCAGCCGTCGCTCGCATAAGGCACGCCTTTCTGCGCGGCGGCGAGATCGCCGAAGCCCGCATACCAGCCGGTATTGCGCGGGCGTGGCGCAAAGCCCGGCGGACAATGCATGAAGCAGGCGCCTTCGCCGGCCATGGCGTATTTGTAACCGCCGGCGATATAGAAAGCGCGGGCGGCGATGCGCGACAGATCGGTCGGCCGCGCCATGAAGCCATGATAGCCGTCGATCACGACGAGACGATCCGGCGCCAACACCGCATCGACCAAGCCTTCGAGATCGGTCAGCGCGAAGCCCGAATTGAAAAACACCTGGCTGACGAAAACGAGATCCGGCGCCTGCGCGCGCACCGCCGCGACCAGCCGCGTTTGCAAGGTCGCGAAGGGCTCGGTCGCAACGACCGTGAGCGCGATCAAGCCGTCTTCGGCGAGGCGTTCGGTCTGCCGCCGAAAGGAATGAAATTCGCCGTCGGTGGTAACGATCTTCGTCGGCCGGCCGGCCGGGCCGCAGGACAGCAGGCGGTTCACCAGCTCCAGCGTATTGGTGGCCGGCACCAACGTTGCCGGATCGGGCAGCTTCAGATTCCGCGCGATGCCGGCGCGCACCGCCGGCCACACCCGGCCCAACACCTCATCCCATTTGTCATCGACGAAGCGCGCCGCGTCGGCCCAGGCTAGACCTTGCGCGGCCTCGGTGACGTCCGGCCAGAAGTGGTGGCTGTGCGCGGCGAAATGCAGACGGTTGGGATCGGTGCCGCGGAAGCGGGAGAAAGCCTGCGTCAGATCGAGGGGTATGTTGCGCGCCATCGTCATTCCAAAGGCTATCGTTGCGGGAGCTACCATCCGAGAAATTTTAAGCTTAAAGTATCTCGCCGGCCGTTGTCGACCGATTGGCCTTTTGGCCCGCACGTGACGACCACCGCATGACCGATCCGCAGCCGCCGGCCACCCGCGTCGAAGCCGACATGCATGTCGATCTGGCCGGCAAGCAGAGCTACGGCGCGTATCTCAATCTCGATCAGCTCCTGTCGGCGCAGAACCCGGTCACCAAGGAGCACGACGAGGTCGCCTTCATCGTCATCCATCACGTGCAGGAACTGTGGCTCAAGCTCGTGGCGCATGAGCTGGAGCAGGCTCTGGTCTCGATCCGCAACGACAACCTGCCGCCCGCCTTCAAGGCCTTCGCCCGCGTCACGCGCATCCAGGAGCAGTTGATCCGCGCCTGGGACGTGCTGTCGACCATGACGCCGGCGGATTATCTCGCCTTCCGCGATGCGCTCGGACCGGCCTCGGGCTTCCAGTCTTACCAATACCGGTTGGTGGAATTCCGCCTCGGCGCCAAGGACGCCAAGATGCTGCTGCCGCACCGGCACCGCGCCGAGCATCACGCCATGCTGACGAAGGCTTTGGCCGAGCCGAGCCTCTACGACGAGGCGCTGCGGCTGCTCGCCCGCCGCGGTTTCCCGGTGCCGGCAGAGGTGCTCAACCGCGATGTCAGCCAGCCGCATGTCTCCAACGCCGCCGTGCGCGACATCTGGCTGTCGGTCTACCGCGACTCGCAGAAGTATTTCGATCTCTACGAGCTCGCCGAGGAACTGGTCGATATGGAGGACTGGTTCCAGCAATGGCGCTTCCGCCACATGAAGACGGTCGAGCGCATCATCGGCTTCAAGCGCGGCACCGGCGGCTCGTCCGGCGTCGCCTTCCTGAAGACGGCGCTGGAGCGGTCGTTCTTTCCCGAATTGTGGGAACTGCGGACGCAGCTTTAGCGCCCCACGCATCCCCGGCCCGCCTTGCGGGCCACCCCCGGCCCGGTCCTTCCCGCCGCCTGCAAGCCCGCGTGGCGGTGCAGCCTTGCGCCGCCTTAGAACCGGGCCAGACTGATTGTCGCCTCGCCAACGATTGGTTATATAGCGGGCATGATCAGCCCAGCGCAGCGCATCATCCTTGCCGACCACGCCCGGCTGCCCTGGCGCTTTTTCGGCCGGCTGACGGCCGTGCAAGTCGGCCTTTGAGCGGGCATTCGACCGGCGCCGCCTGACGCGTGCGCCCGCCCCCTCGCCGCTTTCAAAACACGCCTTCAATTCGAACTAAGGTCACGAGCCATGAAACCGCGTACGCTCTACGACAAGATCTGGGACGACCATCTGGTCGACGAACAACCGGACGGCACCGCACTCCTCTATGTCGACCGCCATCTCGTGCACGAGGTAACGTCGCCGCAAGCCTTCGAAGGTCTGCGCACCGCCGGCCGCAAGGTGCATGCGCCGGAGAAGACGTTGTGCGTCGTCGACCACAACGTGCCGACCACCGATCGCTCCAAGCCCAATCCCGATCCGGAAAGCGCCGAGCAGATCAAGACGCTCGCCGAGAACGCCCGCGACTTCGGCCTCGAATATTACAACGAGTTCGATAAGCGCCAGGGCGTCGTGCACATCATCGGCCCCGAGCAGGGCTTCACGCTGCCCGGCACCACCATCGTCTGCGGCGACAGCCACACCGCGACGCATGGCGCTTTCGGCGCGCTCGCTTACGGCATCGGCACCTCGGAGGTCGAGCATGTGCTCGCCACGCAGACTTTGATCCAGAAGAAGTCGAAGAACATGCGCGCGCTGGTCGAGGGCACGTTGCCGGACGGCGTGACCGCCAAGGACATCATCCTCGCCATCATCGGCGAGATCGGTACCGCCGGCGGCACCGGCTATGCGCTGGAATATGCCGGCGACGCGATCCGCGCGCTGTCGATGGAAGGCCGCATGACCGTCTGCAACATGTCGGTCGAAGGCGGCGCCAAGGCCGGCTTCATCGCCCCGGACGAGAAGACCTTCGTCTATCTCAAGGACCGGCCGAAGTCGCCGAAGGGCGATGCCTGGGATCAGGCCATGCGCTACTGGGAAACGCTCACGTCCGATGACGGCGCGCATTTCGACCGCGAGATCCGCCTCGACGTCGCCAAGCTGCCGCCGATCGTCACCTGGGGCACCAGCCCCGAGCAGGTGATCTCGATCACCGGCCGCGTGCCGGTGCCGGCGGAGATCGCCGACGACAACAAACGTCAGGCGGCGATCCGCTCGCTCGATTACATGGGCCTCAAGGGCGGCGAGAAGATCACCGACATCAAGATCGATCGCGTCTTCGTCGGTTCCTGCACCAATGGCCGCATCGAAGACCTGCGCGCCGCCGCGCGCGTCGCTGAAGGCAAGCACGTCAACGGCAACGTCAACGCCATCATCGTGCCGGGCTCCGGTCTCGTGAAGGAGCAGGCGGAAGCCGAAGGCCTCGACAAGATCTTCAAGGCCGCCGGCTTCGAATGGCGCGAGCCGGGCTGCTCGATGTGCCTCGCGATGAACCCGGACAAGCTGGCGCCGGGCGAACGTTGCGCTTCGACCTCGAACCGCAACTTCGAAGGCCGCCAGGGCTATAAGGGCCGCACCCACTTGGTGTCGCCCGCGATGGCCGCGGCCGCCGCGATCGCCGGCCACTTCGTCGACGT
>JANLJK010000348.1 GCA_029255525.1 Pseudolabrys sp.
GCAAGCAACTCCTGATGACGCGCGGCGCGCTGACCACGTTCTCGATCGCCAACGATGTGGCCAAGTATTTCGCCATCATCCCGGCGATGTTCGCGGCCTTCTATCCGCAGCTCGGTGTCTTGAACATCATGGGCCTGTCGACGCCGCAGAGCGCTATCCTGTCGGCCATCATCTTCAATGCGTTGATCATCATCGCGTTGATCCCGCTGGCGCTGAAAGGCGTCAAATACCGGCCGATCGGCGCCGCTGCGCTGTTGCGGCAGAACCTGGTGGTCTACGGACTCGGCGGCATCATCCTGCCCTTCATCGGCATCAAGGCCATCGACATGGTCGTCACGGCCTTGCACTTGGCTTAACGCGCGCGATCTCGAAAAGTGGGTACCGGTTTTCGGCAAAGATCGCGCGCTAAAGAATACGGAGATACGTCATGTTGAAAGAAATTCGCCCCGCTATCGTGCTCATCGTCGGTCTGACGATCATCACCGGCCTCGTCTATCCGCTGGTCATGACAGGCATTGCCGGCACGATCTTCCCGTCTCAGGCGCAAGGCAGCCTGATCGAGAAGGACGGCAAGGTGATCGGCTCGGTGCTGATCGGCCAGCCGTTCGCCGACGACAAATATTTCCACGGCCGTCCGTCGGCGACGACCGGTCCCGATCCGAAGGATCCGACCAAGAGTGTGGCCGCGCCCTATAACGCGTCCAACTCGATGGGCTCCAACCTCGGCCCGACCAGCAAGGCGCTCGCCGACCGCCTCAAGGAAGATGTCGATACGCTGAAGAATGAGAATTCGTCTGCGCAGATCCCGGTCGATCTGGTGACCACCTCGGGCAGCGGCCTCGACCCCGATATCTCGCCGGCGGCGGCGCTGTTCCAGGTGCCGCGCGTTGCCAAGGCCCGCGGTGTGTCGGAGGACCGCGTTCGCGCGTTGGTGGAAAGCGGGACGCAGGGCCGCTGGCTTGGACTTCTCGGCGAGCCGCGTGTGAATGTGCTCAAGCTCAATCTCGCGCTCGATGCGATGAAGTCCTAAAGTGGCTCCCACGAGGAGCCGGATGCCCAGCGACGAAACCCAACGAGCGTCACCCGATGCCCTGCTGGCCCTGGCCAAGAAAGAAGGCCGGGGCCGACTGAAGATATTTCTGGGGGCGGCGCCGGGGGTCGGCAAGACCTACGCCATGCTGACGTCCGCTCACAACGAGCGCGCCGGGGGGCGCGACGTGGTGGCCGGGCTGATCGAGACGCACGGCCGGCGCGAGACCGAAGCGCTCATCGGCGGCTTCGAGATGCTGTCGCGCAAGCCGATCGTCTACCGCAACCAGGTGATGCGCGAGTTCGATCTCGACGCGGCGCTCAAGCGGCGGCCGAGCCTGCTGCTGGTCGATGAATACGCCCATACCAATGTGCCGGGCAGCCGCCATCCCAAACGCTGGCAGGACATTGACGAGCTGTTGAACGCCGGCATCGATGTCTGGACGACGCTGAACATCCAGCATCTCGAAAGCCTCAACGACGTCGTCCAGAAGATCAGTAAGGTGCGGGTGCGCGAGACCGTGCCCGACACCGTGTTCGACAAGGCCGACGAGGTCGTGCTGGTCGACTTCCCGCCGGACGAATTGCTCCGGCGGCTGGCGGAGGGGAAGGTCTACGTCCAGGACACGGCGGCGCGCGCCGTCGAGCATTTCTTCAAGCCGCAGAATCTCACGGCGTTGCGCGAGCTCGCCTTGCGACGCGCAGCCGAGCGTGTCGACGCCGCGTTGATCGAGCGTATGCAGGCACAGGCGATCGAAGGCCCTTGGGCCGCGGGCGAGCGCATCCTGGCCTGCATCGGGCCCGATCCGATCTCGCCGACCGTTATCCGCACCGCCAAGCGGCTCGCCGATCTCATGGATGCACCGTGGATGGCGGTGACGGTCGAGCGGCCGGGTGCCGTGCTCGACAATGGGGCACGCCAGCGTCTCGACGAAGCGATGAAGCTGGCGCAAAGCCTCGGCGCGGAGACCCAGACGCTCGCCGGCGCTGATCTGCCGGCCGAGCTGCTGCGCTTTGCTAAGTTTGAGAACGTGACGCAGATCGTCATAGGCCGTTCGCGCGGCGGCTTCCTCAGCGAGCTGTTGCGCCGGTCGCTGCCGCACGAGCTGGTACGGCGCACGCAAGACATCGCCATTCATCTGGTGACGCGCGAAGCGGATGCCGCGCC
>JANLJK010000349.1 GCA_029255525.1 Pseudolabrys sp.
GATCGCGATTAAAGGCGTCTAGAAGGTACTGCTCTGGTCGGCGCGCATCATGGGAGCCAAGGAGCGGGAGATCCTGTGGCAGATCGTGCTGCCGGCCGAGTTGCCACAAATCATAACCGGCCTGCTGGTGGCCTTACCGCTATCGCTGATCGTCGCCGTCGTCACGGAAATGCTGATGGGTGGCTACGGCCTCGGCGGCGCGATGATGACGGCGTCGCGTTTCGCCAACTCGGTCGGCGTCTTCGCCGGCATCGTCGAGATCGCGGCAGTCGGCTATGTGCTGGTGAAGGCCATGGCCATCATCCGCCGCCGGCTTCTGATCTGGCACCAGGAAGCGCACGATCCGTCGACGGCGTGACGGTTCGTTCGCCCGCATCTGTACCGAATGGCGGGCGCGTGCGCACGCCGCCGCTTGCCAAACATCGGTGGACCTCCGACAATCTCTCCGCCCGAAGCTTGCCGGAAGCGCAGGCGCGGGACCAAATGGGAGGATACCATGCGACTGCTGAAGAACGCGCTGGCTGGCGTGTGCGCGATCGGCCTCATGGCGACAGGCTTGACGACAGGTTTGGGCATCGGCGCAGCGCAAGCGGCCGACCCGGTCAAGATCCGTATGTCCTGGGTGGCCCCGGTATCGAACTGGGCCTCGATCGTGCTGGAGAAGAAAGACCTCGCCAAGCATCTGGGCAAGTCCTACACGATCGAATCCGTGCGCTATCAGGGCACGCCGCAGATGATCGCCGCGATCGCCAATAACGAGCTGGAGGTCTCCAACCTCGCTTATTCCTCGCTCGCCATCGCCATCGAAAATGCCGGCCTCGACGACATCCGCGTCATCGCCGACGAATTCCAGGACGGTGTGCCGGGCTACTACAGCACGCAGTATTACGTTCGTAAGGACTCGGGCATCAACTCGATCGCCGACATCAAAGGCAAGGTCGTCGGTACCAATGGCGGCGGCAGCGCCGTCGACGTCGCGCTGCGCGCCATCCTGAAGAAGAATGGGCTTGAGGAAAAGCGCGACTACACGATGCTCGAAGGCCCGCTGCCGGCGATGCCGGCCATGCTGTTCGAGAAGAAGGTCGACCTCATTCCGGCGGTGCTGCCTTTCGCGCTCAATCCGAAGCTCAAGGAAGAAGGCAAGGTGCTGTTCGAGCAGCGCGAGGCGCTCGGTGTCACGCAGATGATCGTGTGGACCGCGCGCAAGTCCTTCATCGACAAGAACCGCGCTGCGATGGTCGACTTCATGGAGGACATGCTGCGCATCGTGCACTGGTATGTTGACCCGAAGAACCATGACGAAGTCGCCCAGATCGCGTCCAAGATCACCAAGGTACCGGCCGAGCGCTTTGGCTGGTTGTTCACCAAGCAGGACACCTATCGCGATCCGAACCTGCTGCCGAACCTCGACGCGCTGCAGAAGAACGTCGACACGACGCGCGACCTCGGCTTCGTGAAAAAGCCGATCGACATCAAGAAATACGTCGACCTGAGCCTGGTTCAGGACGCCGCCAAGCGGCTGAAGTAATCGCTTACAGCCACCATATCTTGCGGTCAGGCCCCGGGACCCGCGTCCCGGGGCCTATTCGTTGGGGCTCCCGCCGCCTGGTTGGGTACGGTTAATTTTCCCTACAAACATGGTTAATGGGGAAAAAATAAGGAAGTACCTTCACTTACATGGTTAACGGGGCATCAAGATGACACATGTGTACAAGGCGTTCTTCGGCGCCCTTCTTGCCATCGGGCTGGCAAGCATCGTCCTGCCGGACGTCGCGGCGGCGCAAGCTGGCACCTATTACGACTCGGTCTGCAACTGCCGCCGGCCGGACCACCAATACAATACCCGCAAGGTCGTGCGCGCGGCGCCGGTGGTGAACACCCGCACCCGCTACGTCGATCACACCAACGTCGTGAAGCGCACCAAGCTGATCCAAGAGAACCGCTTGGTCGTGCATGTGCGCCCGGTGATCAACCGCGAAGTGGTCGTGCACCGCCAGAACACGGTCGTGCGCAACATCACGCTGCGCAAGGTGAACACCACGAACAAGGTCGAGGCGGTGTACCGCAACGAGACCGTCAACCGCTATGTGCAGGGCGGCACGCGCGTCGTGAACGAGACCCGCATGGTGCGCGGCGTGAACTGCAACTGCGGTCCCGAAGGCGACCGCCGCTACGGCGGCGAAGTCGTCTCCTACCGCTACTAAGTTCGCCTTCGCCTCGGCGACCAGAAGCCGCCCCGCCCTTCCGGCGGGGCGGTTTTGTTTTGGCCTTACACCATCTTCAGCGGAATGACGCCGAGGAAATCGCGCTTGCCGACATCCGCGCCGCAGCTGCGCACGATGGCGTAGGCGGCGCTGAGGTGGAAATAGAAGTTCGGCAGCACAAAGTGGTTAAGGTAGTCGGCGCCCGTCATCTGGCCCTTCTTGGGCCCGAGCGGAAAGGTGATCTCGCGTTCGACTGAAGCGTCAATCGCCGCCTTGTCGACGGACTTGAGGAAAGCCAGCGTCTTGGCGATCCGCTCCTTCAACTGATCGAGCGTCGTCTCGGTATCCTCAAACTTGGGCGGATCGATCGCCGCCAGCCGCGCCGTGCCGTTCTTGGCCTGATCGCAGGCGATCTGCACCTGGCGTGACAGCGCGAACATGTCGGGCGCGAGCCGCCAGCCGAGCAGCACGGCCGGATCGGCCTTCTTCGCCGCCATATGGGCCGCGCCCTTGTCGAGCACGCCGGACAGCGCGTTGAGGCCAATCTCGAAGGTCGGCAGCGCGACCTGAGACATGGAGTAAGCCATGGGAGCAATTCCTTGATGTCGTGATGAGGGCTGGCAGAACGCCAGCCGCGCGGACGATGGCACGCGATCGCCCCGCCTTCAATCGGCGGCGGCATAAAATAAACGTGCGCGCGAGATCGAGAGCCGGCGGCAGGAAGAGCGCCTATACCTCCGCCCATTGGCGTAGGAGGTTGTGATAGACCGACGTCAGTTCGACAACGCTCGGGTGCTGCGGGTGGTCGCGGCCGAGCTTGATGATCGCCATATCCATGTCGAACAACAGCGAGCGTTTCGACTCGTCGCGGATCATGCTCTGCGTCCAGAAGAACGAGGCGATGCGCGAGCCGCGCGTGATTGGCGTCACGTGATGCAGCGATGTCGCCGGATAGACGATCATGTCGCCGGCCGGCAATTTCACCGAATGGGTGCCGTAGGTATCCTCGACCACCAGTTCGCCGCCGTCATAGTCGTCCGGTCCGGAAATGAACAAGGTCGACGACACGTCGGTGCGAAGGCGCATGCCGAGGCGGCCGCGGATCGCATTGTCGACATGCGAGCCGAAAGTCATGCCCGCGTCATAGCGATTGAACAGCGGCGGATAGATCTCTTTCGGCAGCACCGCCGAGGTGAACAGATTGTTGCGCGCCAAGGCCTCCAGCACCATGGCGCCGAGCTCGCGCGCCTCCGACGAACCTTCGGGAAGCTGCAGATTGTTCTTGACCTGAACCGACTGATGGCCGGCGGTGGCGCGGCCATCGACCCAGCCCGCCTTTTCCATCACCGCGCGACAACGCGCTACCTGCTCGGGGTTCAGCACATTGGGGATGTGGACCATCATGACGGCAACTCAACACCACGGTTCGATCGACCGCGCAAGATCAAAAGCAGGCGCCCCCGCCCCGCCGGTTGTCCGGCGGAGCGAGGGCGGCAAGTGCTGGAGGTTCGTCTCAGCAGCTTGTTTTACCACTTTGTCCGCAGCGACAGCGTGGCGTAACGGCCGGCCGCCGGCACCGCATGACCGCCGTAATACTGCGCGTAGTAATACTCGTCGGTCAGGTTATAAACGTTGAGCTGCAAGGTCATCTTCGGGTGGATCTTGTAGCTCGTCATCGCGTCGAAGCGCCAATAGCTCGGCACATAGAGCGTGTTGGTATCGTTGGCGTAAGCCTTGTCCTGATAGAAGGCGCCGCCACCCACCGTCCATTCCGAGGTCACGTCGTAAGTCGACCAGAAGGTGAAATTGTTCGGCGGCGTGTTCGGCACTTCATTACCGAGGCGGTCGAGCTGTGTCGTGTTGCGGATCTCCGACCGCAGATGGGAGTAGCCGACCGTAACGCTCCACTTGTCGGTGACTTTGCCGGCGGCGCCGAGTTCGATGCCATCGACGCGTGCTTCGCCCTGGAGCGCGTAGACGGTCGTGCTCAGCGGATCGACCGGAACACGCATGTTGGTCTTGTCATTGCGGAAGATCGAGCCGGTAAGGCTGAGCTTCTCGTTGAGCACATCGATCTTCACACCGGCCTCGGTCGTCACCGACTTCTCCGGATCGAGCAGAACGCTGTTCGTGCCGGTCGCCGACAACGTGCCGTACTCGGCCGACGGATTATACGAATTGCCGTGGGTAATGTAGATGCTGGCATTCTGAATCGGGTGATAGACGCCGCCGAATCGCCAACTCAACAGATTGTCAGTCCGGGAGAGTTGCGTCGCGCCGCTTTCATAGTCGGTCTTGAAGCTGTCGTAACGCAGCGCACCCAAGAGATCGAAGTACTGGTTGAGCTTGATCTGGTCGGATGCGTAGAGCGCTACCGTGTTCTGCGTGGTTTCGTTCGGCGTGCCATAAGCGGTGAAGACGCCATCAGCGGCGCTCGGCTCCGGCGTCCACAGGCTGGTGCGGCATACCGGCGTGCCGCTGCTCGCCGCCTGATAGCAAAGATTGGCGCGCTGCTGCCAGCGCGTCTCACGCGAGAGCTCCATGCCCGCCGAAACCGTATGCTTCAGACCGAAGGTGTTGAACTTCGCGAGCAGATCGGTCTGGTTGACGAGGAAGGTATTATCGGTTTCGGTCTGGAAGTGCTGACGGCCGATGGTCATCAGCTCTTCCGAATAGCCGGCCGGGATGGTCGAGCTGCCGCCCGCGGTATTAAGTGTTCGCGGCGCGGTCGGCCGCGCCATGCGGTCGACGGCGACATAACGAGTCGCATTGCTCACACTGATGGCGTCATTGAAGCGGTGATCGAACTTCGCCGTCAGGATATGCGTGTTGGTCTGCACCAGATCCTTGAGATCGCCATTGGTGAAACCGTACCAATTGTTGCGCGGCACCTGCACCGGCGTCACCGCCGAGCCGTCGCCATTGTAGCCACCAGTGCGCGAACCGGTCGCCGCATTCGTGGTCGCTGCCGGGCGCCACGGCACGCCGTAGTCCGGGATGCTTTCCTCGCCCTGGTAGATGTAAGCGAGCGTCGCCTTGGTGCTGTCCGTCATGTCGACCACGAAGGACGGCGCGACGCCCCAGCGCTTGGTGTAAATATTATCGCGTGCCGCGGTGTCGTAATCCTGCACCATCACGGCAACCCGGCCGGCAACATTGCCAACCTTGCCCGCGGCATCACCGTCAATACGGAAACCGCCGGCACTCGACCCCGTCGCCGTCGTCTCGGCGAAAGTCGAGCCATTGGCGAGCTTGGACGAGTTGTTGATCGCGCCGCCGGTGGCGCCGCGGCCGAAGGCGAAAGCCGACGGGCCTTTGTAGACTTCGACGCGATCGACCGAGAACAGATCGCGCGTGTACCAACCGGGATCGCGGAGGCCGTCGCGGAAAATGTCGCCACGCGCGCTCTGGCCGTTGATGATGGGGCTGTCGCCCTGCTGACCGCCCTCGCCGGCGCTGAAGGTGATGCCGGGAACGTTGCGCAGCGCCTCTTCCATCGTGTTGACGCGCTGGTCCTGGATGACCTGCTGCGTGACAACGTTCACCGTCTGCGGCGTGTCGCGCAGCGGCGTCGGCAGGCGGGTGATGGTCTGCTGCGTGGCCTGGTAGCCGCCGCCCTGGTCGCCGCTGACGTCGATGGTGGGCAGTTGCACGCCGGTTTCTTGCGCGGCGGCGGAGGCCGCCATCAGTGATGCAAGGCTTACGGCGGTGCGCAATACCGCGCGGCTCGTGATGTAGCCCTTGCCTTCACTTGCATTCGATTTGAGGAGCTGCGGAATATTTTGGTGCGTTGCATACGGCGAGAATGGAATACTTGAAGATTCACGGTTCATCTTTACAGCCCCTACGTAGGTACTTTAGTTTAGAACCGTAATAATCACTGTGATTATTCGGTTTTATTTGGAACCATGTCTGGTATTCGTCGTCAAGAACAAGTTGTTACATCGCAACAATTATGGAATTAGAATAGTTCTAAACTGATCTATACTGTTTTGAATACTTATAATCTGCGTTCGAATGGCTGATTTCTATTTTCTTGCTAACGGCGTCCCGCTATAGCTCGCCCAATCACGACGAAAGGGCGCTCCCCATGGCGGAATCGCGCGCGGCCAAGCTTCGCCGCCTCTGGCTCAATGTTCATTTGTGGCTTGGCGTCGGCTTAGCCCTGCTGCTGATCCCGGTCTCGGTATCAGGCGGGCTGCTCGTCTATCACGATGAAATCGACGCCCTGATCAATCCGAAGCGCTATGCCGTCACCGGCGCGGAAGTCGCACAGCCCGCCTCCGCTTATCTCGCGCGCGCGGCCGAAGCGGTGGCGCAAGACCCCGCAAACTTGAAGGTCACCGGCGTGCGCTATCCGGAAGAGCCCGGCTGGCCAGTGCGCGTGGTGACCCGCCCGGGGCAGCGCAGCGAGGGCCCGCCGCGCTTCGTCACGGTGTTCCTCGACCCGCCGACCGCGCAAGTTTTGGACGTGATGGAATTCCGTTCGTCCTTCATCGGCTTCCTGCACATTTTCCACGAAAACCTGATGATTCCGCAGTACAGCGGCCGGCAGATCGTCGGCTGGGTCGGCGTCGCGATGCTGATTCTATCGCTAACCGGCATCTGGCTGTGGTGGCCGCGCAACGGTGCGGTCCTGAAGGGCTTACGGTGGACCCGGTCGCCGCGCTTCACCTTCAACCTGCACAACATGCTCGGCTTCTGGATATCGATCCCGCTCGCCGTGGTATCGCTGACCGGGATCTATCTCTCGTTCCCGCAGACCGCCCGCAACATGATGTCTTCGATCGCGCCGATGAATCCGCCCGGCGCGCGCGGCTTCATGGGCGAGCTGGCGCCGCACACCGCGCTGACGCCCGACCGCGCGCTCGACATCGCATTGCAGACCGAGCCCAACGCCAAGCCGGCGATGATCTTCCTGCCCATGGTCGCCGGACGTGACGGCGCGCGCGGCGGCCAACCTGGACCGGGCGCGGCACAGCAGCCGGGCAACCGACCACCACAGGCCGAACGCGGGCAACAGCAGGGTGAACGCGGCAGCGAAGGCCGCGGACCTGGGCCGTCCTGGCGCGTGCAGCTCAGTCGCCCCGGCGGCGAAGTCGTCACCGTCGCGGTCGACGATCGCAGCGGGGTCGCAACCGCCGCGACCGGACCGCAGACCGGCGACCGTGCCGCCTCCTGGATTCGGTGGATCCACGAGGGCAGCCATACCGGGCCGATCTGGATGTTCATCGTGTTCCTGACCGGCGTTTTCCCGACGATTTTCGCCATTACCGGCGTGATCATGTGGCTGCGCCGGCGGTCAAATCGCAAAGCCCTGGAGGCCAAGCGCATGCCGGCCTTGCATCCGGCGGAATGACGCCGGCATGTTATAATGTTACATTAGCGTGGCGCCCGAGAATGAAGGACGATAGTGAAATGAGCCGATTGCATTCCCTTTCGCGGCGCGCGGCCGCAGGCATCGTCGTGCTGAACCTGATGATGCCGGGTTTCGCGCTGGCGCAGGCGCCCACTGCACCTGCGGCAACGGCCCCGGCGCCAACGGCGCCGATCGCTACACCGGCGCCCACTCCGATTGCTCCTACCGCTCCCGACGCATCAACCGCACCGGCGGTGACAGCACCGGCCACATCCACGGAAGCGACATCGGCAGCGTCCGCCGAGCCTGCTCCCGTCGCGCCTGATGCGATGGTGAAACTGCCGCGCGATCTGTCGCCATGGGGCATGTTCATGGCCGCCGACATCGTCGTGAAAGGCGTGATGGCGGGCCTCGCTTTCGCTTCGGTGCTGAGCTGGACGATCTGGTTCGCCAAGGCGATCGAGCTCATGGCGGCGCGTGCCCGCATGGCCCGTGCGCTCGATGTGCTCAATCGGGCGCGCGCCTGGAGTGATGTCACGCAGCGCCTGCAGGGTCGTAAGAACGCGGCTGGTTTGCTGGTCGACGCCACCAGCGCCGAATTGCAGCTCTCGAGCGACGCGCTCTCGCCCGACGGCGTAAAGGAGCGCATCGCCTCCCGACTCGAGCGGCTTGAAGCCGCCGCCAGTCGCGCCATGATCCGCGGCACTGGCGTGCTCGCCACCATCGGCGCCACCGCGCCCTTCGTCGGTCTGTTCGGTACCGTCTGGGGCATCATGAACAGCTTCATCGGCATTTCGAAATCGCAGACCACCAATCTCGCGGTGGTCGCGCCGGGCATCGCCGAAGCGCTGCTCGCCACCGCGCTCGGCCTGGTGGCCGCCATCCCGGCCGTGGTGATGTACAACATGTTCTCGCGCTGGACCGCGGGCTACCGCGCTCAGCACGCCGACGCTTCCGCCGCCATTCTGCGCGTCATCAGTCGCGATCTCGACCGCGGCGCCTTCTCCTCCCGCACCGGCCGCCGCGCCGTCGCGGCCGAATAAGCACCGGATCAGAACATGTCCGTACGTCTCGATCACGGCAGCGACGACCTCGGCGAGGTCCACGAGATCAACGTCACCCCGTTCATCGACGTGATGCTGGTGCTGTTGATCATCTTCATGATCGCGGCGCCGCTGGCGACGGTGGACGTCTCGGTCGACCTGCCCTCCGCCAATGCCGAGCGCACGCAGCGGCCAGACAAGCCGGTCTTCCTCACGCTCAAGGCCGATCTCAGCGTCGCGCTCGAGAACGACCAGATCGCCCGCACCGGCATCGGCGCCGCCCTCGATCGGGCGACGTCGGGCGACAAGCAGCAGCGCATTTTCCTGCGTGCCGACAAGACCGTGCCCTATGGCGAACTGATGACGTTGATGAACGACCTGCGTGCCGCCGGCTATCTGCATGTCGCGCTGGTCGGCCTTGAAGCCGCCGGACCGCAGTCGCCATGACGCACGAAACCGCCACGCCCTGGTATCGACGCTGGGAAACAGCACGCTGGGGCGCGTGCTTCCTCCTCGCGCTCGGCTTTCATGGCGCCGGCGCCGCCGCGCTGGTGGCGCGCTGGAACGACCATGAGGACCTCTTGGCCAATGCGCCGGTGATCAGCATCGATCTGGCACCGGTCGCGGTCGCGCCCACGACCACACCGACCGAAGTGCCGCCCGATCAGGTCGAAAGCAAGCAGGTCGACACGCCAGATCCGAAGCCTGAGAAGCCGATCGAGGAAGCCAAGACCGAGGCGGAGCCCGAGCCCGAAAAGCCGCCGGAGAAGGTCGAGCAGCCGCCCGACAACAATCCGAAGCCCGAGCTCGCGGTGATGCCGCCGCCGAAACCGATCGAGAAGCCGAAAGAGAAGAAGGAAAAGCCCAAGCACCGGATGGCGAGTGTCGCTTCGGCGCCAAGCGCGGCCGATAAGAAGGCCGACCGTGCGGCCGCACCGATGCCGGGTGCCAACTCGAGCAATCCGAACGCCGTGCCGAACTGGATGTCGCTCTTGTCGGCGCAGCTCGAGCGTCACAAGCGCATGCCGTCCGACGCGCAGACCGGTGTCGTGATGCTCGCCTTCTCCGTCGATCGCGGCGGCGGGGTGCATAATGCGCGCGTCGTCCGCTCGTCGGGTTCGGGCGCACTCGACCAGGCCGCGCTGGCCATGGTGGCACGCGCGGCACCGCTGCCACCCCCGCCGCCCGAGCGCCCCGGCGCGCAAATTTCCATCACCGTCCCGGTGCGCTTCACCGCACGCTGACACAAGGCCTTGCCTCTGCAGACCTTTTCGTTGCGCAGCGCACTTTCGCGTGCGCTGCCGCCTGGCCGGCGGCCATTAACGATAACAAAAGGCTAATCGGTGCTTTGGAGCCCGGACTCTTGCCGACGCTACCCTCAGTCGAAATGATGCAGCCATGGAAATGACGCGCGTCGCTCCGCCGACTGCGTGCGGACATACGGGGTAGTAAGAAGATAAGGGGGTCTCGTCCGGCGAAGCGGACGGGATAGGAAACATGAAGCGATCAATCGCTCTTCTGGTCACTTGTGTTTTCGTGACCGGCATCGCCGTGCCGGCGCAGGCGAACGGCACCAAGACCAACGCCCGTTTCACCAATACCGAGCCGCTCGAAACCGTGACGCGCAGCCGGTCTGACGCCGCCGAAGCGGCGGCACAAGTGCCCGGCTCCGCGCTGGTGCTGCTTGAGGCCTTGCGCTGGCGCGGCCGCACGGCCAAGCAACTCGGCCTGCCGACGCAGCTTTGGTGCGCCGACTTCATGAATTTCGTATTCAAAAAGGCCGGCGCCAAAGGCACCGCTTCGCGCGCGGCGCGCTCGTTTCTGCAATTCGGCAAGAAGCTCGACGGCCCGCGCGTCGGCGCGATCGCGATCATGTACCGCAAGGGTCCGAATAACGGCCATGTCGGCGTCGTGCGCGGCACCGATGGCCAGGGCAATCCGATTGTCGTGTCCGGCAATCACGGTCCCACCGTCACGCAATCGATGTATCCCAAGCACAAGGTTTTGGCTTACGTGATGCCGCCGGATTACGTGCTGGAAGACATGGCCAACGCCGCCCGCGCCGCCGCGCTCGCCAAGCAATAGCGCGACACCCCAGCATCCATTGCAACAAAATGCCCGCATTCGTGCATGCGGGCGTTTTTCGCTTGTGATGCGCAAACGTTAATCCGTGTGATTAACAGTGCGCCGCCGGATTAATGTTAACCCGGCCATTCACTCGACGCAGCTCGTGCGAGATGCACACTTTCTCTCGGTATCGCCCACGATTCAGCAATCGGGCCAATGATCTGATTGCGGCAACAGGCGTGACGAGGCGGCATGAACCGGGGAGTGCGGCGCTTCATCATCGGGATGACGGCGGCGGCGATTGTGCCATTCGCCGCGCCAATGGCGTTCGCTGTCACCAAAGAACAGATCCGCGCCTGCGAAAACAAAGAAGACATCGCCCCTGATCAACGCATCGCCGGCTGCGCCGCCGTCATCGCCGAGAAACAGACCAAGAAGCCGAAGAAGGTCGAGGCCTTCATCGCGCGCGGCAAGGCCTATCGCGCCAAAGGCGACAGCGACGGCGCGATCCGCGACTTCGACGAAGCGATCAAGCTCGACAACAAGAGCGGTGAAGCCTATTTCAACCGCGGCATGGCGCTGCGCGATCGCGGCGACTCCGACCGCGCCGCGCAGGATCTCGAATTGGCGATCCGCTACGACAAGCGCAGCTACACCGTCTTCGAAACGCTGAGTCACATCTACTACGACAAGCGCGATTACGACCGCACCGTCGACGTGCTGTCACAGGCGATCAAACTCAACCCGAATTCGGCGCTCGCCTTCTACAATCGCGGCATGGCCTATCGCGCCAAGGGCGAGCCCGACCGCGCCATCCCCGATTACGATCGCGCCATCAAGCTCAACCCCGGCGACGCCGTCGCCTGGCACAGCCGCGGCCTCGCCTATCGCGACATCCGCGACTATGAGCGCGCGCTCCAAGATCTCGACCAGGCAATCAAGCTGAAGCCCGACTTCATTCTGGCCCTGAACGACCGCGGCATCGCCTATGCCGCCAAGGGACAGGTCGAGCGCGCCATTCAGGACTTCGACCAGGCTATCCTGCTCGATCCGCGCGACGGCTTTGCTTACAACAACCGCGGCCTCGCTTATCGCAATCGCGGCGAGGTCGACCGCGCCATCAAGGATTACGATCAGGCGATCCTGCTCAACGGCAATTACGTCCTCGCCTATTACAACCGCGGCAATGCGTACTACGACAAGCGCGACTTCGACCGCGCCATCGCCAATTACGACCACGCCATCCAGCTCGACGCCAATTACGCGCTCGCTTATTACGACCGCGGCGTCTCCTATTTCGAGAAGCGCGATTACGACAAGGCGCTGCGCGACCTGTCACAGGCGATCAAATTGGACCCCAAGGACACCTTGTCCTGGTACAATCGTGGCGTCACTTATGCCGCGCGCGGCGAGACCGACCGCGCCATCGCCGACTTCGACCAATCGATCAAGATCGACGGTAAAAATGCGCTGGCTTACTACAACCGTGCCCTGGTGCTACACAGCCGAGGTGACGACGAGCGCGCCATCAACGACTTCAGCCAGACATTGCGGCTCGACCCCAAGAACGCTCCCGCTTATTTCCATCGCGGCCAGGCCTATCGCGCCCGCGGCGATCTGGACCGCGCGCTTGCCGACTTCGATCAATCGATCAAGGCCGACGGCAAGAACGCGACCGCCTGGTACGAGCACGGCACCGCACTTGCCGAGAAGCGCGATTACGACCGCGCCATCGGCGATCTCAACCAAGCCATCAATATCAAGCCGGATTACACCGCCGCCTTCGACGCGCGCGGCCGTGCCTATGACGCCAAAAGCGACATCGACCGCGCCATCGCCGATTACGATCAGGCGCTGCGTATCGACCCGAATTACGCGCCCGCCTTGAGCAACCGGGGCGACGCCTTCCAGCGCAAGCGCGACTTCGACCGCGCCATCGCCGATTTCGACCGCGCGATCAAGGTGAACCCGAACTATGCCGCCGGCTATTACAACCGCGGCCTTGCCTTCAAGGAGAAGCGCGACTGCCAGCCCGCGATCGCGGACTTCACCCAGGCGCTCAAGCTCGAGCCGAAGAATGCCGGCGCCTACAACGCGCGCGGCAACTGCTATCTCAGCCTCAACGACGACGAACACGCCTTCCAGGACCTCGACGCGGCCATCAAGCTCAACCCCAGCTTTGCCGCCGCCTATTTCGCCCGCGGCATGGCGCGTTATGACCGCCATGACTACGACCGTGCCATTGCCGACCTCACCCAAGCGATACGCATCGATCCCAAAGACATGATGGCGGCGCACGGCCGCGGTCTCGCCTACCGGGAGCGGCGCGATTACGACCGCGCCATCGCCGATTTCGACCAGGCGCTGAAGCTCGATCCGAAATTCACCGCCGGCTATGTCGAACGCGGCAATGCCTATCAGCAGAAGGGCGACTACGAGCGCGCCGTCCAGAACTACGATCAGGCGATCAAGCTCGATCCGAAATATGCCGCCGCCTTCACCGAGCGCGGCAACACCTATGCCCTGCGCGGCAAGATCGATCGCGCGCTGCAAGACTATGAGCAGGCCATCAAGTTCAATCCGAACTACGCAGGCGTGTTCAACAGCCGCGCCCAGCTCTATCAGCGCAAGGGCGATCTTGTCCGCGCCGTCGCCGACCTCGACCAGGCAATCAAGATCGATCCCAATTTTGCCGCCGCGCTGAACAACCGCGGCGCCCTCTACCAGCAGCGCGGCGAGTTCGATCGCGCCATCGCCGATTACGACATGGCCATCAAGGCCAGTCCACATTACGACGTCGCGCTCAACAGTCGGGGCCTCGCCTACAAAGCCAAGGGCCAGCCCGAACGCGCGCTGCGCGATTTCGACGCCGCCATCGCCATCAATTCCGGCTTCGCACTCGCGCTGTTCAATCGCGGCGAGACGCTCGGCCAGCTCGGCTATCATGACCGCGCCATCAAGGATCTCGATCAGGTTCTCAAGCTCAACCCCGCCAACGCGCAAGCCTTCAACGCGCGTGGGCAAGCATATGGCAGCAAGCGCGATTTCGAGCATGCCATCACCGACTTCAGCCAGGCGATCCGCCTCGACGGCCAGTTCGCCGCGGCCTACAACAACCGCGGCATGACCTATCGCGCCAAGGACGATGATGAACGCGCCATCGCCGACTTCAGTACGGCGGCGCGGCTCGACCCCAATTCTGCGTCGGCTTTCTCGAACCGCGGCAACGCCTATGTCGAGAAGCGCGATTATGACCGTGCCATCGCCGACCTCAACCAGGCCATCAAACTGAACCCGGCCTTCGTCGGCGGCTATTACGATCGCGCCATCGCCTACGGCGCCAAAGGCGACACCGACCGGGCCATCGCCGACTTCGATTATGCGCTCAAACTCGACCCGAACAACGTCGTCGCGCTGAACAATCGCGGCATCGCCTACCGCACCAAAGGCGACCAGGAGCGAGCGATTGCCGACTTCAGCGCCGCGATCAAGCTCAATGCCAATTACGCCGCCGCCTACTACAACCGCGCCAATGCGTCCTTCGACAAAGGCGACACCGATCGGGCCATTGTCGATTTCACCCAGGCGCTGAAGATCGACGACAAGGACGTGTTCGCCTATCACGACCGCGGCCTCGCTTATTACGAAAAGCATGACGTCGAGCATGCCGTCGCTGATTTCGAATCGGTCGCCAGATTGGCGCCGAACTTTGCCGTGGCACCCAACCCCCGCGGGCCTGGCGTACGCGGCCAACGCGGCTATGACCGCAATGGCGGCGAACCGCCCGCGCGCATCAAGGTCAGCCCCGTCTTCGCCTTTGCCTATAACGACCGCGGCGTCGCGCTCGCCGCAAAGAAGGACGTCGACCGCGCGCTCACCGACTTCGACCGCGCGCTCAAGATCTATCCGAACTTCGCCGCCGCCTTCTCCAACCGCGGCAGCGCCTTCGCCCAAAAGCGCGACTTTACCCGCGCCATCGCCAGCTACGACCAGGCCATCCGGATCAATCCGAAGGACGCCATGGCGTTCTTCGACCGCGGCGTCGCCCGCATGGAAGGCGAGGACTTCGACCGCGCGATCCAGGATTTCGACCAAGCGATCCGGCTGGACCCGAAGAACGCCTCGGCCTTCTACAATCGCGGCCTCACTTATCACGCGCGCCGCGACTACGACCGCGCCATCGCTGATCTCGACACGGCCATCCGGCTCGACACCAATTTGGCCGCGGCCTTCGCCGCGCGCGGCAAGACATACGCCGCCAAGGGCGAAATTGACCGCGCCATCGCCGACCTGACGCTCGCTATCAAACTCGATAGCAAAGACGCCATGACCTATAGCGACCGCGGCGTCGCCTTCGGCCTGAAGGGCGAGACCGACCGCGCGCTGTCGGACTTCAGCCAGGCGGCCGCGCTCGATCCGAACTATGCCGCGACTTTCAACAACCGTGGCATCGCCTATGCCGGCAAGGGCCAGGGCGACCGCGCCATCGCCGATTACGACCAGGCCATCAAGCTCAATGGCGGTTACGCCGCCGCGCTCTATAACCGCGGCAATGCGCGC
The DNA here is from genome assembly GCA_029255525.1 of Pseudolabrys sp. GTDB lineage: Bacteria > Pseudomonadota > Alphaproteobacteria > Rhizobiales > Xanthobacteraceae > Pseudolabrys. Next base: position 15,234 of record JANLJK010000349.1, read on the forward strand.
TACGATAAAGGCGACTACGCGCAGGCGATCGCGGATTACGACAACGCCATCAAGCTCAACCCGGCCGACACCGCCGCGCTCAACAACCGCGCCAATGCGCAGGCCAATCGCCGCGACTTCGACCGCGCCATCGGCGACCTGACGCAAGCGCTCAAGCTCAATCCAAGTTACGCGCAGGCCTATAACGACCGCGGCGTGGCTTATGCCGCCAAAGGCGAGTTCGACCGCGCACTGGCGGATTTCGACCAAGCGGTGAAGGTCGATCCTGGCAACGCCATCGCCTTCTACAATCGGGGCCTCACCTTCCGCGACAAGCGCGACACCGATCGTGCGATCCAGAACTTCGACCAAGCGGCCCGACTGAATCCGACCTATGCCGTGGCCTATTACAACCGCGGCACCGCCTATGCCACGAAGCGCGATTACGACCGCGCCATCGCCGACTTCGACATGGCGCTCAAGCTCAAGCCCACTTTCGCCGCAGCCTATTACGATCGCGGCCTGAGCTATGGCGGCAAGGGCGATACGGAACGCGCCGTCGCTGACCTTTCCGAAAGCCTCAAGCGCGATCCCGGTAACGCCTGGGCCTTCTACAACCGCGGCATCGCCTATAGGCTCAAGGGTGAGATCGACCGCGCCGTCGCCGATTTCGGCGAGGCGCTCAAGCTCGATCCGAAATTCTCGCTCGCCTATTACCAGCGTGGCAACACCTTCTATGAGAAGCGCGACCTCGACCGCGCCGTGGCCGATCTCAGCGAAGCGGTCCGCTTCGATCCGAACAACAGCGATGCCTATTATCAGCGCGGCCTCGCCTGGCGCGACAAGCGCGACTACGACCGCGCCGCCGCCGATTTCAGCCAGGCGATCCGCCTCGACGCCAAGAACGGCTTTGCCTACGACAATCGCGGCCTCGCCTACCGCATGAAGGGCGACCTCGACCGCGCCATCGCCGACGCCGAGCAGGCGGTGCGGCTTGCGCCGCAATCGGCCGGCGCACTGCATAATCGCGGCACCGCTTACGGTCTGCGCGGCGACAACGATCGCGCCATCACGGACTTCACCGCCGCCTTGAAGCTCGAGCCGAACAATCCGGTAGCGCTCAACAACCGCGGCTTTGCCTACCGCAACAAAGGCGAGACCGACCGCGCCATCGCCGATTTCAGCGAGGCGCTCAAAATCAATGGCAGCTACACCGCCGCCTATTTCAACCGCGGCAACGCCTATGTCGAGAAACGCGAGCTCGATGCCGCGATCAAGGATTTCGATGCCGCCATCAGGCTCGATGGCAATTTCGCCGCCGCCTACAATGCGCGCGGCGTCGCCTACGACGCCAGGAATGCCTTTGACCAAGCGATCCAGGATTTCAGCCAGGCCATCCGCCTGGATCCGCGCAATGCGCGCGCCTACAACAACCGCGGCTTCTCTTACCGGAGTCGCGGCGATTTCGACCGCGCCATCGCCGACTACAGCCAAGCCTTAGCGATCACGCCCGGCTACGCGCTGGCGCTTTATAATCGCGGCATCGCCTTTTACGACAAACGCGACTACGAGCATGCGACGCGCGACATGAACGCGGCGATCAAGCTCAACCCGAATTTCTCGACCGCCTTCAACGACCGCGGCATCACCGCCTATGACCGGCAGGAATACGACCGCAGCGTCGAGACCGGCGATACGGCCGGCATTGCCAGGCCCACTTACGCGATGAGCTTCACCGGACGCGGCACCAGCTACGAAAACCGGCGCGAGGGCGACCGTATCGTGCAGGATCTCAACCCACCGATCCGCAACAACCAGTTCAATGCCTATGCCTATTCGCCGGAAACTTTCGCGCCGGTGAGCACGGCGGCACCCGCGTCCGAACCGGTGAAGCCCACCGCCTCGCCCTTGCCGGCACCGGAGCCGGTCGCGCCGCGCGCGACGACACCCGTACGCATTCAGGCCGTCGCAACGACGCCGGAGAAGCCGGGCACACCAACGCCGATGCCGTTGCCGCATCCGAACCGCATGATGAAGCCGAAAGCATCGCAGCAGCCGGTGATGCTGCCGAAGCGCGCCGCGCTCAGCCGCGCTGACGCTGCACCGCGGCGTTATGTGCCGCCGCTGAAACGCCGGCCGTAACCTTTCCCAGCACGACCAGCACTGGTCCCGGCAGTTGCGCCTGCGCCATCCGCGCGACAAGTTCGCCGATGGGCGCCGACACGACAGCCTGATCAGGCCGCGTGGCGCGTGCGATGGCGAGCGCCGGCGTCGCAGGATCGAGCCCTTCGGCCGTGGCCTTCTCGACCAAAGCCGCAAGCGTGCGTGTCGGCATATAGATGGCCGTGGTGGCGACCGGATCGGCGAGGCTGCGCCAATCGAGATCGTCCGGCAACTTTCCGTCCTTGGCGTGTCCGGTGACGACCTGCAGCTTGCGCGCATAACCGCGATCGGTAAGCGGCAGGCCGAGCCTGGCCGCCGCGCCTTGCACCGCGCTGATGCCGGGTACGATCTCGACCGCGATGTTGGCGGCCTTGCAGGCTTCGAGCTCTTCGCCGGCGCGTCCGAAGATCAGCGGATCGCCCCCTTTGAGGCGCACCACGCGCTTGCCCTGCTTGGCGAGGCCGACCATCAAAGTGTTGATGTCCTCCTGCTTGCAGGATGGACCGAAGCCGGTCTTGCCGACGAGCATCTTGCGCGCCTCGCGACGCGCAAAGTCGAGCACGTCGCGCGAGACAAGATCATCGAACAGGATGACGTCGGCCGACTGCAAGGCGCGCACCGCGCGTAATGTCAGCAGTTCGGGATCGCCGGGGCCGGCGCCGACAAGCGTCACCGCGCCGTTCTCCACAGTCTCCCCCAGGCCCTTCACGTCGGCGATGAAGCGGTCGAAATCGGCCTGCGACGGCGTGCTGCCGGGGTTCGTCACCGCATGCGCGGTGAACAATTGCCAGAACTTGCGGCGGCCGGCGAATGGCAGCCCCGAGGCCTTCACTGCGCTGCGCCAGCGGCCGGCGGCCGCGGCCCAGGCGGCGAAGCCTTGCGGCAGGAACGACTCGAGCTTGGCACGGATGGCCTGGGCGAACACCGGCGCGGCACCGTCTGTCGAAATGCCGATCACCAAAGGCGAGCGGTTGACGATGGCGCCGAAGGAGAAATCGCAAAAGGCCGGCTTGTCGATGACATTGACCGGCACACCCACCGCCCGCGCGGCCTTGGCAAAGGCATCGGCGCCGGCATCGTCGTCAAACGCGCCGATGGCAATGGCGGCGTTCTTCAGGTCTTCCACCGCATAGATACGGCGATGAATGACGACAGCGCCCTTCGGCGGATCGCTGGCGATCTGCTCCAGTTCATCGGAGACTTCGTCGGCGTAGACGTCGACCTGCGCGCCCGCGGCCGACAGAAGCTCGGCTTTCCAGGCGGCCATGGCATTGCCGCCGGCCAGCACCGCTCTCTTGCCGTCGAGCGTCAGGAACACCGGCAGCCGGGCCAGCGGCTCCATGCGGCCGGGCCTCGTCTCGGTCGGGGTGCGGGCGGTCGTCACAGGTGAAGTCCTCTATCCACAGCCACTCAACGAAGATCAGCAAACCACGTGCCATCGCTCAGGGCATTGAACGCATTACAGTTTCCGGCGGCTTTGGTTCCAGCGCGCGCGCTTTGCACAAAACTTAGGCGACGCCGGACGCCGTCACTCAGCCGCCACCCGGTTGGCTTTCGGCCCAATATTGGCGTGGAAGTCAGCGCCATTGCCGGTCTTGGCGACGACGCCGGCGCGAATGACGAACTCGCCGAAGTGCTCGCCCGTCTCCCGCTCGGCCGCATACGCCTTGAAGATCGGATCGAGCGTTGAGACGATGCCGGCGTGGTCGACGTCTTCGGCATAGAGCTTCGACAGCCGCGAGCCGTCATGCGCCGCGCCGAGATAGAGATTGTAGCGGCCCGGCCCTTTGCCGACCAAACCGATCTCCGCGAGATAAGGCCGCGCGCAGCCGTTCGGGCAGCCGGTCATGCGGATGACGATGTCGTCCGCCGACAGGCCATGCGCACCGAGCCGCTCGTCGAGCGCGGTCATCAGATCGGGCAGATAGCGCTCGCTTTCGGCGAGAGCGAGACCGCAGGTCGGCAGCGCGACGCAAGCCATCGAATTGCGCCGCAGGCCGGACCACGGCGCGAGCAGACCCACCTCGCGCGCGATGCGCTCGACCTCGTTCTGCTTCTCGGTCGGCACATTGGCGACGATGATGTGCTGGTTCGGCGTGATGCGGAAATCGCCATCGTGGAAGCGCGCGATCTCACGCAGCGCGTCCATCTGCCGGCCGATCAAACGCCCGCTCTGCACGAACAATGTGAGATGGCCGCGACCATCGTCGCCCTGCGACCAGCCGTAGCGATCGCCGGTCGAAGTGAACTTAAACGGCTTGGGCGCGCCGAGTTTCACGCCCGCGCGGCGTTCGACCTCGGCGCGGAACGCATCGAGCCCGCGGTCCTCGATCGTGTATTTCAAGCGCGCGTGTTTACGCACCTTGCGGTCGCCCCAGTCGCGCTGCACGGTCACCACCGCCTCGGCGATCTTGACCGCGTCCTGCGTCTTGCAGAAACCCATGAGGTCGGCCGTGCGCGGATAGGTATCCTTCTCTCCATGGGTCATGCCCATGCCGCCGCCGACGGTGACATTCCAGCCGGACACTTCGCCCTTTTTATCGAGGATGGCGATGTAGCCGAGATCATGCGCAAAGATATCGACGTCGTTCGACGGCGGCACCGCCACCACGACCTTGAACTTACGCGGCAAATAGGTCTTGCCGTAGATCGGCTCGTCCGGTTCCTGCTCGCCGCCGGCGATCTTCTCGCCGTCGAGCCAGATCTCGCGATAGGCCGGCGTCGCCGGCAACAGATGATCGGACACCACCTTCGCCAGATCCTGCGCCGCCGCATGCGCGCGCGACTGGAACGGATTGGGATTGCACATGACGTTGCGGTTGACGTCGCCGCAGGCGGCGATGGTGCTCAGCACCACCGCATCCATCGCCTTCAAGGTCGGCTTCAGGTTCGACTTGATGATGCCGTGCAACTGCACGGTCTGCCGCGTCGTCAACCGCATCGTGTTGTTGGCGTAGTCGCGCGCCACTTGGTCCAGCGCCAGCCATTGCTGCGGCGTCACCACACCGCCCGGAATGCGCACGCGGATCATGAAGGCAAAGGCCTTCTCCATCTTCTTGCGCGCGCGCTCGGGCCGCAGGTCGCGGTCGTCCTGCAGATACATGCCGTGGAATTTGATGAGCTGCTGGTCGTCCTCGGTGATCGCCCCAGTGACCTCGTCCTGCAGTCCTTCCGCGAGCGTGCCGCGCAGAAAGTTGCTGGCGTCCTTGATGTGCTCGTTACGGGAGAGTTCGTCGGTCATGGGATTCTTCCTTGGTCATTCCGGCCGAGGTCGCGGAGCGACCGAGAGCCGGAATCCAGACATGTTTGATATGCTGTTCCGTTGATCTGGATTCCGGGTTCGCGAACTAAGCTCGCGCCCCGGAATGACGAAATCAATACACGTCCTGGAGATAACGCTTTTCGCGCTCCAGCGTTGCCACCGCCTGCTCGGCCGCCTCGGGGGTGAGGCCCTTCACATCGGCGAAGGCCTTGACCAGTGTGGCACGGACGTCCTTGGCCATCGATTTGGCGTCGCCGCACACATAGAACAGCGCACCCTTCTCCAGCCAATCCACCAGGTCGCTGCGGCGTTCCCATATCTTGTGCTGGACGTAGATCTTCTCGGGCCGGTCGCGCGAGAAAGCGACGTCCATGCGGGTCAGCGCGCCATCCTTCAGGGCATCCTGCCAGTCGAGCTGGTAGAGGAAATCATGCGTAAACTGGCGGTCGCCGAAAAACAGCCAGCTCTTGCCGGTGGCGGCCGTGGCGCGGCGCTCCTGCACGAAGGCGCGGAACGGGGCGACGCCGGTGCCGGGACCAACCATGATGATGTTCTTATCCGGCGCAGGCAGGCCGAAATGCTTGTTGGGCTTGAGCTTCACCCGCACCCGCCCGCCCTTCTTGAGCCGCTCGGCGACATAGGTGGAGGCGACGCCTTTGCGGTCGCGACCGAAGGCGCGATAGCGCACCGCCGAGATCAGCAGATGCGCCTCGTCGCCCACTTCGCTGCGCGACGACGCGATCGAATAAGCGCGCGGGGCGAGCGGCCGTGTCAGCGCGCGCAGCTTCTCGGCGTCGAGCGCGATTGGGAAGGTGGCGACGAGATCGATAAGCTGACGCCCGGCGATCCAGTCCTTCACGCTTCCGTCGGCGATCAGTTGCTTGACGTAGTGGTGGCCGGTCGACGCGGCATAGGTCTCGATGGTCTTGGCTGACAAGGTTGTGACGTCGCGCGAGGCGATCAGTTCCGCGCGCAGCTTGGTGTCGTCCGTCAGGCCAGCGAATTTGAGAAGGTCGTCGACATAGGCCGGATCGTTCTCCGGATAGAGATCGAGCGAGTCGCCCGGCTGATAGGCCGGCGCGCCATTGTCGAAGGACAGCGCCAGATGCACCGTCTCCTTGTCGGAGCGCGACGAATTCAGATTCACGTGCTCGACGATTTCGGCCTCGACGATGTCGGTGTTCGGCGACGCGGCCGGCTTGCTGAAATCGACCTCGATGACGCGGCCACGGCCGGCATCCGGCGGCGCCAGCGCTTTCAGCGCGCCCTCGATCCACTTCGAGGACGGCTCGGCGAAATCGAGATCGCAATCGACGCGATCGACCACGCGCTTGGCGCCGAGCGCGGCAAGACGCTCGTCGATCTTCTTGCCGATGGCGCAGAACTCGGCATAGGCGGTGTCACCCAACGCCAGCACGCCGAACTCGACGCCGTCGAGACGCGGGGCGCCCTCGCCCATCAATTCGTTATAGACGCGCGTGGCGCGCGCCGGTGGCTCGCCCTCGCCCCAGGTGGCGGCGATGAACACGAGACGCTTGGCGTTGGTCAGCGAGGCCGGATCGAGATCGGCCATGTCGACGACGTTCGGCTTGAAGCCGAGCTTGCGCGCGGCCTTGGCCATGTCGTTAGCGAGCTTTTCGGAGTTGCCGCTCTCGCTGGCGAAGACGATGGTCAACGGCTCGGCCGGACGCGCCGGCGCTGCCGGCTGCGCGGCCTCATGCCCGCCGGAAACGGATTCGACGCCCGCCAGGAAGCCTGCAAGCCAGGCGCGCTGGGTCGCGCTGGCCGGGCCGACCACGCGGTTGAGCAGATCCACGTCCTCTTCGGAAAATGGCGCCGTCTTCGGGATCGTGGCAAATGCGGAGGACATGCGGACGCTCACCAATGCACATACGGAAGGGCGGCAACGACCAGCGCCACCAAAGCCGTCGCGACGGCGATCAGCCAGCTTTCGAGCGACAGTTCGGTCGCCTCAAGGGGGTCGCGATGGGGAAAATCGGTCATGGTGCGCTCCCGCGCTGCTCGCCAAGAGACTTTAGAGAGCCTTTAGATAGAAGGTCATTCTCCAGACCGGCAATAACCCACGGAAAATAAGAAGGTTTTTCCTGTCGTCGGGCCCGCCGGAGACAGCATTCTTCTCCCCACGAGCTCTTGTGGAGAATGCCGCTCCCCCCTGTTCCCGGCCCTAAACCATGCGAAAAAGCCGCATGACTCGTCCCGCCTACCGCAAGGCGCTGCACGCGCTGCTGACCCCCGCCGAACACCGGGTTTTCCGGCGACTCGACACACCGCAGAAGATCCAGACTTTTCTCGACAGGCTGCCGATCAATTTCAGCCTAGATGGCGACACCGCGATGTCACCCCGGCGCACGCTGGCGGCCTGGATGGCGCAATGCGCGGAGGGCGCCTTCCTCGCCGCCGCCGCGCTCGCCTATCACGGCCGCGAGACGTGGCTGATGGATATCCAGGCGCTGCCCAGCGACCACGACCATGTCATCACCTTGTTCAGAGAGCGCGGGCTGTGGGGCGCGATCAGCAAGACCAACCACGCCATCCTGCGCTGGCGCGATCCGATCTATCGCTCGCCCCGCGAACTGGCGATGACCTACGCCCATGAATACTGCCTGCCGGGCGGCAAGAAATCGATGCTGGCCTATTCGCGGCCGTTCTCGCTCGCGCGCTACGCCCCGAAGAAATGGGTGATTGCGCCGGAAGATCTCGACTGGCTCCTGGTCGATCTCGACACCTCGCCGCATCTGCCGGTGGCGCCCAGAGCGGCGATGCGCAAACGCATGCGTTCGACCAAGGTGGAATTGCTGTCTCAGGAAGTGGTCGAATGGCCGCATCCGCACCGGAACAAGCGCAAGAAGACGAGCAAAGCCACGACCGCCGGCAAGAAGAGCAATAAGAAGAAAAAGAAAGCCAAGCGCCGATGATCCTGCCGCCGACATTGTCGGGCTCGCATGAAGCCCGTACCATCCCTTCAATCCAAGGAGCTGTGTTCGAACCGTGACGTCATTTACTCATCGCAGGCCGGTAACGATCTCCTGGGGCGATTGCGACCCCGCCGGCATCGTCTTCAATCCGCGCTTCTTCCACATGTTCGACACCAGCACCTGGGAGATGTTCTCCAAGGCGCTCGGCGTTCCCGTGCCGAAGATCAACGAGACCTACGGCCTGATCGGCATCGCACTGGTCGATGTGAAGGCGAATTTCATGAAGCCGGCGAAATTCGGTGACACGATCAAGATCGCTTCGCGCGTCGCCGAGTTCAAGAAGTCGAGCTTCATCGTCGAGCACAAGATCACGGTCAACGGCGAATTGGCCGTCGAAGGCCAGGAAACGCGCGTCTGGGGCATGCGCCGCGCCGACGATCCGGAAAAAATGCGCGCCGGGGAAATCCCGGCCGAGGTCATCGCGAAGTTTGGGT
>JANLJK010000350.1 GCA_029255525.1 Pseudolabrys sp.
GGCCTACCGGCGCGACGTCGGCCAGTTCCTCGGCTTCATGGCCGAGCACCTCGGCGGCCGGCCGTCGCTCAAGCAACTGGCGAAGCTCGCGCCCGCCGATATCCGCGCCTTCATGGCCGCGCGCCGCGCTACAGGTGCCGGCAACCGCTCGCTGATGCGGGCTTTGGCCGGCACACGCTCCTTCGCCCGTTTCCTGGAACGCAACGGCAAAGGCAAGGTGGGCGCGCTCGCCGCCGTGCGCGCGCCCAAGCTGCCGCGCACGCTGCCGAAGCCGCTGGCGGCATCGGTCGCCAAGCAGATGACCGACATCGACCTGCGCGCCGGCGAGGAACGCGAGACCTGGGTGCTGGCGCGCGACGCCGCCGTGATGGCGCTCTTGTATGGCGCCGGCCTGCGCATCTCCGAAGCGCTCGGCCTGAAGCGCAAGGACATCGCGGGCAACCCCGACGCGCTCACCGTGCTCGGCAAAGGCAACAAGACCCGCATGGTGCCGGTCCTGCCGCAGGTGACGAAGCTGATCGCCGACTATGTCGCGCTCTGTCCTTATAAGGTGCCGCCGGACGGCCCGCTGTTCGTCGGCGCGCGCGGCGGACCGCTGTCGCCCCGCATCGTGCAACTGGCCATGGCGCGGCTGCGCGGCGCGCTCGGCCTGCCGGACAGCGCGACGCCGCACGCGCTGCGGCATTCTTTCGCAACCCATCTTCTGGCGGGTGGCGGCGATTTGCGCGCCATCCAGGAATTGCTCGGCCACGCGTCATTGTCGACCACGCAGATTTACACAGCCGTGGATGCCGAGCGTTTATTGGACGTTTACGCCAGCGCTCATCCGCGCGCGTAACACCAACGTCACATCTCCGTCGTCATTCCGGGACGGCGCATTAGCGCCGGACCCGGAATGACATCGAGGCTCTTGCACCCGGCCACGCTTTGCTATCATCGTGGCCGTCATCCAATTGGGGGACGACGATGGCAGGACCGCACGAAAACCTTGAGCATGCCGAACACGCCGAGCATGCCTCGCACGGTGGCAACAAGAAGATCGCTTTGCTGATCTCAGTGCTGGCGCTGTTCCTTGCCTTCTCCGAAACGCTGGGCAAGAGCTCACAGACCGCCGCCATCGCCGACAACATCAAGGCCTCCGACACCTGGAATTTCTTTCAGGCCAAGACCATTCGCCAGACCGCGCTGCGCACGGCGGCGGAAGGGCTGGCGACACAGGTCCCCACGATCACCAGTGACGAGGCCAAGGCGGCGATGACCAAGCAGGTCGAAGCCTGGCGCGCCACCGCGGCCCGTTACGAATCCGACCCGAAGGAAAAGGACGGCCGCAAAGAATTGCGCGCGCTGGCCGAGAAATACGAGCACGACCGCGACACCTCGCTCGCCCGCTATCACCAGTATGAATTCGCCTCGGCGGCTTTCCAGATCGGCATCGTGCTGGCCTCGGCGGAAGTCATCACCGGCATCGTTGTGCTCGGCTGGCTGTCAGGCGCGCTCGGCGTGCTGGGCATCGGGTTCATGAGCCTTGGCCTGTGGGCGCCGCATGCCTTGAGCTTCCTCGGCGGGCATTAGGCCTTCGTCATTCCGGGACGCGCGCGCTGCGCGCGGACCCGGAATGACAAGATGAACGCTTACGCCGTACCGCCGCGATAGGCCCTGCGGCGCAAACGCATAAAGCGCCGGAAGAACTTGCTCGCGCGCTGCGGCTTGACCAGCCAGATCATGCGCTGGATCCGCTGACGGATCGGCTCGGTCTGCCGGTGCGCCCAATCGCGCGCCCACATGACCCAGTCGTAAACGCGGACGAACCACGCCATCTGCATCAGCTTGACGCGCGCGGCGTCGAACACGAAGGCCGTGACGCCGAGCCCCAACAGTTTCGCCAGCACCAGGACAAGGATCGCGGCGATCCATTGCTGTTGCGCCAGCAAATACACTTCCAGGAATTTCAGCGGTAGCAAGACGATGAAGGGAACGATGAACACCGCCAGCGCCGCGTAAGGCGGCAGTTGTTCGATCATCTGCTTGAGGCGCGCCTTGAGCCGCGCCAGCGGAATGCGATCGACGACCCAGGCGACCAGCGGCTTGAGATGGTCCCACAACCACGCTTCCAACAGGAAGAGCAGGGCGAGGACCGTCCAAAGCGGGCGCAGGAGGTGGCGGCGCAT
>JANLJK010000351.1 GCA_029255525.1 Pseudolabrys sp.
CGAGATAACCCAGCGCGCAGGACAGCGAGATGGCGACGATGTCGGTCGGCGCTGGCGGCGGCGGGCTCGCTTCGAAGGCCGCCAGGCCCCGCGCAATCTTGCCGCGCTGGTGGGCGAGCCAGCGTTCCGAGTAGGTGCCGGGGTCGCGGAAACGGCCTTCATAGATCATCAGCAGCGCCGCATCGGCAATGCCGTCGGCGAGCACCGCGCGCGTCAGCGCGAGATAACGGGCGACGCCGTTCTTGGGAATGAGCTGTTCGCCGCCCGCCAGTTCCTGCAGGAATTCGATGATCGTTCGGCTGTCGTAGAGGACGCCGCCGTCCGCGAGCAGCAGACACGGCATTTTGCCGAGCGGATTTTGCTGCCGCAGCGTGTCGCTTTCGTCGAGCGTATCGGCGGGTACCAGAGTCAACCGATCAGATAATTCCAACACGGCGGCAGCCATACGCACCTTGCGACCGAAAGGTGAGGTCAGCGTCGAACGCAATGTGAAGGCGGTATGTGAGGTCATTCGTCTGTCCTTGTGGCCGCAAGCATGGCGCGCCATTCGTGGCGCCGTTGCGAAGACAATTGTTTAGCTCTAGCACTTTTGGCGCCGATTCAGAGAAGGGTCATTCACCGCTCGACTCTTGGCCGCAAATTTGCATGCTGCGGAACCGAACAAGGATTCCGATGCATGCCATCTTCTGCTGACACACTCGACGATTTCATCACGGCAGCCGCGAAGGCGCTCGATCTGCCGCTCACGCCGGCCTGGCAGCCGGCGGTGAAGGCGAATCTCGCCGTGACGCTCGCGCACGCCAACCTCGTCGCCGCTTATCCGCTGCCGGACGAGGCGGAGCCGGCGCCGGTTTTCAAGGCCTGACATGAGCAGCGAATTCGCCTGGAAGAGTGCGGCCGATATCGCGCAGGCGGTCGGCAGCGGGCAGACGAGCGCACTCGCGGTGATCGAGGCGGCGCTGGCGCGGATCGAGGCGCTCAACCCACGGCTCAATGCCTTTACGGCCGTCACGGCGGAGCGGGCCCGCGCCCGCGCGACGGCGATCGATGCGGCCCGCGCCGCGGGTGAAAAGGTCGGGCCGCTCGCCGGCGTGCCTTTTGCTGTCAAGAATCTGTTTGACATCAACGGCTTGTCGACCATCGCGGGCTCCAAGATCAACCGCGCGCATCCGCCGGCGGCGCAGGATCAGCCGCTGATCGCGCGCCTGGAGGCGGCCGGCGCCGTTCTGGTCGGCGCGCTCAATATGGGCGAATACGCCTACGACTTCACCGGCGAGAACATTCATGACGGAGCTTCATGTAATCCACATGATCTGACGCGCATGAGTGGTGGCTCATCCGGCGGCTCGGGCAGTGCGGTCGGGGGTGGCTTGGTGCCGTTGGCGCTCGGCTCGGATACCAATGGGTCGATCCGCGTGCCGTCGTCGTTCTGCGGCATCTTCGGCTTGAAGCCGACTTATGGTCGCCTGTCGCGCGCGCGCAGCTTTCCATTCGTGGCGAGTCTCGATCATCTCGGGCCCTTCGCGCGCACGGTGCGCGATCTCGCAACGGCTTATGACGCGATGCAGGGACCGGACGCGGAGGACCCCGTCAACGCGCAGCGCGCCGTTGAGCCGACGATGCCGCTCATCGCGCAGGGGCTTGATGGTCTGCGCATCGCGGTGGCCGGCGGCTATTTCCAGAAGGGCGCGTTTCCTGAGGCGCTGCAAGCGCTCGACCGCGTGGCGAAAGCCAGCGGCGCGCGTGACACCGTTGAACTGCCGGAAGCGCAGCGTGCTCGCGCCGCGGCTTACGTCATCACCGCGACCGAGGGCGCAAGCCTTCATCTCGATCGCCTGCGCAGGCAGGCGAACGACTTCGATCCCGCCGTGCGCGACCGGCTGATCGCCGGCGCGATGGTGCCGTCGGCACTCGTCGTCAAAGCGCAGCGATTCCGCCGCTGGTATCGCGAGCAGGTGATGAAGCTGTTCGAGCGTTATGACGCCTTTCTGGCGCCGGCGACGCCTTGTACCGCGCCGGCGCTCGGCCAGCAGAACTTCGTCATCGACGGCGTCGAAATGCCGGTGCGGGCCAATATCGGCATCTACACGCAGCCGATCTCGTTCATCGGTCTGCCGGTGGTCGCTGTGCCGGTGCCGCTGTCGCCCGTGCCGATCGGCGTGCAG
>JANLJK010000352.1:0-5387 GCA_029255525.1 Pseudolabrys sp.
GTCCCGGCACGACATCATGAACTTCTGGCCGTTCGATCCGGTGGCCGATCACGGGATTGTGCTCGGCCTGGCGCGACACAACCCCCGTGTGGTCGCCATCAGCTTCCGAGACCTTTGGGTCCCCGGAGACTTCGGACGGCGCCGTTGGCGCTTTTTTCAGGCTCATTTCCAGTTTTTGCTCGCCAATGAGCGCCTTGGCGCCGCATATGACTACTATCTGATCTGTTGCGGGCCGTTTGACCTCCTGACCCGGGTCGACCGCCCCGATCACGTCGTTGCCGCCATGACGTCCCCGCCCGGCCCCGATCTGGCCACTCCCGGGCGTTGAATTGCCCAAAACCGCCCGTGTAGTGTAAGCGTTCTAATAAAGCCGCCGGTGCCTGTGCCGGTTTTTGAGGCCGTTCCGGAGTTTCCATTGTCCGATCCGTCCAAGACCCCGCTGCTCGACCGGGTCCATATCCCCGCCGACCTCAAGAATCTCTCGCTCGAGCAACTCAAGCAGCTCGCGGATGAACTGCGTACCGAAACGATCGATGCGGTGGCGCGCACGGGTGGGCACTTAGGTGCTGGTCTCGGTGTGGTCGAGCTGACGGTGGCGCTGCACCATGTCTTCGACACGCCGAAGGACCGGCTGATCTGGGACGTCGGCCACCAGGCCTACCCGCACAAGATCCTCACCGGCCGGCGCGACCGTATCCGCACGTTGCGCCAGGGCGGCGGCCTGTCCGGCTTCACCAAACGCGCCGAGAGCGAATACGACCCGTTCGGCGCCGCGCACTCCTCGACCTCGATCTCGGCCGGCCTCGGCATGGCCGTGGCGCGCGATCTCGGCGGCGGCGACAACAACGTCATCGCCGTCATCGGCGACGGCGCGATGTCCGCCGGCATGGCCTACGAAGCCATGAACAACGCCGGCTGGCTGAATTCGCGCCTGATTGTCATCCTCAACGACAACGACATGTCGATCGCGCCGCCGGTCGGCGCCATGTCCGCCTATCTGGCGCGCCTGATCTCCGGCAAGACCTACCGGACCTTGCGCGACTTCGGCAAACAGCTCGCCCATCACCTGCCGAAATTCTTCGAGGAGCGCGCCGCGCGCGCCGAGGAATATGCCCGCGGCCTCGTCACCGGCGGCACTTTGTTCGAAGAGCTCGGCTTCTTCTATGTCGGACCGATCGACGGTCACAATCTCGACCATCTGCTGCCGGTGCTGCGCAATGTGCGCGACGCCGAGAACGGCCCGATCCTGGTGCACGTCGTCACGCAGAAGGGCAAAGGCTACGCACCGGCGGAAGCCTCCGCCGATAAATACCATGGCGTGGTCAAGTTCGACGTCGCCACCGGCGCGCAAGCCAAGTCGAAGTCGGTCGCGCCGCAATACACCAAGGTGTTCGCCGACGCGCTGGTCAAGGCCGCGCGCAAAGACGACAAGGTGGTCGCCATCACCGCGGCCATGCCGTCGGGCACCGGCCTCGACCTGTTCCAGAAGGAATTCCCCAAGCGCACCTTCGATGTCGGCATCGCCGAGCAGCACGCGGTGACCTTCGCCGCCGGCCTCGCGGCCGAAGGCTACAAGCCCTTCGCGGCGATCTATTCGACCTTCCTGCAGCGCGGTTACGACCAAGTGGTGCACGACGTCGCCATCCAGAAGCTGCCGGTACGCTTCGCCATCGACCGCGCCGGTCTGGTCGGCGCCGACGGCCCGACCCATGCCGGCGCCTTCGATACGGCGTTCCTCGGCTGCCTGCCGGGCTTCGTCCTCATGGCCGCAGCCGACGAGGCCGAGTTGATGAACATGGTCGCGACGCAGGTCGCGCTCGACGACGCCCCCTCGGCGCTACGCTATCCGCGCGGCGAAGGTCTCGGCATCGCCATGCCGGCGGAAGGCACGCCGCTCGAGATCGGCAAAGGCCGCATCGTGCGCGAAGGCCACAAGGTGGCGCTCGTGTCGTTCGGCGGCCGGCTCGGCGAATGCCTGAAGGCGGCGGACGAACTGGCCGCGCTCGGCCTGTCCACCACCGTTGCCGACGCGCGCTTTGCCAAGCCGCTCGACACCGACCTGCTGCTGCGTCTGGCGCGCGAGCATGAGGTGCTGGTCACGGTCGAGGAAGGCTCGATCGGCGGCTTCGGCTCCTTCGTGCTGCATATGCTGGCCGAGAACGGCATGCTGGAAAGCGGCTTGCGCGTACGCGCGATGACGCTGCCGGACGAATTCCAGGACCACGACACGCCGGCGGCGATGTATGCCAAGGCCGGCCTCGACGCCAAGGGCATCGTCACCAAGGTGTTCGAAGCGCTCGGCAAGGACATCCGCGCCGAAACCGTGAAGCTGGCGTAAGGCCTTACGTGTCCCGGGCGCGGCGACATTGGCGCCGTGCCGGATTGCACATCATCGCTTGTTAGTTTCGACGAAACCGGATCGGCCTCGCGCCGATCGGCGGCCGTGCGCCTGCTGCCACGTTCGACGTCGACTGATACGATCGCGCGACCGCGCTAAACGTGTGACCTACGGCCATGAAAGTCTATCTCGCCGGCCCGGATGTATTCCTGCCCGATGCCGACGGCATGGGAAAGCGCAAACGCGAAATTTGCGCGACGTATGGACTGACGGGGCTTTTCCCCCTCGACAACGAGATCGCGACCGATGCGCTGCCGACGTCGGCGCGGATATTTCATGCCAACACGGCGCTGATGCGGCAGGCGGACGCGATCATCGCCAACCTGACGCCGTTCCGCGGACCGAGCGCCGATTCCGGCACGGTCTACGAGCTCGGCTACATGGCCGGCACCGGCAAGCTCTGCGCCGGCTATTCCAATGTGCCACACAGCTATCGGGACAAAGTGCCGACCGAGCCAGTAAGCGGCGGATCCCATGACGCCCACGGCATGCTGATCGAAGACTTTGGGCTGGCGGACAATCTGATGATCGTGCACGCGCTCGATATGTTCGGCATTCCCTTGATCCTGCCGCGATCGCCAGTGAGCGATCCGTTTCGCGACCTGGAGGGGTTCGAAGCCTGCGTGCGCCTCTTGACCGAACATGCGATGAAATGAGCATGTTCCCACCCCGCCAACGCGCCGATCGTCTTTTGGTCGAGCGCGGCCTGTTCGAGAGTCGTGCCAGGGCGCAAGCCGCCATCGCCGCCGGCCTCGTCACGGCCAATGACGTCGTCGTGCGCAAGCCGTCGGAGGAGATCGCCACGGATGCGCGCATCTCGGCGAGCCCCGCGCATCCTTACGTCTCACGCGGCGGACTGAAGCTTGCCGCGGCGCTCGATCATTTCAGCATCAATCCGCGCGGCCGCGTCTGCCTCGATGTCGGTGCCTCCACCGGCGGCTTCACCGATGTCCTGTTGCAGCGGGGTGCGACGCGTGTCTACGCCGTGGATGTCGGCCGCAGCCAATTGCACGACAGCCTGCGCATCCGACCCGAGGTGATGTCGCTGGAGGAAACCGATATCCGCACGCTCTCGCCTGCCAGCTTCGAGCCCGCGCCCGATCTCGTCGTCATCGATGTCAGCTTCATCTCGTTGAAGCTGGTGCTGCCCGCTGCGCTCGCACTGGTAAAGAAGCCGGCGCAGCTCGTGGCGCTGATCAAGCCGCAGTTCGAAGCCGGCCGCGCGGCGCTCAAGAAAGGCGTCGTCCGTGATGATGCGGTACGCCGGGCGGTATGCGATGAAATCGTGACTTGCGTGACATCGCTCGGCTGGCGCGTCCTTGGCACCATCCCTTCGCCGATCGAGGGCGGCGACGGCAATGTCGAGTATCTCATCGGCGCCGAGGCGCGCTGAGCCGCCATTCATTCGTCATCACGATCCCGCCCATCGGGACGCGTGATGAAACTGTGTCCCTGAGGACACGTCGACATCAAACATCCGGGGCGTGACCGATCGCGGCCTTTCTCTCGCCACAGGCGACCCTATGGTGCCCGGCATGACCACTCACAATGCAGATTACGCCACCGGCGCAGAGACACCGGGGCATCAAGGCCTGTGGCGCGCCGAGCTCGGCGCCACGGTGAAGCTCGCGCTGCCGATCGCGCTGACGCAGCTTGGCCAAGTGGCGATGATGACAAGCGATCTCGTGCTCATCGGCCATCTCGGCGACAAGACGATCGCGGCCGCCGCGCTGGGCCAGACCGTCTTGTTCGCCGCCTTCGTGCTCGGCATGGGCCTTGTGTCGGCCGTCGCGCCACTCGCGGCACAAGCCTTCGGCGCGCGCGATCCGCGCATGGTGCGCCGCAGCCTGCGCGTCGGATTGTGGGCGGCGCTGATGCTCGGCGCGCCGATGACGGCGCTGCAGAGCACCGGCGAAGATTTGTTGCGCGCGCTCGGCCAGGAAGACGAGACCGCGCGGCTGGCCGGGCAATATCTTCTCGGCCTCGGCTGGAGCCTGGTGCCGGCCTGGTGGTTTATCGCCTTGCGCGGCTTCATGGGCGCGGTGAACCGGCCGGAGCCAGCTTTGTGGATCACGCTCGCCGCCATCCCCGCCAACGCGCTCTTGGCTTATGCGCTGATCTATGGCGAGTTCGGCCTGCCGCGGCTTGAACTGCTCGGCGCCGGCACCGCGACGACCATCATCAATATCGCGATGTGCGTCGCCGGATTTCTGATCGCGTATACGCAGCGGCCTTTCCGCAAATTTCAGGTGCTGGCGCGGTTCTGGCGCATCGACTGGCCCTTGCTCGGCAGTCTCGTCGTCGTAGGCGCGCCGATCGCCGGAAGCTTCCTGCTCGAATACGGCCTGTTCGCAATGGCGGCCATTCTGATGGGTTGGATCGGCACGACGGCGCTTGCCGCGCACCAGATCGCGCTGCAGACCGCGGCGATCCTGTTCATGGTGCCGTTCGGTATCTCGATGGCCGCGACCGTGCGCGTCGGCCATGCGGTCGGCCGGCACGATGCCGCCGCGACGCGCCGCGCTGGTTTTACCGCCATCGGCCTTGGCGCCGTGTTCATGGCCGTCATGGTGCTGGTGATCGTCGCGTTCCGCCACCTCATCCCGTTGGCGTTCCTCGGCGGCGAAGCGGCCGATGCCGGCGCGACCGTCGCGCTTGCCGCGACCTTGTTGGCTTACGGCGCGACGTTCTTCGTCGTCGACGGTATTCAGACCGTCGCGTCCGGCGCGCTGCGCGGACTCAACGACACGCGCGTGCCGCTGATCTTCGCGGCGGTGAGCTTCTGGCTGATCGGCTTTTCCACGTCCTACACGCTCGCCTTTCCGGGCCGGCTGGAGGCGGTCGGCATCTGGATCGGTTTCACTATCGGTCTCGGCGTCTATGCCCTGCTGCTGGTGTGGCGCTTTGATGCCTTGACCCGGCGCGGCTACATGCCGGACGTACCGGGCCACGCCGTGCCGCATTGAGCTAGCGGCGGATCAGCTTCTCG
>JANLJK010000352.1:5487-20852 GCA_029255525.1 Pseudolabrys sp.
AGGAAATTAAGAATGGCGGCGATATCGAATTCAGCCTCTCGCGAGAGGATGAATTCGGTCATCGCGAGCGCAGCGCTCCGATACCTTGCTCCAGGCGCTCAAGAAAATCATCGCCGTCGACTACATTGCCTTTGGCGACATCCTTGCGCGCTTCGTCGATGTAGGGCTTGGTCCAGGACAGATCGTCCGGCTCAGACGCCAGAATGAAGTCGGCCACGGCCAACCGCACCGCCTCTTCCACCGACGAGAACTGGCCGGCGGCCACGGCGGCCTCGATCCAACGCATCTGTTCGGGCGTGAGCGTGACGGTCATAAAGGTTATATAGCACGAATCGACGGACCAGACAGCCCGCCCCCGGATCGATTCCTTGGAGCAAAAGCCGACGTGACCGAACAACTCACCATCGATCGCCTTGGCCATCGCGGCGACGGCGTTGCCGATACCCATGTGGGGCCGGCTTACGTGCCCTATACGCTGCCTGGCGAGACGGTAACGGTCGAGGCGGTCGCCGGTCATCCGGACCGTCGGCATCTCTTGCATGTCGACACACCGAGCCACGAGCGCGCGACGCCGATCTGCAAGCATTTTGGCACCTGTGGCGGCTGCGCGCTGCAACACTGGTCGCTCGCTGAATACCATCTATGGAAACGTTCGCTGGTGGTCGAGGCGCTTGGCTCTGCCGGGGTGATCGCGCCGGTCGACGAAGCGATCATCGACGCGCATGGCGACGGCCGTCGGCGCGCGGTGCTGCATGCGCGGCGCGGCACGCATGATGTGCTCGAAGTCGGTTTCACCGCGCCGCGCGCGCATCACATCGTCGCCATCGATACCTGCCCGGTGCTGACGCGAAGCCTCGACGGTGCGATCAAAGCCGCCTGGGCGATCGCCGATATCCTGCGCCCGACGCAAAAGCCGCTCGACATCCAGGTGACCGCCACTGACAGCGGCATGGATGTCGACGTGCGCGGCTCCGGCCCCTTGAATTCCAAGAGCACCACCGCGCTGGCGAAGCTCGTCGACGAGCACAGACTCGCACGCCTCACCCGCCATGGCGAACTGGTCGCGCAGCGGTCGCAACCGATGCTCACCGTCGGCCGCACGCAAGTGCCGCTGCCGCCGGGCAGCTTCCTACAGGCCACCGCGTTGGGCGAAGCCACCTTGGCCAAACTCGTCACGACACATGTGGGCAAAGCCAAGCGCGTCATCGATCTGTTCGCCGGCATCGGCACCTTCGCCTTGCGGCTGGCGGAAACCGCGCGCGTGACGGCGGTCGACAGCGAAGCCGGCGCGGTGAAGGCGATGGAGCGCGCGGCGCAGATGACGAGCGGCCTGAAGCCGGTCGAGGCCGTGGCGCGCGACCTGTTCAGGCGGCCTTATGTCGCCTCCGAGCTCAAGGGCTTCGAGGCCGTGGTGTTCGATCCGCCGCGCCAGGGCGCCGAAGCGCAGGCGCATGAATTGGCGAAGAGCAGCGTGAAAACCATCGTCGGCGTGTCATGCGACGCGACCACCTTCGCCCGCGACGCCAAGATCCTGGTCGCCGGCGGCTATAAGCTGACGCGCGTCACGGCGGTCGACCAGTTCCGCTGGTCGCATCATGTCGAGATGGTGGGGAAGTTCGAGAAGTAAGGGTTTGTCGCCGTCATCCCGGGCGAGCGAAGCGAGACCCGGGATCCAGTACGCTGTGTGCTCTCGATAGGCTGCGGTGTACTGGATGCCCGCTTTCGCGGGCATGACAACAGAGAGCCTCATCTAAAATCATAGCCGCCCCAGCGCTCCTGCCACATTCGCTCGCCAACGGTGCAGGAAATGCGTGGCGCCTCCGCCGAGGCCGGAATCACGCGTGGCTCGGGCTGACGTCCGGCGATCTCCAGCACCAGCTTGGTGCGCGTCGCCTCGACGAACTTCGAACGATCGCGGATCGGCACCACGAAAGCACCCGGGCCGCCGATGACGCAATCCTCGTAATAGACGTCGAGCGCTTCGATATCGAGCGTCGCCGCCGTCGCTCGTTTGAGCATGACCGGCAGGCCGTTGATGGTGATGCCGTCCGCGACCACGGCGTCCCGCGTCGGCGCCACCGGCACGCCGGCATTGTTGGCGCCGTCGCCGGACACGTCGATGACACGGCGCAGGCCGCGATAGCCGCTGTTGTCGAACAAAGGTTTGGCGAACAGGAGCGCGCCGGAGATCGAGGTGCGCGAGGCGCGGCGGTACGGCGCGCGCGCGATCTCGGCGGCGACCGCGTCAGCGGCCTCCGGCCCGTCGATCAGCCGCCAAGGCATGACGATCTTCTGGTCGTTGGCGCCGGCCCATTCGAAATAGGTGATGGCGATCTTGCCGTTCGGGCCTTCACGCAAGGCGCGCAGGAATTCCGTCGACGTCAATGCCTGGATATAGCCCTCGCGCTGCAGCGCCTGCTCGTCCGGATCCATCGAATAAGAGACGTCGACGGCGATGACGAGCTCGACATCGACGGGGATGGCGGAAGGGCTCTTGTCGGCGAAGCGCGGCAGATGGGGTGCGGCGAGGCTCGCGGCCGCGTAAGCCGCAGCGATCAACAGGCCGGCGATTGTCGTGTGAACACCGCGACGCCCCATGTCAGCATCGTGACACGGGGCCGCGGCGAAAAAAAGGCTCTTCAGCCGTCCAAAGGCTCGGTGGCCACAATCTCGATGCCGAAACCGCCGACGCCGACATACGTGCGTTTGCTCGACGTCAGCAACCGGATCGAGGAGATGCCGAGATCGCGCAGGATCTGCGCGCCGAGCCCGATCTCGCGCCACTGCCTGGAGCGCGCGGCTTCGGTGTCGGTGCTGCCGTCCTGCGGGATCTCCTTCAGCGGCACGCCGGCCGTGCCGTCGCGCAGAAACACGATGACGCCGCGGCCTTCGGTCTTGAAGCGGGCGAGCGCCGCGCGGATCGGCTTGGCC
The DNA here is from genome assembly GCA_029255525.1 of Pseudolabrys sp. Classification (GTDB taxonomy): domain Bacteria; phylum Pseudomonadota; class Alphaproteobacteria; order Rhizobiales; family Xanthobacteraceae; genus Pseudolabrys. Next base: position 8,419 of record JANLJK010000352.1, read on the forward strand.
CCACCGAACACGTCGCCGATCACGTCGGCGCGGTGCAGGCGCGCCGGCACATTCGTGCCGTCGCCGATGTCACCATAAACGAACGCCATGTGGTGCACGCGATCGAACGGCGACCGGTCGAACGGCGTCACATAGGCATAGCCCTTGAGCGGCCCGACCTCCGAGGTGAGCTGGAATTCGCTGACGCGCTCGACGAGCTTGTCGCGGCTCTGGCGGAAGGCAATCAGGTCGGCGATCGAGAGATAGACGAGCTTGTGCTTCTCGGCGAAGGCCGCGACCTCCGGCCCGCGCATGACGGTGCCGTTGTCGTTCATCAGTTCCGACAGCACACCGACGCCGGGCAGCCCGGCGAGGCGGCAGAGGTCGACGCAGGCTTCGGTATGGCCCGAGCGCATCAGCACGCCGCCCTCGCGCGCCACCAGCGGAAACACATGGCCCGGCCGGACGAAATCGGCCGCGCCCGAATTGTCGTTGGCGAGCGCGCGCACGGTATTGGTGCGCTCCTCGGCCGAGATGCCGGTGGTGAGGCCGTGCTTGACATCGACCGTGACGGTGAAGGCGGTGCCGAGCGGCGCGTCGTTCTCCGCCACCATCGGCTCGAGATGCAGCTTGCGCGCCAGATCGCCGCTCAAGGGAGCGCAGACGATGCCGGAGGTGTGGCGGATCATGAACGCCATCTTCTCCGGCGTGCACAACGAGGCGGCGACGAAGAGATCGCCCTCGTTCTCGCGGTCGTCGTCATCGGTGACGACGACGAGTTCGCCTCTGGCGAAAGCCTTGATCGCCGCTTCGACACGCTGGTGGCTATTGGGCACGAGGGATTACCTTCGAACAGAGAACGCTAGACGCCGGGCTTGGCGAAGGGCCACGGCAAGGCGTCGTCGACCTGGGCCCGGTGCATCAGATAATGGTCGGCGAGCACGCACGCCACCATGGCTTCGGCGATCGGCACCGCGCGGATGCCGACGCAGGGGTCGTGGCGCCCCTTGGTTACAACCTCGGTATTGTTGCCGTAGCGGTCGACCGTCTTGCGCGGCGTCAAAATCGACGAGGTCGGCTTCACGGCGAACCGCGCGACGATCGGCTGGCCGGTCGCGATGCCGCCGAGAATACCGCCGGCGTGGTTGGACAGGAACAACGGCTTGCCGTCATTGCCCATCTGCATTTCGTCGGCATTGTCCTCGCCGCGCAATTCCGCGACCGCCATGCCGTCGCCGATCTCGACCGCCTTGACGGCGTTGATGCCCATCAGCGCCGACGCCAAGTCGGCATCGAGCTTGCCGTAAACCGGCGCGCCGAGGCCCGCCGGTACGCCTTCGGCGACCACCTCGATCACCGCGCCGATCGACGAGCCCGACTTGCGGATACCGTCGAGATACGTCTCGAAGAATTTCGCCTGCACGGGATCAGGGCAGAAGAACGGGTTCTTGCCAACCTCGTCCCAGTCCCAGCGCGACCGGTCGATCTTGTGTGGGCCCATCTGCACCAGAGCGGCGCGCACCGTCAGGCCCGGCACAATCTTGCGCGCGATGGCGCCAGCCGCCACGCGCGCCGCCGTCTCGCGCGCCGAGGCGCGGCCGCCGCCGCGGTAATCGAAGAGGCCGTATTTGACGTCATAGACATAGTGGGCGTGGCCGGGCCGGTACTTGTCTTTGATGTCGGAATAATCCTTCGAGCGCTGGTCGACATTCTCGATCAGCAGCATGATCGGCGTGCCGGTGGTCACCTGCCGGCCCGTGGCCTCGTCGGTGAACACGCCGGACATGATCTTCACCGCGTCCGGCTCCTGACGCTGGGTGGTGAAGCGCGACTGGCCGGGCCGGCGCTTGTCGAGCTCGACCTGGATCTCCTCCGCCGTCACTGGAATACGCGGCGGGCAGCCGTCGACCACGCAGCCGATCGCCGCCCCGTGGCTTTCGCCGAAGCTGGTGAACCGGAAAAGGCGGCCGAAGGTGTTGAACGACATGGAGGTTCCGCTGTTGCCGGGCTTGGGTAACCCGGGAAGAGCGGGATGGTCAAATGGCCCCTCCCGCCGTATCGAAGGGGCCGGACGAAACCGAGGAGCCCCTCATGCCACCCGAGATCATGCCGGACATTGCAGCGCTGGTCCGCCGGATTGAGGCGCTGGAGATGCAGGTGGCGCATAGCGACCGCATCGTCGACGACCTGAACGCGACCATCACCGCGCAATGGAAGGAAATCGATGGCCTGCAGGGCCAGTTGCGCCGGCTGACCGACCGCATGGCCGAGATGGAGTCGCCGTCTTCGGACGGCGCGCCGGAGCCCCCGCCCCCACATTATTGAGCATTGTCATTCCGGGGCGCGTGCGCAGCACGCAAACTCAAAACCCAGCGCCATAAGGAACGCTCATTGTGCGGCTCTGGATTCCGGGCTCGCGGCCTTACGGCCGCGCCCCGGAATGACGAGTCACGAATAACGGCTGAGCTTGTCACCCTGGAAGACGTAAACCACGCCCTGCAGCACATCGGCCAAAGGTGCGGCCGCCGGCTTGGTGACGCCGAGATGCGCCATCAGCCCGCGCGCCGTGCCGCCATGCGCGACCGCCACCGTGTCCTGCGTCAGCGTCGCATACCAGCGGGCGAGCCGCGCCGTCATCATCTGGTAGCTCTCGCCGCCAAGCGGCAGGAAGTGGAATTTGTCGTGCTCACGCTGCGCGATGCCGGCCGGATCGCGCTCGTGCAATTGCGCGATGGTGAAGCCCTCCCAGTCGCCGAACGAAATCTCGGCAAGTTGCTCATCTACGGCATAGGCTTCCGGCGTCAGCCCCATCGCGGCGCGCGCCAATTCCATCGTCTCGCGGGCGCGGCCGAGCGGACTCGATACGTAATAGAGCGCCGCCGGATCGCGGCCTTCGCGCGTCAACAGATCGCGCAGGATCCCGCCACAATGGCTCGCCTGCGCGCGGCCGCGCTCATTGAGCGGAATATCGCGACGTCCCTGCAAACGGCCGGCGACATTCCAATCGGTCTCGCCATGACGGATATAGAAGACGGTCGGCCTTGACGTCATAACGAGCCTATCCCCGCTCATTCCCGCGAAAGCGGGAATCCAGCGCGGCTCTTCCACGCCATGTGGCTTATTCTGGGGCCCCGCTTCCGCGGGGACGAGCGGAAGCGGAAATCCATCACTCGAGCTTACCGACCGCAAGGTCCGGCGCGTCAGGGTGCTTGATGCCGACGACGTGATAACCAGCATCGACATGCTGAATTTCGCCGGTGACGCCGCTCGACAGATCGGACAGGAAGAACACGCCGGCCTTGCCGACATCTTCCAGCGACACGTTGCGGCGGAGCGGCGTATTATATTCGTTCCACTTCAGGATATACCGGAAGTCGCCGATGCCCGACGCCGCCAAAGTCTTGATCGGCCCGGCCGAGATCGCGTTGACGCGGATGTTCTTCACGCCGAGATCGGCGGCCATATAGCGCACGGAGCTTTCGAGCGCGGCCTTGGCGAGACCCATCACGTTGTAATGCGGCATCCACTTCTCGGCGCCGTAATAAGTCAGCGTCAGCAGCGAGCCGCCATTGGTCATCAGCTTCTCGGCGCGCTGCGCGATGGCGGTGAACGAGTAGCAGCTGATCACCATCGTCTTGACGAAGTTGTCTTCCGTGGTGTCGACGTAACGGCCGTCCAGCTGATCCTTGTCGGAGAAGGCGATGGCATGCAGCACGAAGTCGAGCGAGCCCCAAGCCGACTTCACCTGCGCGAAGACCGCGTCCAGGCTCGCCGGATCGGTGACGTCGCAGTGACCGACGACCAGCCCGTCCACCTCCTCGGCCAGAGGCTCGACGCGCTTCTTCAGCGCCTCGCCCTGGTAGGTGAAGGCGAGATCGGCGCCGGCGTCCCGGCAGGCCCGCGCAATCCCCCAGGCGATCGAGCGGTTGTTCGCCACACCCATGATGAGGCCGCGCTTGCCGCGCATCAGACCCGAGGTATCCGCCATTAATTTCCCCGTCTTCGCCGGTGGGTACCGGCTGTTTCCCCTATGGCATAGGGGGGGCCACGCCATCAAGCAAGGCAGCCCCCCTGCCGCTTCCCTTTGTTAATTCACTTCATTTCTGGAATATGACGGTTTCCCAGGGGTTGTTTTCAGCGAAAGAGAGTGCCGGGACGCCGTCCGCCGGACGTCGCCGGGCCAAGTGAACGACCTGAAGGAGGCCGATTGGCCACATTCGCGCAAAAGGTGGAGGCGACGATCCCCGCGCTCAGACGGTATGCCCGGGCGCTGACCCGCGACGCCGACACCGCGGACGACCTGGTGCAGGACACCCTGGTGCGCGCGCTGCGCTCCGAGCACCTGTTCCAGGGCGAGGAGGTGCGCAGTTGGCTGTACACCATCCTCACCAACCTCAACCGCAACCGGCTGCGCTCGCTGGCGCGACGGCCGACCTTGACCTCGATCGAGGACAATGACGCCCCGGACCTTGCAGGCCCCGAAGCCGGCGGCCGCGACATCGAGCGCGCGCTCGCCACTTTGGCCGAAGACCAACGCAACGCGCTGCTGCTCGTGGTGCTGGAAGGCCTGAGCTACCGCGAGATCGCCGAGGTGCAGGGTGTGCCGATCGGTACCGTGATGTCGCGTCTGGCGCGGGCCCGCGTGCAGATCAAAAGCTATCTCGACGGCGAGCGCCCGGCGCTGCGCCGCGTGAAATAAGGACCAGTGAAATCATGATCGATCGCATGTCACCGGTCAGCGAGGACGAGCTGCACGCCTTCATCGACGGCCAATTGCCGGCCGACCGGCGCGAAGCAGTCGCATCCTGGCTGGCCGAGAACCCCGAGCAGGCGGCAATGGTCGCGGCCTGGCGCGCGCAGGCCGAGGGCTTGCGCGCCCGCTATGGCGCGGTGGCCGACGAGCCGGTGCCGGAGCGGCTCAAGATCGAGAACGTGCTGCGCTTGACCGGCGCGCCCAAGCGCTCGTGGATTGCGATGGCGGTGGCCGCGTCGGTCGCGGCCTTCGCGATCGGCGGCGGCATCGGCTGGTTCGCGCGCGGCGCCTCGGCGGCGGCGCCGTCGGGCTTCGACATGCTCGCGTCCGAAGCGCTCGATGCCTACAAGCTCTATGTGGTGGAGGTGCGCCATCCCGTCGAAGTGCCGGGCTCGGAGCTCGCGCATATGACGCAGTGGCTGTCGAAGCGGCTCGGCTACGACCAGCGCATTCCCGATCTGCAGGCGATGGGCCTGAAGCTCGTCGGCGGACGCTTGCTGCCGGGGCCGACGGGCGCAGCTGCCTTCTACATGTATGAAGGCCCGTCGGGCGAGCGCTTCACCATCTATTGCGCCAAGTCCGGCGTGACGCAGACGGCGCTGCGCTACAAGGAAGCCAACCAGGCCGCCGCCTTCTACTGGGTCGACGACAAGGTCGCTTACGTTGTCAGCGGCCCCGCCGATCGCGACAAGCTCGAGAAGGTCAGCAAGGCGATCTACGATCAAGTCGACAAGGCGGCGGTGAAGAGGTCGTGAGAGCAACGCATCAGCATCACTGACGTGTCATGGCCGGGCTTGTCCCGGCGGGGTCACCGGGACAAGCCCGGTGACGACAAGGGACATCACTCCATCCCGCCGCGTGGGTCGTAGGGCTTCTTGTCGCGCCAGGTCTGCATCAGTTCCTTGAACGCGTCGTCGAGCTGATCGGGCAGCACCAGGCGCACGGTGGCGAGCAGATCGCCGTGACCACTCTTCGACTTGAGCCCCTTGCCCTTGAGGCGGAAGGTGCGGCCGGAATTGGTGCCGGCGGGAATGGCCAGCTCGACCGCGCCGTCGAGCGTCGGCACACGCACCTTGCCACCCAAAGCCGCTTCATAGAGCGTCACCGGCAGTTCGAGCCGCAGGTCATCGCCGTCGCGCTTGAACACCGGATGCGGCGCGACGTTGACGGTGATCAACGCATCGCCGGCCTTGCCGGAGGCGCTCGGCCAACCCTGCCCTTTCAACCGGATCTGCTGACCATCTGTCAGGCCGGCCGGAATCTTGACCTCGATTTCCTTGCCGGTCGGCAGCGACACGCGCGCTTTGGTGCCCTTGGCGGCTTCCGGCAGCGAGATGGTCAGGGTGGCGTGCAGGTCCTGGCCGCTGGCCGCCGCGCCGAAATCGTCGGTCTCGAAATGCGCAGCCCGGCCGCCACGGGGGGCGCCGCCGCCGAACATGCCGCGCAGCAGATCTTCGAAGCCGCCACCGGCGCCCGGACCGCCGCCGCCTGGGCCAGCCGACCGGCGCTGGAAGCCGTCCGGACCGAAGCTGAAGCTCTCGAAATGGTTGGCGCCCGCCGCGCCCGGACCCCAAGGTCCCGCGCCGCTGCCCGGCTGACCGCCAAAGCCGCCCTGGAAGCGCGGCTTGCCCTCGGCGTCGATCTCGCCGCGGTCGAACGCCTTGCGCTTCTCGTCGTCGCCAACGATCTCGTAAGCGGCGTTGAGCTCGGCGAAACGCGAGGCCGCCTTCGGATCGTGCTTGTTGGCGTCGGGGTGCAGCTTCTTGGCGAGCTTGCGGTAGGCGCTCTTGACCTCGCTTTCGCTCGCACTCTTCGACACCCCCAGAATGTCATAGGGGTCGCGCATCCTTCCCAACTCCTCGTGAAAATCCCCTGCCGGCCGGGCGAGCCAGCGACTCGTCCCGTAATGTGGGGGTCATGTGGCGCAGATGCAACGCGCCTTCGCCTGACGGCTACGGCGCGCGAGCGCTTTCTCCGTCATTCCGGGTTCGCGCACTTCGCGCGCGCCCTGGAATGACCCGTCAAATTAGGAGCTCTTCCAGGGCTTGAGGGCGCGCACTTCCCAAACGCCCTTTTGCTGCTTGCAGGCCTCGCCCTGGAGCCAGGATTGCGCGCTGCCGCTGACGTAGCTCGCCAGGAAATTGCGGCAGGTCTGGCCTTCCGAGGTATAGGCCGCCGCGATCGGCGTGACGGTACCGCGGGCGCCGCTGTTGGGATTTTCCCAATCCAGGCTCGCATCCTTCTGGCCGCGGCGGAGCAATTCGCTGGCGGCGGCGCGGGCATAAGCGAGATCGCCCTCCGGCGGCAGCGCAACCTCAGCCTTGGCGCCGGGTGGCGGCGTGATCGAGCCGGTCTGGTCCTTGTCGGAGCCGAAATAGGAATCGAGCTGGCCGGACAGGCTGCAACCGCCACTGCCGAGCGCGAGCGTCAGCGCCGCCGCCGCCGACAACCCTCGCCATAGGCGAGAGGCGGCGCATCGCCTATAACCGCGCAGTCGAAACGATGAGGTGCTGGCCTCAGCCAAGCGAAACACTCCGAACATGTCCGATACGGTGCCGATTCAACACCCAAGCTGGTTAACGAGTGGTGATTTCACCGCCGCCGAGGATCCTTTTGCGCTGTTTGACGCCTGGCTGGCGCAGGCGAGCGAGACCGAGCCCCGCGATCCGACGGCGATGACGCTCGCAACCGTCGATGCCGACGGTCTGCCTAACGCCCGAATGGTGCTTTTGAAGGGCGCCGATGCGCGGGGCTTTGTCTTCTTCACCAACCTGGGCAGCCAAAAGGGGCAGGAGTTGGACGCCCAGCCGAAGGCGGCGCTGGTGTTCCATTGGAAGTCGCTCAACAAGCAGGTGCGCGTACGTGGCGCCGTCGAGCGCGTCAGCGACGAGGAAGCCGATACCTACTTCGCCAGCCGCCCCAAGCAGGCGCAGATCGGCGCCTGGGCGAGCAAGCAGTCGTCGCCGCTGGAGAGCCGCCTCGCCTTCGAGAAGGCGATCGCCATCACCGCCGCGAAATACGCGATCAGCAGCGTGCCGCGTCCGCCCTTCTGGTCCGGCTTCCGCATCGTCCCCATCGCGATCGAGTTCTGGCAGGACCGGCCGTTCCGATTGCACGACCGCATCGTGTTCAAACGCGACGCCGACGGCACGCCATGGAGCAAGACGCGGCTTTATCCGTGAGTTACATTGTGAGCGCGGCTCACGCGCAATCATAGAATCATTCCAAGGACGCCAAGGTCGCCCATGCCGAACGCAACCAATCAACAGCGCCGCACGCTGCTTTTGACCGGCGCCAGCCGCGGCATCGGCCACGCCACGGTGAAGCGCTTTTCCGCCGCCGGCTGGCGCGTCATCACCTGCTCGCGTCATCCGTTCCCCGAGAATTGCCCGTGGGATGCAGGCCCGGAAGACCACATCCAGGTCGACCTCGCCAATGAGGCCAACACACTCGAGGCGGTGGCGGAGATCAAACGGCGGCTCGACAACAACGAACTGCATGCGCTGGTCAACAACGCGGCGATCTCGCCCAAGAGCAAAGGCGGCGGCCGGCTCGGCTCGCTCGATACCGAGATCGACGTGTGGCACCACGTCTTCCAGGTGAACTTCTTCGCGCCGATCATGCTCGCGCGCGGTCTGGTGAATGAACTCAAAGCCGTGAAGGGCTCGGTGGTGAACGTCACCTCCATCGCCGGCTCGCGCGTGCATCCTTTCGCCGGTGCCGCTTACGCGACATCGAAGGCGGCGCTCGCCTCACTGACGCGCGAGATGGCGTCGGACTTCGGCCGGCTCGGCATCCGCGTCAATGCGATCGCGCCGGGCGAGATCGACACGCCGATCCTGTCACCGGGCACCGAGAAGATCGTCGAGCAGATCCCGATGCAGCGGCTCGGCACGCCGGATGAAGTGGCCAAGATCATCTATGTGCTGTGCACGGAGACGTCGTCTTACGTAAACGGCGCCGAGATCCACATCAATGGCGGCCAGCACGTGTGAGCGCGTCGCGCGCTTTTCCGATTCAGTTTTCAAACAGCATCGTCATTCCGGGGCGGCCCGCAGGGCCGAGCCCGGAATCCAGACACAAGCTCTGTGCGCGTTTCTGGATTCCGGGTTCGCTCGCTTAACGCTCGCGCCCCGGAATGACGGCGAGATATAGCTCCGCCGCCCGTATTCTTTGCGGCGCCGGGTGCGCCGTCTCCTGAACCAAGCCACGCTGCCCAAGAGTGAGGGCGCGCGGAACGCCAAAGGTCCCGAAGGACCCACGGGCCTCGACGCCTCGCGACATCGAGGCTTGTCGAAGTAGATAGAGCCGCAAGTCCGCCAAGTCCGATGGCGTTCCGCGCGCAGTGTTTATAGGTTTGCTCCGCAGCGCCCCCGGTGGACTTACCTTTCAGGCGCCTCGCCTTTCGGCAGGGACGCTTATCCACCGCTATGGGGCTTCTCGACTTTACGGGGAGGTTGCTTCGGTCCTCCGGACCGCCCTTGCGGGTCGATCCATCAAACGTTGCCCCTTACGCGCATCGTCTTACGCCCCCCGTGACGCGCGGCAGTGCGCGCCGGGACGGATGCGGCTTGGACCGCCGGGAAGGGAAACCGCGCCGCATCTCCGACGCCCCACCCCGGCCACCGCTCCCCGCCCCGCGTCTGGAGACGCTGATCAGACACCCCTCACGATTGGGGCGGGATGAGCGGACTATAATCAGTAGGAATAAAAGGTCAAGGAGGATAGGAAAATATTTTTGCCTTCCGATGCGGTCCCGCCTTTCTGGGCGGCTCGACAAAGCGGCGGCACGTGGGGTGACGCGACAACTGCGTGCGCTTCTCGGCTCGCTGTAACGAGACTCTGGTGTCCCGAACCCGTGTATTGCTCTACCGCACGCCCTACCGGTCGCGCGGCGACTGACGGCGCTTAAAAGGATCGGCGTGCCGCCCGGCATATTCCAGTTTGTGCGTCTCGCCGCAGGGACAGGAAAACAGCATGGCGTCGTCGCGCGGCCCGATCATGTCCTCATAGTCGATGCGCGTGATGACCACGATACCGGTCACCGGGCAGGTCACGATGATGCGCGGCTTGCTCATGCAGCCAAGAACGCGCGTGAGCGCGGAAGGGTTCCGCGTCCGCGGCGCGCGAAGCTTTCGACAAAGGCGAAATAGTTTCGACGAAAATAGGAGACGTCAGGCCGTCACAGCCACTTCTTCCACTTGAAGAACAAGATCGGCACGATCGCGGCTGTAACGATCAGCCCGAGCGCGAAGGGATAACCATAGGCCCAATCGAGCTCGATCATGCCGGTATGGAAGTTCATGCCGTAGATCGAGGCGACAAGCGTCGGCGGCATGAAAATCACCGCCGCGATCGAGAATATCTTGATGATGGCGTTCTGCTCGATGTTGACCACGCCCAGCATGGCGTCGAGCAGGAACGTCACCTTGTTGCTGATGTAAGTGGCGTGATCGGACAGCGACACCGCGTCGCGCTGCATCGACTGCAACTGCGCGCGCGCATCCTTCGGCCATTTCATGCTGTCGGCTTCGTTGGCGAGGAACGACAGCAGGCGGCCGATGGACACCAGGCTCTCGCGCACCTTGGAGGTCAGATCGCCCTTGCGGCCAAGCGACTTGAGCACGTCCTTGTAGGAGACGGACTCGGCCTCGTCCTCCGGCTCGAAGATCGAATGCGAGATCTGGTCGACCTCGGCGCCGATGCGCTCGAGAATATCGGCGGCGCGATCGATCACCGCGTCGAGCAGGTCGATCAACACCGTCTCGCCCGAGACCTTGGGCGGACAGGTCCGCGCCAGCTTGTGCTCGACGATGGCGAAGGGCCGCGGCTCGTCATAACGCACGGTGGCGAGCCGGTGGCCGGACAGGATGAACGTGACGGCCGTCGTCTTCGGCGTCGCCGTATCCGACTGGCACATCAACGTCGCCGTCATGTAGCGCGCGCCGTTCTCGACATAGAGCCGACTGGAGACCTCGATCTCCTGCATCTCCTCGCGCGTCGGGACCGCGATGCCGAGCAACTGCTCGACCAGCTTGTCCTCCTGCACCGTCGGCGTCATGAGGTCGATCCACACGGCCGCCTCGGGCGGCGGCGCGCCCGCTTCGACCGGGAGGCGCTCGAGCGTTGCACCGCGGGGAACGTAGACCGACAGCATCAAGCCACCCTTGCGTGCCAACGAGCGGGATCAGGACGCCTCAATGGACCGATCGCGCACTCATGCGCAAGCGAAATGACGGACGCGCGCACAGGCCGCGTCGCCCATCATATCGAACGAATGATGGTGTTTTGTTCTCGCGTCCCAATTCCGAAGTTCGCGATCGCCTTCGCCGCGCCGTGTATGCGAACTTCAGGGTCGGCGCACGAGCCGGCCCGCCTGGCGCGGCGGCCGGCGGCGCGCCACGCGAAACCTAGTCGCGGTCGTAAGGCACGCGGCGCACGGTCGCGTCGGCGTCGTGGTGCTGCTCGCCCTGATGGCGCACGGCGGCGGCCACGGCCGAGATGCCGATCTTGCCGTAGCGGTTGTCGAGATCGCTGCGCCGGCGCGATTCGTCGCGCTGCGCGGGGCTCGACTTGTCTTCGGTTGTGCTCATGTCTTTCTCCCGGTCGTTTCCGTTTCCCTAGAGTTCCATATGAGCATCGAGTGAGGCGGAATTGCGCGGCAAATCGTGTCCTATGGTGATCATTGCCGCGCCGGTCCGGACGCCCGGACCAACCCGTCCAATATACTGGCGGTTATGGTAAACCTTCTCTTAAGCTTCTGCGTGCATTGTCGAGTATTGCGGGACTCTCGCGGGGACCGCTGGCCGACCGAGCGCGCCTTAAGTCGAGTGCGGCATTCCTGCCACAGCGCGCGGGAAGCTGGTGTGGAAACAGCGGAAACCGTGGCATTCCCGTGGCCGATTCGGTTAATTCCGTTAGTGAGAAATTCAATGTTGGGCGCCGTCGGGGCGACCGAGGAAAAGGAATAAAATAATGGCGGCAAGGGGGTTGTCGGTCGTTCTTCTGGGGGTCGGCCTGGTGCTCGGCGGCTGCATGCAGTCGACCGTGGAACCGGCTTCGGAAGCGAACCTCACGGTGCGCGACAAGAAGCTTCTCGCGGCGGCGCCGTACGAGAAGGTCAACATCCCCGAGCCGTATAAGCGGCACATCGTCGCCTATCACCGCAAGGAAACGCCGGGCACGATCGTCATCGATTCCGATGCGCGCTATCTCTATTACGTGCTCGATGGCGGCAAGGCGATCCGCTACGGCGTGACCGTCGGCGAAGAAGCTTTGGCCTGGTCGGGCGTCGCCAAGGTTGGCCGCAAGGCCGAGTGGCCGACCTGGACGCCGACGGCGGACATCAAGAAGCGCATGGACGTGCCGAACTTCGTGTCGGGCGGCCCGCAGAACCCGATGGGTGCGCGCGCGCTGTATCTCTACGCCGGCAACAAGGACACGCTGTACCGCATCCACGGTACCAACCAGCCGGAATATATCGGCCAGGCGATCTCGTCGGGCTGCATCCGTTTGACCAACGAGGACGTCATCGACCTCTATAACCGCACCAAGGAAGGTGCCGTTGTGGTGGTGCTGGCGCCGCACCAGGGCGACTCGCCGTTCAATCCGCGGGTGGCCTCGACCGGCAATCTGTTCCGCTAAGCTTCACGCGGTTCGCGAATTTAAGAAACGGCGCCTTCGGGCGCCGTTTTTGTTTTGG
>JANLJK010000352.1:20952-23300 GCA_029255525.1 Pseudolabrys sp.
TCACGCGGTTCGCGAATTTAAGAAACGGCGCCTTCGGGCGCCGTTTTTGTTTTGGCGACTCCCCTCCCCCGCGAGCGTAGCGAGTGTGGGGAGGGGTCGGGGGTGGGGGCGAAACTCGCTGAGACGCCGATGAAGACCCCCCCCACCCTGGCTCTCAATCGCAGGCGATTGAGAGCCTTCCCTCCCCACCGCTTCGCGGGGGAGGGAAAGAAAGGGAGCACCGTTTTCGTTTTGCGCTACGCACCCAACGTAATGTGCAAAATCTCCGGCGGCACGCCGAGGCGCAGCGGCACCTGGCTGCAGCCGAGGCCGCCGGAGACGATCAGATGCCGCCCCTGCTCGACGATATGACCGTAGGCGAAGCGCGCGCCATAGGCCGACGGCGCCCACACCGGCGGCACGAAAGGCAGGCGGATCTGACCGCCATGGGTGTGGCCAGCGATGGTGAGCGAAACACGCTCCGGCACTTTCACGAAGATGTCCGGCTCGTGCACCATGAGCACGACGGGATCGTCGGTGGTGACGCGCTTGAGCGTCCCCGGCAGATCGTCGACGCCACGGAAGCGGTTCGGCCCGAGCCAATACGCGATCTGATCGCCTAAGCCCGCCAGCCAGAAGCGGCGACCGGGCTCGCCCAACAGCACCGCGTCGTTCTCCATCAGCGGCACATGCACGCGCCCCAAGGCTTTCCGCACGGCATCGATGCCGTGCCACCAGTCGTGATTACCGAGGATCGAATAGACGCCGAGCGGCGCGCGCAGGCGGGCGACCTCTTCCGCCCAGGCATCGTGCGGCACCACCTCGGTGACGAATTTATGGGTGGCGAAGTAATCGCCGAGCACGACGATGAGATCGCTGCCGAGCGCATTGGCGGCATCGATCACCTGGCGCACGCGGGCGATGCCCATGTTCGGGCCGCCGGCATGCAGGTCGGCGACGCAGGTGATGGTCAGGCGGCGGCCCACCGGCCAGCGCGGCGGCGTCAGCCGGTAGCTGGTGATGACGAGATTGTTGGCGGCCTCCATGGCGGCATAGGCGCCGGTGCCGGGCAGCACCAGGCCGGCGGCGGCGGTCAGGCCGAGGCCGGCCTTCAGCAGCCCTCGCCGCGATACCACAGGGGCGGCCGGCACGGGCGGCGGGAAGGCTGCGCGGTCGGTCATAGGGCCTTGCTAGCGGCAAACTGTGAAAAGACCGTGGTGAGATCCTAGAGAAACCGGTTTTTCAGCCGCTTGAGGAAGCCCGGCCGGGGGCGCGGCAGCGGGATCGGACCGGCGATCGGCGGCGACGCGGCCTGATCCTCCTCGGCCTCCTCCGCATCGGGCGCCATTTCGGCCTGCTCGGCCGGCTTCGCCTCCTCCGGTTTCTGTTCCTGCGTCTCGCCCGGCTTCAGCTCCGGTTTGGGCGGCGGCGGTGGCGGCGGCTCGAGCACGTTCCACTGGCAGATGCGGAAGCCGTTGCGGCGCTCCGACAGGTCCAGATGGATGTGCTCCTCGTGATAGCTGTCGGAGCCCGGGCCGAGCACGGTGGTGAAGCGCGCGCACACACTTTCCTTGATCGAGGTGCGCAGGACCTTGTCCGCCATCAGATCGGTGAGATGGAAATAGCGGTTGTCGGCGAAGGTGAAGCCCTTGAGATCGACCGCATTGGCTTTGCCGTGCTCGCTGACCTTGCCGAGCATCTTGCGGTTGCGGCCGCGGCATTCGAAGGACTCGTAAGCCTCCAAGCTGCGCAAGACCGCGCCGGTCGCCGCCACGCGCGGCACAGCCTCGTCGCGCAGCCAGAGCGCCAGTTGCTCGGCCATCGGACAGCGCAGATGCGGCGCGGGATTGACGTCGATGCGCTTGCCGCCGGCGAGCAGCACGGCGTCGAGCCGCACGATATCCGGGCCGCCGCAGGTGCCCGGCCCGACCAGCCGCGGCACAAGCTCGATGGCCGCGATCTTCTCCAGCCGCTTGTTGCAATCGGTCGGATTGGCGCTGATGCCCTTGCCGTCGAAATCGGGGCCGGCGGCCTGCCGGAAGGAATGCGGCTCCGCCGGCGGCGGCAGCATCCAGGGCGGCGGCACCGGAACATGCGGCCGCGGACGCGGCAGCGGCACTGTCTGCGCCGCGGCGCACACATCCGTCGCGCTGAGGACAAGCAGCACGAGAATCGCGTGCAGCGCAGAATAATCACGGCGGAAAAAGATCATTCCGAACAACGCTTCCCCGTACGAATCCGTTGCGCTGGCGCGCGCGTGACCGCTAACCTTGATCCCGGCTGGCGAGGGGCCGGCCCAAGACCAAGACTCAAAGAACACCATAAGACACGTCCAGGAGGGAACTGCCATGCTCGGTCTGATGCAGGAC
>JANLJK010000353.1:0-8886 GCA_029255525.1 Pseudolabrys sp.
GTAAGCGCGCTAGCCCTTCGTGGTCGTTTTCATTTGTGCGCCCGGTCAGTCATCGGTCTCAGTCCTCAGACTTGATCCTCAGTTTTGGCGCGCGCGAACGACGCCTTGGCGCCCCAGGCTGCGACGACGACCAGGAACAGCGACACCAGCACATTGTAGCCCGGCAGCGAGATGCCGAAGAGCCGCCAGGCCGCTTCGTCGCAGCGGACGACGCGGATGCTCTGCAGGCTCTTCATTAGGTCGCCCGCGCCACCGAGCGGATTGATCGGTCCGCTGCAATCGGTCGGGCCGGGCCAGAACCGCCACTCGACGCCGGCATGGAAGGCGGCGAGGCCGGTGTTCCACAGCATGGCGAGGAAGATCGCCGCGAAGCCCAGCGTCAGCACCTTCGGCCTGGCGCCGTAGCCCGCGCCGAGCCACAGCATCGCGGCCAGCGGCACCGTGAAATAATACGGGATGCGCTGCTCCAGGCAGAGCGGGCACGGCGGATAGCCGAGCACATACTGGAAGAAGAAGAAGCCGCCGATGGTGGCGAGCCCAACCACGGCGATAATCGCGGCGGCGGCTTGGGGGACGTTCTGCCGGGCGGCGGCCAAAAGATCGGTCATCGCGCGCTCCGGCCCGGCCAGTCGATTTGGATTGGATTGGTGCCCCTGGCCGGACTCGAACCAGCACTCCTTGCGGAACTCGATTTTGAGTCGAGCGCGTCTACCAATTCCGCCACAGGGGCTTCCATTTTCGCATGATCTTGCCGGAAAACCGGCCCCCACTTTTCGGGATCATGCGTAGCGGCGCGGATCATAGCCAGGGAACGTCCGGGGTCAACGGCGGGGAGCGGCCATCCCGGGCTTTTCGTCGGCTCGGGGCAGGCGGCGGCGGGAGTCTGCATCGGTTCCCAAGACGGCTTTTTCAAGGAACAGCGGCTCACAACGCCGTGGCCAGCTTGGCCAGGGCCGCAACCGTATTCATGTTGCGCGCTGTGCCATCCCGGGCCGCCGGGATCTTGAGCTTCGAGCGGCCCTGCCCGCTCGGATAGTGCACGTAGATCTCACGGGTCCCGAGCCCCGTCTCTTCGTCGGCACGGCCGGTGGCCGCCTCCAGGGCGCTTTTGGCCGGCTTCTTGTCGAGGAAGATCGCCACCGTCCTGTTCGGCGCGTGCCGCGCGAACGGGTTGTCCTCCAGCACCGCCGCCATCTCCCCGGCCGTACGCACGGCAACGCCGACCGGCTTGCCGGCATAGGCCGCGAGCTGCTTCTCGAGCAATGCCTTGACCTGCGCCTCCGTCTTGGCGCTCTCGAACACGACGTTACCGCTGGCGATATAGGTGCGGACCTTGGCGAAGCCCGCCGCCTCGCACATCGCCTTCAATTCGGACATCGGCAGCTTCCCCGTGCCTCCGACATTGACGGCGCGCAACAAGGCAATGAATGCGGTCATGCTTGAAATCCCAACATCAGCGGCAACGGCGTTTTGAACGGCCGCCGCCCCGCTCTATGATAAAAGCGGACATCGTGCCGTTCCAAGGAGGCTTTATGAACGAAGAAGCCCTCAACATGTCGCTGCGCAAGTTCCTCAAGGTCGTCGGTGTGACCTCGCAGCAGGAAATCGAGAAGGCCATTCGCGCCGCGGTGGCCGACGGCCGCCTGAAAGGCAAGCCAAGCGTACAGGCGACGATGGTGCTCACCATCGGCGAGGTGGCGCTCAATCACAAAGTCGAAAGCACGATCGAGCTGGAGTAGCGCTCACCCTACGGGCTCGGCGCCGACATTGCGGCGGCCGAACGCCGCTTCCATCTCGCGGCGCACCTTCACCGCCGTGTCGTTCTTATCGTAGACGACATCCGACCATTTCAACGCGCCGCCTTCCGGGATGTCGCGCTTGAGCTTGACGTTATGCGCGAGCCCCAGCGGCAACAGGCCGTGCGCGAGCGAGACATCGGCCGGCGCCTGCTTACCCCAGACGCAGAAGCCGCCCTCGCCGTCTAGCATCTCGCCGGCTTTCAGCGCCTTCTTGGCGGTCGCCACCACATCCGAGCGGAAGCCCGTCGGCGCGCCGGTCGGCTCGTGGCGCAACGCGGCGCTTGCGACCGAAATGCCGAGCTCGAGCCCGATCATATGGATCGGCCGGTACAGCGCGGCGTAGCGGCCGCTCTTGTCCGGCAGCATGGCGTATTCCTTGAAGCAGCGGCGCGCGTAATCGGTCTCGCCCTCGATCACCACATAGGTGCCGAGCGCGAGATGGTGCGGCACGTCGGTGCCGTCGCGATAGACCGACGACGTCACTTCCGTCACGCCTTCCTTCTCCAGCGTGCCGCCTTGCGCTTTCGGCTTGCAGATGTCGGCGAGCTCGAAACGCGTCGCCGGCGGGAAATGCAAGCCGTCCGACTGCGGCACGAGGCCGGTGGCGTTGCACACCGCCGTCATCTCGATGCCGGACTTGGTGCCGTCGACGAAGGAATTAAACATCTTCGGATTGATCGACTTGCGGTCGGAGATGTTCAGATATTTGTCGAGGATGTCCCAGACATTGTCGGGATTGGATCGGTGATAATGCGGCTCGTAGCGCGTGCCCTTGCCGGCTGAGATCACCTTGAAGCCGGCCGCGCGCGCCCAGTCGACGTGTTCGCAGATCAAGGCCGGCTGATCGCCCCAGGCCAGTGAATAAACGACACCCGCTTGGGCGGCGCGGCGCGCCAAAAGCGGCCCGGCCACCGCGTCGGCCTCGACATTGACCATGACGATGTGTTTGCCGTTGTCGATCGCCTTCAGGCAATGCGCGATGCCGGCGCCGGGCACGCCGGTCGCCTCGACGATCACCTCGATGCGCGGATCGGCGATCAGCGCCAGCGCATCATTGGTGACCAGGGTCGCGCGCTTGGCATGCGCATCGGCGAGCGACGTCGCGGCATAGAGCGCTTGCGGCCAGCCGGCGGTGGCGAGTTGGCTCTTGGCGCGCGCGACATCGAGATCGGCGACGCCGACGATGTGCAGACCTTGCGTCAGTCGCGCCTGCGCGAGGAACATGGTGCCGAACTTGCCGGCGCCGATGACGCCGACGGTCACCGGTTTGCCGGCCGCTTCACGCGCGAGCAGCTTGGCGTGGAGATTCATGCGTTTCGCTCCCGGATACTCTTGTTTTGGGAGAGAGCGAAACACGACGGCCGCGCGCGCACAAGCGCGCCAAGCCAAGCCCTACTGGCAGAGGGCGCGCGAGACGAAGGTCTCGGTCTTGCATTCCGGGCCGGTCGAGCGGCCGCTGGCATAGACCTTGGGCGGGCAGACCTCGGCGGTCGTCATGTCGAGGCTCTTGCCGGAGGCAAAGCCCTTGCCCTTGCACAAGGCGTCGGCGGCGGCGAGGCAATCGGGCGCACCGTTCGGTGCAACGCCGCAGGTCTCGTGACCGCTGACCGAGCGAGCCGCAGGGATGCGGACGACGGCGTCGGCGGCGTCCTTGGCACCTTGCGCAGTGGACTTGGCAGCGACGCCCGCCTCGCGACCGAAGATCTCGACGTTCTGGCGCGCATCCTTGAAGCCGGAGCCGAGCTTACTGGCCTGCTCGCCAAACCACCTCCCGGCAGCCGCCAAGAAGCCTTCCTCGTGCTCAGGCGGCTTGGGCTCCTGCGCCACGGCCAGCGCCACGGAGGCAAGCGCGAACAAAACGGCGAGCGCCGATAGCGCTCCTCTCCGCTTGCACGAAACTGCGATCCGTTTGCGATCCATGGCCGATAAAGCTGACAGGGTCAGCCGCCTGATGGCTGTCTTTGCCTAACGGCATTCGCGCCGGCTTTCGCCACCCAAATAAGCCGGAGGGGTGGCGAAAATGAGGAATGCCGATTCGGTCACATCAAGTATAGCGCGCCGACGATGCCAAGCACGAGGATGGCGGCGCCGACGGTAACCCAGAGCCCCAGGCGTTTCTCGATGATGTGGCGGGCCTGCTCACCATAGCGGTGCAGCAGGAAGGCCAGCAGGAAGAAGCGGCCGCCGCGTGTAATAATCGAGAAGAGGATAAACAGCGCGAGATTGTAGCCGGCAAAGCCGGAAGTAATGGTCACGAACTTGAACGGGATTGGCGTGAACCCCTTCAGAAGAATGATTGCCGCACCCCACTGCGCGTAAGCCGCACGGAAGGCCTCGACCTTATCGCCCCCGCCGTAGAACTGGATGATCCAGGCGCCGACCGAGTCATACAATAGCGCGCCGATGGCATAACCGACGATCCCGCCAGCGACCGAGGCGATGGTGCACCAGAGCGCCATCGCATAGGCCCGCGCCGGCTGCGCCAGCGACATCGGGATCAGCATGACGTCGGGCGGCACCGGAAAGAACGAGCTTTCGGCGAAGGAGATGGCGCCGAGCGTCCACATCGCATGCGGCTTGTGGGCCGCCTCGATGCACCAGTCGTACATACGGCGTAGCAAAGAGCGCGGCGCGGTCGCGTCAGCAGTCATCGGAAAACTCGTGGCAGGAGGACGCCTGGATCAGCGGCGCTTACGGACGCGCCTGTTTTCCAGAGCCACGACCTTACGGCGCGGGGCGCCTTGTACCAGATCTTTTGGCAGTTTTTCGGCAATCCCGAACATCTGCTCGCGCCGCGTCATTTCGGCCCACACGTGATCGGGGTGAACCCCGGAGTGGACCCACAAAACCACGAGATTATAGAGCAAATCGGCGCTTTCCCGGACGACAGCCTCAGGCTGACCGTGGATGGCGTCAATGACGACCTCGACCGCTTCCTCGGCCAGCTTTTTGGCCATTTTCGAGGGCCCGGCGCGCAGAAGCCGCGCGGTGCGCGATTTTGCCGGATCGGTATCGCGAACGGCGATCACGGCGTCATAAAGGCGGGCGACCGAATCAGTCATGCAGAACACCTTACTCCATTGGCGCGCGGAACCCGTTAACAGCACGCCATTGGAGCGGCGAAAGCGCGATTAGGCTTACTTGCAGGGCCACCTGGACCGCGGCTCAGTACCGATAATAGGGCCCGTAGCCGCCGTAATAAGGCCCGTAGCCGTAATCGGGCGGCGGATAACCACCGTAGCCGTAATAGCCATAACCGCGGCAGTAGTAGCGGCGGGACTGCTCGGCGGCGGCGATACCGGCGATGGTACCGGCAACAATACCGAACATCTGCAAGGCCGCGCGGTCGTTGCGGTAATAGCGGGAATGGCGCCTGCGAGCGCTGAAATCGAGCGTTGCGGCCGATTGCGCCTGCGGCTGCTTCCCCGCGGCTGCTTCGGCGGGACGGAGGTCGACGGCGGTCAAGGCCAAGGCGGTCACGATGCCGACGGCAATGGACGTGCGAAAGATGCTGCGCATGGAAAGCTCCCTATGCTTTCCAATTCAACGTGCTACGGGGGCTGAATCCTGTGCCGGGAATCGGGCCATGATCGTGCCCAGACGCGGCGAAAGGTCGCGCGTTACTCCTCCTCCGACAGCAGTGAGGCATTGCCGCCGGCCGCGGCGGTATTGACCGTCACCACCTGCTCCAGCGCGAAGCGATGCAGATAGTTCGGCCCGCCGGCCTTCGGACCGGTGCCCGACAGGCCGCTGCCGCCGAAGGGCTGCGAGGCGACCACCGCGCCGATCATATTGCGGTTGACGTAGACATTGCCGTGCGGGAGGCGCGTGGAGATGCGGTCGACGGTGGCGTCGATGCGCGAATGGATGCCGAGCGTGAGCGCGTAGTGCGTGCCGGCGATATCGTCGAGCAGCATATCGAGCTCATCCGCGCGCCAGCGCACAACGTGCAGCACCGGACCGAAGACTTCCTGCTTCAGGTCATACGCGCGGTCGATCTCGATGATAACCGGCGGCACGTAAGTGCCCTTCTCCGGCAAAGGCCGATCGGCATCCCAGCGGAAGCGCAACGCGCCGTGACTGTCCATGGCGGCGATCCATCGATCGAGTCTGTCCTTGGCCTCGGTGTCGATCACTGGCCCGACATGCGTCGCTGGATCGCACGGATCGCCGAGCGCCAATTCACGCGCGGCACCCACCACCATTTCGATCACCTTGTCGGCGACATCGTCCTGCACGCACAACAGGCGCAAGGCCGAGCAGCGCTGCCCCGCGGAGCGGAACGCGGAGGTGATGACATCGTCGGTGACCTGCTCGGGCAAGGCCGTGGCGTCGACGATCATGGCGTTGATGCCGCCGGTCTCCGCGATCAGCGCGGCGATCGGCCCGTCCTTAGCGGCCAGCGTGCGGTTGATCACGCGCGCCACCTCGGTCGAGCCGGTAAAAGCAACGCCTGCAACATTTGCATCCGCGGTGAGCAGGCCCCCGACCTTGCCGTCGCCCGGCACGACGTGCAACGCGCCCGGCGGCACGCCGGCGGCGTGCATGAGCTTCACCGCCTCATACGCGATAAGTGGCGTCTGCTCGGCGGGCTTCGCCACCACGGCGTTGCCCGCAGCGAGCGCGGCCGTCACCTGGCCAGTGAAGATGGCGAGCGGGAAATTCCACGGGCTGATGCAGACGAAGACGCCGCGCCCGCGATAGCGCAATTCGTTGCTCTCGCCGGTCGGGCCTGGCAAGACGCGCGCGTCCAAAGTGCGCCGGGCTTCCGCCGCGTAATAGCGGCAGAAGTCGGCGGCCTCGCGCACCTCAGAGACGCAATCATCGAGCGTCTTGCCGCCTTCGCTCTGCAACAGCGCGATGAGACGGCCGCGATTGTCCTCAAACAGATCGCCGGCGCGTTCGAGCGCCGCCGCGCGCGTCGCCACCGGCGTCGCGCTCCAGGTCGCGAAGCCGGCTTGCGCCGCAGCCATCGCCGCCACCACGATGGATTCGTCGCCTTCCTGAACGGTGCCGATCACCGCGCCATCAATGGGTGAGACGACATCGCGTTTGCGACCGGCAACGGCAATGCCGTCGATCAAAGGCGCCGCATCGACGCGCGCGGGCGCGTTGACGATCTCGGCGCGCAACGCAGTGAGCGCTGCGCGGTCGCCGAATTCGACACCCTGCGAATTGCCACGCACCGGGACAAACAGATCGCGCGGCAATGGGATGTGCGCGTGCCGCGCCTGCGCCGGATCGGCGATCCAGCTTTGCGGCCGGCGCAGGATGGTCTCGACCGGCACGTTCGGATCGGCGGCGACCGAGACGAAGGACGAATTGGCGCCGTTCTCCAACAGCCGCCGCACCAGATAAGCGAGCAGATCGGCGTAGCCGCCGACCGGCGCATAGACGCGGCAGGTGAGGTCCGGCAATTCGTCGAGCAGTGCGCCGTAGAGCGCATCGCCCATGCCGTGCAGGCGCTGGAATTCATAGCCCTCGGTGCTGCCGGCATCCTCGATCACACTGGCGACGGTGAGCGCATTGTGGGTGGCGACTTGCGGAGAGAGACGCGGCCGGCAGCCGAGCAGCTTGCGCACGCAAGCGCCGTAACTCAGATCGGTCATCGCCTTGCGCGTAAACACCGGATAGTCGGCCAGGCCGCGCTCCTGCGCGCGCTTGATCTCCGTGTCCCAATAGGCGCCCTTGACCAGCCGCACCATCAGCCGGCGGTCGAGCGCTTTCGCCAACGTATCAATCCAGTCGATCACGTCGCCGGCGCGCTTCTGATAGGCCTGTACCGCGAGGCCGAAGCCATGCCAGCCGGCCAGCGTCGAGGAGGACAAGACCGCGGCGATGACGTCGAGCGACAGTTCGAGACGATCCGCTTCTTCGGCGTCGACGGTGAGGTTCAAATCGAAATGCTTGGCGCGCTGCGCCAGCTTGAGCAGCAGCGGCGGCAATTCGGCCAGCACGCGGTCGCGCGACAAGGCCTCATAGCGCGGATGCAGCGCCGACAACTTAACCGAGATGCCCGGCCGCTTCGGCAGCGCCTGCTCGCCGGCGCTTTCTCCGATGGAGTCGATCGCCTGTGCATAGGAATGGAGATACCTCGACGCATCGGCGGCAGTGCGGGCGCCCTCGCCCAGCATGTCGAACGAATAGAGGAATTCGCGATGCGCGCCCGCGCGTTTGAGCGCGGCGCCGATGGTCTCGCCGAGCACGAAATGCGAGCCGAGCAGCCGCACCGCCTGCCGCGTCGCCGCGCGCACCGCCGGCAGGCCGAGCCGTTTCACCAGCCCGCCAACGATGCCTTCCGGCGTCTCACCTGGGTGGATGACTTTGGCGGTGAGCCCAAGCGTCCAGGCCGAGGCGGAGACCAAGAACGAGCCCGACGCGCCGCCGTGATGCGACCAGTCGCCGGCGGCGAGCTTGTCCTCGATCAGGCGATCGGCCGTCTCCAGATGCGTGACCCGCAGCAGCGACTCCGCCAGCACCATGAGGGCGAGGCCCTCTTTGGTCGACAGCGCGTAAGCGTGCAGGAAGTCCTCGACGCCGCCGAGGCCGCCGCTGCGCGACCGGATCGCTCCGACGAGCCGGCCAGCGCGCGCATCGATACGCGCCTCGGCATCGGCCGGTCTTGCGCTCTCGGCGATGAACGACGCCGCCAGCACTTCGTCGGACGGCGCATAAAGCGCGGCGAAAGGCGGTAGCGGCGCGGACCCGGCACTGGCCATGCGGCAACTCCCTGTCAGGAATCGGCGCGGCCAGTCTAGCGCGTTGCGTCAGCCGGCGGAGCGCTTTGGCGCCGGGTGTTCGCCGTCGATCATCCGCTGGATCATCAAGCGCACGCGCTGCGGCGCCTGGTCGATCGCGAGCTTCACGAACTCGCGCACGCCGGTCTTGTCTTGCTCGATTTGGATGGCTTCGAGGATATCGCGGTCCTCCTCGAAGGTGAGCGTGTAGAGCCGCGCGATTTCGGCATCCAGTTCGGGGCCGACGCCGTAGTTGCGCAGATGCAGCCAGAAGTAATGCGTGCTGCCGGCTGTTTCCGGCGTCAGCAAGTTGAAGGTGAAGGAGCGGAAGCCGTTGTCCTTGCCGGCCT
>JANLJK010000353.1:8986-22700 GCA_029255525.1 Pseudolabrys sp.
TCCGGCGTCAGCAAGTTGAAGGTGAAGGAGCGGAAGCCGTTGTCCTTGCCGGCCTCGTCGCGCGGGGCGCCGGCCGCGACCGCGCCAAAGTCGACATAGGCGCTGGTCGGCAGGATGAGATGATAATATTGCCAGCGATCGACAGTGCCGCTGAAGTTGCCGAAGGTCTTCATGATCGGCACCGGCTCGCTGTCCTCGATCCAGCGGAACGCGCTGACGCGCCCGTCGGCGTGCTCGACCGTCACCGGCACTTCCTCGCCGCCGGCATTGCCGATGGTCTTCTTATGGACGTAGGAGGTGTGCGCTGGATCGACCAGGTTGTCGGTCAGGTTGAGATAGTTGGTACGGATGTGGAGATATTGGCCGTCGACCAGGCCCCAGCCGGGCCGGCCGTAATGCGAGATGTCGAGGATGCGGGCGGGATCGGCGAGCGCGACGTCGCCCATCCAGATCCATAAGAGATTGTACTTCTCGACCAGCGGATAGCTCTGTACGCGCGCCGCCGGCGGGATCGGCGGCTGGCCGGGAACGCGCACGCAGCGGCCTGTGCCGTCATATTGCATGCCGTGATAGCCGCACTGCACCAGATCACCGACCAGCTCACCGCGCGACAGAGGCGCCAGCTTGTGCGGGCAGCGGTCGGTCAACGCTACCGGCGTGCCGTCCTGCTTGCGGTAGAGAACGAGGTTCTCGCCCAGCAGCGTGCGCGGCAGCAGCGAACGGCCGACCTCGGCGCTCCAGGCCGCAACGTACCAGGCGTTGCGCACGAACTGTCCGTTATGGGTCATCATCCTCACTCTCATCTCTTCCGGCGGCCGGAAGATGCAAGCATCGTGCTATGGGCGCGGGTGGCGCGCCACAACGCTTTTAGGCGGCGGCGCAGACAGAAGTCAGCCATCACCGATCAGAAAACTAGCATGCAGCCTATTTTTTGAGCAGTATCGACACCGGCGCCTACACGGAACTGCCGTTTTCGGCGGCATGCTCCTTGCAAACAATGTCTTCCGGCTGAGTGATTTGCAGGGCCGCCACAGGCGACAGCGTATCCGGGTATCTGGGGCACGCCGGGAAAGAAGGGTATCAAAATGAGCATCGTTGCACGTTGGGCCGGTCGGGCCGGATTGGCGGTTACCGCCGCATTGATCAGCGTTTCCGCGCAGGCGGAGACCGCGGTCAAGTTTTCGCTGGATTGGAAATTCGAAGGCCCCGCGGCGCCATTCACCGTAGCGATCGACAAGGGTTTCTTCA
This sequence comes from Pseudolabrys sp., assembly GCA_029255525.1. Taxonomy (GTDB): domain Bacteria; phylum Pseudomonadota; class Alphaproteobacteria; order Rhizobiales; family Xanthobacteraceae; genus Pseudolabrys. Next base: position 10,235 of record JANLJK010000353.1, read on the forward strand.
AAGCGGAAGGCCTCGACGTCACCATCGACACCGCCAGCGGCTCGCTCGAGCCGATCACCCGCGTCGCCTCCGGCACCTACGGCATCGCCATCGGCGACATCAATTCGCTGATCAAATTCCGCGACGCCAATCCGGGCACGCCGATCAAGGCCGTGTTCATGTTCTACAACAAGCCGCCCTTCTCGATCGTCGGCCGCAAGAGCCGCGGCGTCACCAAGCCGAAGGATCTGGAAGGCAAGAAGCTGGGCGCGCCCGCGCCGGACGCCGCCTATGCGCAGTGGCCGATCTTCGTGCAGGCCAACGGCATCGACGCCTCGAAGGTCACGATCGAAAACGTCGGCTTCCCGGTGCGCGAGCCGATGCTGGCCGCCGGCCAGGTCGACGCCATCGCCGGCTTCTCGTTCTCGTCCTTCATCAACCTGAAGGACAAGGGCGTGCCGGTCGACGACATCACCGTGCTGCTGATGGCCGACTACGGCGTCAACCTCTACGGCAATGCGGTGATCGTGAATCCGAAATACGCCGCTGAGAACCCCGAGGTGGTGAAGGCCTTCCTGCGCGGGCTGGTGAAAGGCCTGAAGGAAACCGTGAAGTCGCCCGACACCGCCGTCGACTCGGTGATCAAGCGCAACGACGTCGCCAAGAAGCCGATCGAGCTTGAACGCCTGCAGATGGCGATCCGCGACAACATCGTGACGCCGGAAGTGAAGGCCAACGGCTATGGCGGCATCGACAATGCGCGCTTCGCCAAGGCCATCGACCAGATCGGCCTGACCTACAAGTTCAAGAACGCGCCGCCAAAGCCGGAAGATATCTTCGACGCGTCCTATCTGCCGTCCGCCGCCGCCCGTAAGTTCGAATAACGGCGGCCACGATGTCCGGATTCGTCACGCTCCAAGGCGTCGACCACGCCTATGGCACGAGCAATACGCTCGCGGTCCAAGGGCTCTCGATCGACGTGGAGGAGGGCGAATTCGCTGCCGTGGTCGGCCCATCGGGCTGCGGCAAATCCACGCTGATGAAGCTCGCCACCGGCCTACAGTTCCCGCGCGCGGGGACTGTCACGGTGGCGGGCGAGAAAGTGACGGCGCCGGTGAAGATCGCCGGCATGGCCTTCCAGGCGCCGACACTCCTACCCTGGCGCACCACGCTGGAAAACCTGCTGCTGCCGCTCGAAATCGTGCAGCCGCATCGGAGCGAATTGCATCGCAAGCGCGCGGAATACATAGCGCGGGCCAAGAACCTGCTCACCTCGGTCGGCCTGCGCGACCAGGGCGACAAATATCCGTGGGAGCTCTCCGGTGGCATGCAGCAGCGCACATCGCTCTGCCGCGCGCTCATCCATGAACCGCGGCTCCTGATGCTGGACGAGCCGTTCGGCGCGCTCGACGCCTTCACGCGTGAGGAACTGTGGTGCGTCATCCGCGACCTGCACGCCGCGCGCAAGATCACCGTGGTGCTCGTCACGCATGACCTGCGCGAAGCCGTATTTCTCGCCGACCGCGTCTTCGTGATGTCGGCGCGGCCCGGCCGCGTGCTGGTTGAGCGCAAGATCGACATTCCGCGCCCGCGCGATCTCGAGGTCACCTACACCTCTGAATTCCAGGACATCGTGCACGAATTGCGCGGCCACATCGTGAAAGCGCGGCAATGAAGCAATCCACCCTCATCCGCCTGTCGCCCTGGCTGTTCACCATCGGCCTCCTGGTGATCTGGGAAGTGGTCGTGCGGGCGTTCAACATCCCGACCTTCTTCCTGCCACCGCCGACGGCGATCGCACAGGCCTTCGTCGATTATTCAGGGCCGATCGCGCGCAATTCCTGGATCACGCTTGAGACGACGATGATCGGCTTCGGCCTGGCGGTCGGCTTCGGCATGCTGCTCGGCCTCCTGGTCGGCTGGTCGCGCGCGATCTATGCGGGCCTCTATCCGCTGATGATCGGCTTCAACGCGATCCCGAAGGTCGCGGTGGTGCCCATCCTGGTGCTGTGGTTCGGCATCGGCTTCGTGCCGGCCGTGCTCACCGCCTTCCTGATTTCGTTCTTCCCGATCGTCGTCAACGTGGCGACAGGGCTCGCCACCATCGAGCCGGAACTGGAAGACGTGCTGAAGGCGCTTGGCGCCAGCAAGCTCGACATCATGCGCAAGGTCGGCATCCCGCGCAGCCTGCCCTACTTCTTCGGCTCGCTGAAGGTCGCGATCACTTTAGCCTTCGTCGGCTCGGTGATCTCGGAAAGCGTCGCGTCGAACTACGGCATCGGCAACCTGATGCTGCAGGCGCAGGCGCAGTTCCAGGTGCCGCTGATTTTCGCCGGATTGGTCGCGTTGGCGATCGAAGGCATCGCCATGTATGCGGCAATGGCTTTCCTGGAAAGCCGGATGACCGGCTGGGCGCAGCGCTCCGGCTTCGCGCAGAACTAAACCGGATCAGGCGGCCGAATTCTGCGGCTGCGCCATGGTCGGGAACGACCTAGCGCCCGGCCCGTATAGCAGGTTCGAAATCTCGTCGGCCAGTTGCTCATAGGTGCTGCGTGCGCCACCTTCGCGCACGTAGATGCCGGCGTACAGGCACTGCAACTGCGGTAGCGGCGCGTCTTCCCAGACCATCATGTCCGTCTGCTTCGCGCGCCGGCGCGTGATCGCCATGACGCCGAGCCCCGCCGCCACGGCATTGTTGAGGCTATGCATGCTGTTGGCGGTGAACACATCTTCCCAATCAAGCCCGGCCGCGCGCAAAGTCTGCACGGCGAGACGACGGTAGATGGACTTCTCGCCGTAGGAGACCAGCGGCACCGGGCCGGACGGATCAAAACGCGTCGCCGGGCTGCGCACCCAGACGACCTCCTGCTCGGTGCAATGACGGGCGTCGTGCGGCGGCGTCATCGATAGAGCGATCATGACGTCGATCTCGCCGTTATGAAGCTGGCGGATCAGCGGATCGTAGGAGTCGGTGCGCACGTTGTAGCGTACATCGGGCCGGACGCTGCGAAACCGCGCCAACGTGTCCGGCAAGTAGGACGCGACGAAATCACTTGGCGTGCCAATGCGGATGACCAGCTCCGACTTCGTCTCCGTGACGCCGAGGGTGACGATCTGGTCGTTGATCGACAGCAGGCGGCGCGCATGGGTCATCACCGCATCGCCATAGGCTGTCAAGCTGACGCCCTGGACGCCGCGGTCGAACAAATCGGAGCCGAGCAGAAACTCGAGCCGCTTGATCTGAGCGCTTACCGCCGGTTGCGTGACGCCGAGAAAAGCAGCGGCCTTGGTGAAGCTCCGCAAATCGACAACAGCGACCAGCGTGCGCAGAAGGTCGGTCGGAATGTTCGTCATGCTTCGCCCTTCAGCATCAACGGAAAGCGGCGCTCACGGAGACGATAATGAGTGTAACAGGGATTACAGTTCAATCAATTTCAGGAAACGTTCAATCCGTTGGGCCTACAACTAATTGCTTAGACGCGCGCCAAGGTGGAACGCGCGCCGCCCCGTGCGAAAAAGCCCGTAAACGGTACTATTTTATGCGTTCGAGGATGCTGACGTAATTCGCAACCGCGGTGCCACCCATATTAAAGATCCCGGCAAGCCGCGCGTCCTTGACCTGCAGATCACCCGCGCTCTGGGTAAGCTGCATCGCAGCAAGCGCATGCATGGACACGCCGGTGGCGCCGATCGGATGGCCTTTCGCCTTCAGCCCGCCCGACGGATTGACCGGCAGCCTGCCGTCCTTCTGCGTCCAGCCTTCCTTGATGGCGATGGCGCCTTGGCCTTCCGGCGTCAGCCCCATGGCTTCGTATTCGATCAGCTCGGCGATGGTGAAGCAATCATGCGTCTCCACCAGCGACAAATCGTCGAGCGTGAGGCCGGATCTGGCCAGCGCGCGCTGCCAGGCGAGCGCGCAGCCTTCGAACCTCAGGATGTCGCGCTTGGCCATCGGCAGGAAGTCCTGCACATGTTCGGTGGCGCGGAAGGCGACCGCCTTCTTCATCTGCAGCGCGGTTTCGATGTCGGCGAGGACGACCGCGGCCGCACCGTCGGACACCAGCGAGCAGTCGGTGCGCTTGAGCGGACCAGCGACGAAGGGGTTCTTCTCGCTCTCGGTACGGCAGAAATCGTAGCCGAGATCCTTGCGCATCTGCGCATAGGGATTGCCGACGCCGTTCTTGTGGTTCTTGGCGGCGATCATCGCCAACGCATCGGATTGATCGCCATACTTCTGGAAATAGCGCCCGGCGATCTGGCCGAACAGGCCGGCGAAGCCGCCGTCAACGCTCGCCTCGTCGCGCACATAGGACGCCTTGAGAAGATTGCGGCCAATCTCCGCACCCGGAGTGGTGGTCATCTGCTCGACCCCGACCGCGAGCACGACGCGCGCCGCCTTGGCGTCGATCGATTTGATACCCTGATGCACGGCGGCGGAACCGGTGGCGCAGGCGTTCTCGACCCTGAGCGCGCGCTTGAAGCGCAGATCGGGCGAGGCCTGCAGCACCAGAGAAGCGGTGAAGTCCTGGGGCGAGAAGCCGGCGTTGAAATGGCCGAGAATGATCTCGTCCACGTCCCGCGCCTCGATGCCGGCGTCCTTGAGAGCGTCACCCGCGACCTTGACGATCAGGCTCTCGACGGTCTCTTCGGTCAGTTTGCCGAAGGGGGAGTGGGCCCAACCCACGATGGCAGCGGTCATGAAATCCTCCTTTGCCGAACTTTGGACGCATTAGTCGGCGATTGACCCCGAGTCACCATATATTTAGCTGGGGGTCGACCGGCTTTGCCTCTCGTTCAAAGCTTAGATACCTTAGCCGCGTCGCCTTTGGAACACCCCGTTCCCGAGGCCGGAAACCTGCCCGGACCGCGAATGCCGGACCACGAACGATGAGCTTCGAGCGATGAGCTTCACGTCGAGCCCCCGCCTTCGCGCCCTGATCCTGGCCCTTGCCGCGACCGGCTCGCTGGCGATCGGCACCACAAGCGCCCACGCAGAAGCGCAACTATTGATCGAGGCGGCGACCGGCAAGGTCCTGCACGCCGAAAACGCCACCTACCCCTGGTACCCGGCCTCGGTCACCAAGCTGATGACCGCCTACACCACTTTGCGCGAGGTGAAGGAAGGCCGCATCACCTTGAACACGCTGCTCACCGTGTCGCGCAACGCGGCCGCGCAGCAGCCGACCAAGATGGGCTTCAAGATCGGCACCACCGTCACCGTCGACAATGCGCTGAAGATGCTGATGGTGAAGTCCGCCAACGACGTCGCGGTGACGATCGCTGAAGGCGTCGGCGGCTCGCTCGAGGGCTTCGCCGACAAGATGAACGCCAATGCCCGGCGGCTCGGCATGACGCAGTCGAACTTCGTCAATCCGAACGGCCTGCCGGCCGAGAACCATGTCAGCTCGGCGCGCGACCTCGGCATCCTTGCCCGCGCTTTGATTCTCGAATTCCCGCAATACGGTTCCTACTGGCACATCTCGTCGATCCGCTACGGCAATCGCGTGATGCGGAACTACAATTCGCTCATCGACCGCTATCCCGGCGCCGACGGCATGAAGACCGGCTTCATCTGCGCCTCCGGCTACAACGTCGTCGCCTCCGCCACGCGCAACGGCCGCCGCCTGATCGCGGTCGTGCTCGGGGCCTGGTCGGGCGCGGTGCGCGCGCAGAAGGCGGCGCAGTTGCTCGAGCGCGGCTTCAACAGCGGCAATCTCACCTGGCTCACGCCCGCGCTCGGCACCGTCGATGCGCTGGCGCCAATCGACGCCCAACCGCCGAATCTGCGCGATGAGATGTGCGGCGGCCACCGCCGCAAGCCGCCGTCGGAAGAGAACGAGGAAGAAGGGCCGGACGAAGCGGCCGCCGCGGCCAATGCCGGCGGCGAAAGCGGCGGCAACGGCCAGGCCTTCATGCTGTCGAGCCTGAAGCCGTCAGGTGGCAAGTTCGTGCTGGGCCCTCCGGTCGAGACCAATCCGCCAACCACGGTGTTCACCGGCCCCGCCGACCATCCCGACACGGTTGCCCAGACCGCCAGCGGCGGCGGCAAGAAGAAAAAGAAGGTCGCGGCAAAGACCGAGCAGACCGGCGGCGCCGAGAAGACCGCGGCCAAGCCCACCGGCGACAAGCCGGCCGCGAAGAAGACCGCCAAGAAGCCCGCGCAAGGCGCCAAACCCGCCAAGCCGAAAGTCTCCTCGGCCAACCAATGAGCATGGGCGACGACAGCGAGCGCCGGCGCACGCCGCCGACGCCCATTCCGCTCACCGTGCTCACCGGCTTCCTCGGCGCCGGCAAGACCACCTTGCTCAACAAGCTGCTGAAAGACCCGGCGCTCGCCGAGACCGCCGTCATCATCAACGAGTTCGGCGAAGTGTCGCTCGACCATCTGCTGGTCGAGTATGTCGGCGACAACATGGTGCTGCTGCAATCGGGCTGCCTGTGCTGCACCATGCGCGGCGACCTGGTCGATGCCCTGGAAACTTTGCTGCGCGATCTCGACAACCGGCGTTGTAAGTTCAAGCGCGTGCTGCTGGAGACAACCGGCCTCGCCGACCCGGCCCCGGTGCTGCACACCGCGATGGCCCACCCTTATCTCGTGCTGCGCTATCGGCTCGACGGCGTCGTCACCGTGGTCGATGCCGTGAACGGCGAATCGACGCTCGACGCGCAGGAAGAAGCCGTGAAGCAGGCGGCGATGGCCGACCGCATCGTGCTGACCAAGACCGATCTCGCCACGCCCGCGCAGCAGGCCGGAATCCGCGCCCGGCTCAACGCGCTCAACCCGGCCGCGCCGATCCTTGATGCCGCGCAGGGTGAGGCCACGGCCGAACGCATCCTCAACAGCGGGCTGTACGATCCCGACCGCAAAATCCCCGATGTGAAAAAATGGCTCGCCGCCGAGGCCTATGCCGATGCGCAGGAGCATAAACATCATCATCACGGGCATGGTCATGACCACGACCATGACCATCATCACGACCATGAGCATCTCGATCGCAATCGGCACGACGCCCATATCCGCTCTTTCGTGATCACCACCGACGACGCCATTCCGGCCGGCACGCTGGAGATGTTCCTGGAACTCTTGCGCGCGACGCACGGCAGTCAGCTTCTGCGGCTGAAGGGCATCGTCAAGCTCGCTGAGATGCCCGACACACCGGTGGTGGTGCATGGCGTGCAGCACGTCTTCCACCCCACCGCCCGGCTGGAGCACTGGCCCGACGACGATCACCGCACCCGGCTGGTGTTCATCACCCGCGACCTGCCCGAAGGCAAAGTGCGCGAGCTGTTCGACGCCTTCATGGGCAAGCCCAGCATCGACCGGCCCGACCGGACCGCGCTCACCGACAATCCGCTGGTGCCGTTCGGCGGCCGTTAACGTCACGGGCGCCCTTGCGCGCGGGCACAGTTGGCCTAATGCTGGCGCCGAATCGACCGCCGGTCATCGAACCTTAATCGGCGGCGGCTAGGGAAACGGCCATGGAACGGATCTGGCTGCGGCATTATCCGCCGGGCGTCCCCGCCGACATCGACCCGTCGCACTACCCCTCGCTGGTGGCAATGCTCGACGAGAGCTTCCAGCGTTTTGCCGATCGCGACGCCTGCCTCTGCATGGGCAAGACGCTCACTTATGCCGAACTCGACGAAGCCTCGCGCGCCTTTGGCGCCTGGCTGCAGAGCCTCGGCCTGGCGCCGGGCGCTCGGGTCGCGCTGATGATGCCGAACGTGCTGCAATATCCGGTCGCCATCGCCGGCACCTTGCGCGCCGGCTACACGGTGGTGAACGTCAATCCACTGTACAAGCCGCGCGAGCTCGAAGCCCAGCTTGGCGATGCCGGCGCCGAGGTCATCGTCGTACTGGAGAATTTCGCCTCCGTGCTGCAGGAGGCGCTGCCGCGCACAGCCGTCAAACATGTGGTGATCGCCGCCATGGGCGACATGCTCGGCGCGGTCAAAGGCACGCTGGTCAACGCCGTCGTGCGCCATGTGAAGAAGATGGTGCCGGCCTATGACATCCCCGGCGCGATCAAGTTCAACGATATGCTGGCGATGGGCCGCAAGCGTCCGTTCACCGCGCCGGCCATCGATCCCGACGACATCGCCTTCCTGCAATATACCGGCGGCACCACCGGCACTGCGAAAGGCGCGATGCTGCTGCATCGCAATCTGGTCGCCAATGTGCTGCAGGTGGAAGCCTGGCAGGCGCCGATGCTGGCGCTGCCGCCGCTGGTCGACCGGCTCTTCGTCGTCACCGCGCTGCCGCTCTATCATATCTTCGCGCTGACGGCCTGCTTCCTGTTCGGCGTGCGCAACGGCAGCTTGTGCCTCCTTATCCCCAATCCGCGCGACATTCCTGGGCTGATCAAGGAGCTCAGCAAGCACAAAGTGAACTGCTTCCCGGCAGTAAACACGCTCTACAACGCGCTGCTGCATCATCCTGACTTCAAGAAGCTCGACTGGAGCGGGCTGAAATGCGCGGTCGCCGGCGGCATGGCGGTGCAGAAGACCGTGGCCGACGCCTGGATCAAGGCGACCGGCAAGCCGATCATCGAGGGCTATGGCCTCTCTGAAACCTCGCCGGTGCTCACCGTCAACCGCGGCGACGTCACCGCGTGGAGCGGGACGATCGGCTTACCTCTGCCGTCGACCGAAATCGTGATGCGCGACGATCAAGGGCGCAATGTGCCGCTCGGCAGCCAAGGCGAGATCTGCGCGCGCGGACCGCAGGTGATGGCCGGCTACTGGCAGCGGCCGGATGAAACCGCGTTAGTGATGACACCGGACGGCTTCTTCCATACCGGCGATATCGGCGTGATGGACGAGACCGGCCGCATCACCATCGTCGACCGCAAGAAGGACATGATCTCGGTCTCCGGCTTCAAGGTCTTCCCCAACGAGGTCGAGGAAGTGGCGATGAGCCAGGGCGGCCTCCTGGAATGCGCGGTGATCGGCGTTCCCGACGAGCATTCCGGCGAAATACCCAAGCTGTTCGCGGTGAAGAAGAACCCCGACGTCACCAGCGCCGAATTGCACGACTTCATGAAGGCGCGGCTCGCCGGCTACAAAGTGCCGCGCCAGATCGAATTCCGCAGTGAATTGCCGAAGACCAATGTCGGCAAGATCCTGCGCCGCGCGCTGCGCGAGGACGGCCATAAGCATCCATGAGCAACACCGACATCACGGCAGCCGACATCGTCGCCTTCTGGAGCGAGGCCGGACCGGAGCGCTGGTTCAACAAGGACACGGCGTTCGACGACGAAATCCGCCGGCGCTTCCTCGCAACGCATGAGGCTGCCGCCGCCAGCAAGCTTGCGGCCTGGGAAGCGCATGCCGAGGGCGCGCTCGCGCTTCTGATCTTGCTTGACCAGTTTCCGCGCAACATGTTTCGCGGCACCGCACGCGCCTTCGCCACCGATCCGCTCGCCAAGGCGATCACTGCTTCGGCCCTCATCCGCGGCTTCGATGCGCAAGTAGCGCCCGAGTTGCACACGTTCTTTTACCTCCCCTTCGAGCATGCCGAGGACATGGCCGACCAAGAACGCGCGATCGCACTCTATAAGGCGGCCGGCGATACCGACGGCCTGAAATGGGCGGAGATGCACGCCGACATCATCCGCCGCTTCGGCCGATTCCCGCACCGCAATGCCGTGCTGGGCCGCACAACCACCGCGGCAGAACAGGCCTTTCTCGACAGCGGCGGCTTTGCCGGCTGATCTCTACTTTCGGCTAGCCACGCGTTCTTTATGCCCTTTCCCCTAGGCGGGCGATAAAGCCCTGGAGTAGCATCCCGCCCGAACGGTCGCCGGGGCATAAAAAGGATATCGGCCGTTTAAGGAAACACTTGGGGAGTCGTCATGCGACACGTTCTATCCGCCGCCCTCGTCTCGGCCGCCATGGCCTTCACCGCCGCCGCGCAGGCGCAAGCACCGCAAGGCTATCCGACCGATTATGCCAAGCTGATCGACGCCGCGAAGAAGGAAGGCAAAGTCGTTATCTACGCGACGACCGATGCCGCGTCCGCCAATCCGCTGGTCAAGGATTTCGAGGCGCTCTATCCCGGTATCAAGGTCGAATATTCCGACCTCAACTCGACCGAGCTCTATAACCGTTTCATCGCCGAGGCCGCCGCCAACAACGGCACCGCCGACGTGCTGTGGTCGTCCGCCATGGACCTGCAGGTGAAGCTGGTCAATGACGGCCAAGCGTTGGTTTACGCCTCGCCCGAGATCAAGGCGCTGCCGAAATGGGCGGTGTGGAAGGATTCCGCCTTCGGCACCACCTACGAGCCGATCACCTTCGTCTACAACAAGCGGCTGGTGCCGGCCGAAGAGGTGCCGCAGGACCACACGGCGCTGCTGAAGCTCCTCACCGCCAAGCCCGATTTCTACAAGGGCAAGATCACAGCTTATGATCCCGAACGCTCGGGCGTCGGCTATCTGTTCTGCAACGAGGACATCAAGGACTTCCCACAGGCCTGGGACCTGTTCAAGGCCATGGGAAAGGCGCAGGCCAAGCTCTACACCTCGGCCGGCGCGATGATGGAGCGCGTCGCCTCCGGTGAGCATCTCATCGCCTACGGCATCTTCGGCTCTTATGCGCTGGCGCGCTCGAAGAAGGATCCGAATGTTGGCATCGTGCTGCCGAAGGACTACACAATGGTGACCTCGCGCGTCGCCTTCATCTCCAAGCACGCCAAGAACCCGAACGCCGGCAAGCTGTTCCTCGACTACATCCTGTCCAAGCGCGGTCAGGAGATCATCGCCAACAAGGCCGATCTCTATTCGCTGCGCGCCGACGTCGAGGGCGAGGCGACGCTCAAGGGGGTGTCGCAGCTCGTCGGCGACAAGGCGCGCCCAGTGCCGATCGACCAGACGCTCCTCGACAATCTCGACCAGGCCAAGCGCCTTGCTTTCCTGTCGAAGTGGCAGCAGGCGAAGAAGGGGCAGTAGACTAGTCCCGGCCTTAGACCCGTCACCCTGAGGTGGCCGCGCGTTAGCGCGGCCCTCGAAGGGCGACGGCCCGGGCCGATCATCCTTCGAGGCTCGCTTCGCTCGCACCTCAGGATGACGGAGAAAGGCCGGAGCGAACAGGACCGCATGTCCCTTACCCTCTATCGCCTCATCGTCCTCGGCCTCACCACGCTCGCCGTGGCGGCGCCGCTGTCGCTGGTGATCTACCAGAGCTTCCTCACCGCGCCGTTCTTCGATCCCTCTGCCAAATTCGGCGTGCTCGCCTATTCGTTTGTCTTCGCCGACGACGATTTCTGGCAGGCCTTCTGGACCACCATCGCCATCGCCGGCGGCATGGCGGCGATCGCCGTGCCGCTCGGCGCGTTGCTCGCCTTCCTGATGGTGCGCACCGACGTGCCCGGCCGGAAGTGGCTGGAGCCTCTGCTGCTGGTGCCGATCTTCGTCTCGGCCGTCGTCATTGCCTTCGGCTACGTCGTCGCCGTCGGCCCGGTCGGCATCTTCTCGACGCTGGCCAAGGACGTGATCGGCTTCGTGCCGTGGAACCTTTATTCGCTAGGCTCGCTGATCGTCATCGCTGGCCTCACACATGTGCCGCATGTCTATCTCTACAGCGCCGCCGCCTTACGCGGCCTCGGCACTGACCTGGAGGAAGCCGCACGCATCTCCGGTGCCAACCCCTTGCAGGTCGCAATCCATGTCAGCCTGCCGATGATCCTGCCGGCGATCCTGTTCGCCGGCGTGCTGGTGTTCTTCCTCGGCTTCGAGCTGTTCGGCCTGCCCTTGGTGCTCGGCGATCCGCAGGACGTGCTGGTGCTGTCGACCTATCTCTACAAGCTCACCAACAAGCTCGGCGTGCCGTCCTACCAGCTCATGGCCGTTGTCGTCGTCGCCATCATCGCCATCACCGCGCCGCTGGTTTTCATGCAACGCCTGCTGCTGCGGCAGGCGCAGCGCTATGTTTCGGTGCGCGGCAAGGGTCTAAAGACCAAGCCGCTGCCGCTGCATGGCTGGCGCTGGCTCGCCTTCGGCGCCATCATCTTCTGGCTGGTCGTCACCGTCGCCGTGCCGCTCACCGGCGTCACCATCCGCTCCTTCGTCGTGACCTGGGGCGAAGGCGTGAAGCTCCTCGACGTGCTGACGCTCGACCATTACCGCGAGCTCGCCGACTACCCGAACGTCATCCGTGGCATCCTCAACACGTTCGGTATCGGCGTCATCGGCGGCGCCGTCGCGGTCGCCTGCTACACCATGATCGCGCTCGCGGTGCATCGCTGGAATTCCGGCTGGACGCGGCTGGTCGACTATCTGGTGATGGTGCCGCGCGCCATGCCCGGCATCGTCGCCGGCCTGGAGCGGTTGTGGGTGGTCCGGTTCGTGCCGCGGTTGTCGCCGCGGAAGTCGACCATGGTATCCCTATGGGTGGCTTACACCCTAGGCTGGCTCGCTGACGGCATGCGGCGCGTCTACGGCACGCGGCTGCAGGGCGCCCCCGAACAGGAAGAAGCCGCGCGCGTCTC
>JANLJK010000354.1:0-3934 GCA_029255525.1 Pseudolabrys sp.
ACCGTCGCCCGCAAGATCGCCGCCACCGTGAAGGCGCTGGGCGCCAGCCGGTTCGACATGAAGTACAGCGCAGGTCCCCTGTCGCACGACAAGATGATGCGCTCGATCGAGCTCTATGGCCGCAAGGTCATGCCGCTGGTGCGGGAGATGGTGGGCTAGGGGCCCCGGCCGCTGTGATTGGCGTTTGTCGCCGCCGCGGAATCGTCGCAATTTGGCAACACTGTTCTATAAATGCCTCAGTGCCGGAGAGGGCTCCCCGCCCTGGCCCGGCATCACCCTTGGGGCATACGCCCCAATCCGCCCGCAGGGTCCAAAAGCGCGATGAGCGTCGAACAGGCTGCCACCGCCGAAACTGCGCTCGCCGGTAGCCCCGCGAAGCGCTCGGACGCCCGCATCCTGGGCCCGATTGCCGTTGGCCTGGCGCTGCTGTCGGCCTTCCTGACCTTCATCGTTCTCGCCGACCTGACACCGATTTCGCCGACCCATTACGTCGTGGTGTCGCTGCTCTTGGCCAATGCCGCCACCGTGCTGCTGCTGCTCGGGGTCATCGTCCGCGAGGTCTGGCAGGTCGTGCAGGCGCGGCGGACCGGCCGCGCCGCGGCCCGGCTGCATGTGCGCATCGTCGGCCTGTTCTCGATCATCGCGGCGGCGCCGGCCATTTTGGTCGCCATCGTGGCGAGCGTGACGCTCGACCGCGGCCTCGACCGGCTGTTCTCGACCCGCACCCGCGCGGCGATCGAGAATTCGCTGATCGTCGCCGAGGCTTACTTGCGCGACCACGCGCAGATCGTGCGCTCCGACATCATGGTGATGGCCTTCGACATTTCGCGCACCAAGCCGGTGTTCGATCAGGATCCCGAGAAGCTCCGTCAGTTCCTGACCTTCCAGGCGGCGGTGCGCGGCCTCGCGGCGGTCATTGTGCTCGACGAAAATCTCAATGTCGTGTCGCGCGCCGATGTGCGTACCAACGAGACATTCGCCCTGCCGCCGCGCGACGCGCTGCCGAAGCTCAATCCGAACGAGCCGCAGATCGTTCTGTTGCCGGACACCAACTACGTTGCCGCGGTCGTCAAGCTCGACAAATACGAGGAGCGCTATCTCTACGTGACGCGCCTCTTGGATCCGCGCGTCGTGCCGCAACTGCAGGCGACGCGCGCCAGCGTCACCGAATATGCCGCCATCGAGGCGAGGCGGGTCGGCGTGCAGGTGGCCTTCGGCCTGATGTACACGGTGATCGCGCTGATCGTGCTGTTGTCGGCGGTGTGGATCGGGCTCAACTTCGCCAACCGGCTGGTGGCGCCGATCCGGCGCCTGATCGGCGCGGCCAATGCGGTGTCGACCGGCAACCTGTTCGTGCGCGTGCCCGTGCGCCAATCGGAGGGCGACCTCGCGCAGCTCGGCGAGACCTTCAACCGCATGACGCAGGAACTGCGCACGCAGCATGAGGACATCATGCGCGCGCGCGACGTGATCGACAGCCGCCGCCGCTTCACCGAGGCGGTGCTGGCCGGCGCCAGCGCCGGCGTCATCGGCGTCGACGGCGACGGCAATGTCAGCATCCTGAACCGCTCGGCCGAAAAGCTGATCGGCCGCAGCGAGGCGGACGCGCTCGGCAAGCCGCTGACCGAGGTGCTGCCGGAACTCGCCGACATCATGGCCGCGGCCCAGGCCGGCGCCAAGACGCAGGACCACTTCACGATCAGCCGCCACGGCCGCGAGCGCAATCTGTCGGTGCGGGTCACCAGCGAGCAATCGAGCGAGGCGCATCACGGCTATGTGGTGACGCTCGACGACATCACGGAGTTGGTCACCGCGCAGCGCACCTCGGCCTGGGCCGACGTCGCCCGCCGCATCGCGCATGAGATCAAGAACCCGCTGACGCCGATCCAGCTTTCGGCCGAGCGCATCCGCCGCAAATACGGCAAGCAGATCACCGAGGATCGCGCGGTGTTCGATCAATGCACCGACACCATCGTGCGGCAGGTCGACGACATCCGTCGCATGGTCGACGAGTTCTCGCGCTTCGCCCGCATGCCGAAGCCGGTGATCGCCGCCGAGGACGTCGCCGACACCGTGCGCGAGGCGGTGTTCCTGATGCGCGTCGGCAATGCCGATATCGACATCGAGGCCAGTATCGCCGAGGACAAGATGCCGGCGCGCTTCGACCGCCGTCTGATCTCGCAGGCGCTGACCAACATCATCAAGAACGCCACCGAGGCGATCGCCGCCGTGCCGCCGGAAGAGCTCGGCAAGGGCGTCATCCGCGTCTTCGCCGCGCGCGAGGGCGAGTTCATCAATATCGATGTGGTCGACAACGGCATCGGCCTGCCGAAGGAAAACCGCTCGCGCCTGCTCGAGCCTTATGTGACGACGCGCGAGAAGGGCACGGGGCTCGGCCTCGCCATTGTCGGCCGCATCGTCGAGGAACATGGCGGCGTCATCGAGCTGCGCGATGCTGCCGACAAGATCCCGGGCCAGCGTGGCGCCTGGGTGCGTGTGCAATTCGCCGCCGCCGGCAAGGCGGAAGAAACCGAACGTCCGAAGACCGTGAACGAGTGACGCAATGTCAGCCGAGATTCTGATCGTCGACGACGAAGCCGATATCCGCGACCTCGTGGCGGGTATCCTGGAAGATGAGGGCTATGCGACGCGCACGGCGCGCAACAGCGATGACGCGCTTGCCGCTATCGCCACGCGCCGGCCGAACCTCATTTTCCTCGATATCTGGCTGCAGGGCTCGAAGCTCGACGGCTTGCAGCTCCTGGAAGCCATCAAGCAGGAGCATCCCGAGTTGCCGGTCGTGATGATATCCGGCCACGGCAATATCGAGACGGCGGTCGCCGCCATCAAGCACGGCGCCTACGACTTCATCGAGAAGCCGTTCAAAGCCGACCGGCTGGTGCTGGTGGCCGACCGCGCGCTGGAGACCTCGCGGCTCAAGCGCGAGGTGAAGCAGCTCAAGCAACTGGCGCCGTCGCCGTCGTCATTGGTCGGGCGCTCGGCCACCGTCTCGCAGTTGCGCCAGGCGATCGAGCGCGTGGCGCCGACCAACAGCCGCATCCTCATCGTCGGTCCCTCAGGCGCCGGCAAGGAGTTGGCCGCGCGCACCATCCATCAGTTGTCGGGCCGCGCCAGCGGTCCCTTCATGGTCATCAACGCGGCGGCGATCACGCCGGAGCGGATGGAGATCGAGCTGTTCGGCGTCGATCAGGTGAACGGCAATGACGGCCGCAAGCCCGGCGCGCTGGAGGAGGCGCATGGCGGCACCTTGTTCATCGACGACGTGGCCGATCTGCCGCGTGAAACGCAGAACAAGATCCTGCGCGTCTTGGTCGATCAAACCTTCCAGCGGGTCGGCGGCAGCGCCAAGATCGCCGTCGACGTGCGCATCGTGTCGTCGACCACGCGCAATCTGGAAGCGCTGATCGCCGAAGGCAAATTCCGCGAGGACCTCTATCACCGGCTGTCGGTCGTGCCGATCCGGGTGCCGCCGCTCGCCGAGCGGCGCGAGGACATCCCCGACCTGGTCGACTATTTCATGGACCAGATCTCGCAGGCGACCGGCCTGCCGAAGCGGCGCATCGGCGAGGACGCGATGGCCGTGCTGCAATCGCACAACTGGCCGGGCAATGTGCGCCAGTTGCGCAACAACATCGAGCGGCTGATGATCCTGGCCGGCGGCGATCCGGACGCGGTGCTGGACGCCGGCATGCTGCCGCCCGATGTCGGCTCGATGGTGCCGTCGATGCCCAATGGCAATGGCGGCGAGCATCTGATGGGCCTGCCGCTGCGCGACGCGCGCGAGGTATTCGAGCGCGAATATCTGGTGGCGCAGATCAGCCGCTTCGGCGGTAATATCTCGCGTACCGCCGAGTTCGTCGGCATGGAGCGCTCGGCGCTGCACCGCAAGCTCAAGGCGCTGGGAATCGGGTAG
>JANLJK010000354.1:4034-17424 GCA_029255525.1 Pseudolabrys sp.
AATGGCCGCTATCTGCCGCGTACCGAAGCGGCGATCTCGATCGAGGACCGCGGCTATCAGTTCGCCGACGGCGTCTACGAGGTTTGCGAGGTGCGGGGCGGGCATCTCGTCGACGAGCGCCGCCATATGGCGCGGCTCGACCGGTCATTAAAGGAACTGCGCATCGCACGGCCGATGTCGCCGGCCGCGCTTGGCCTCGTGCTGCGCGAGACCATCCGCCGTAATCGTGTGCGTGACGGCATCGTCTATCTGCAGATCACGCGCGGCGTGGCGCCGCGCGATTTCCCGTTTCCGCCCGACGGCACGCGGCCCACGGTCGTGGTGACCGCCCGCAGCAACGACCTGACGCGCCTCGAACGTCTGGCGGAGGAGGGCATCGCCGTTGTCTCGACGCCGGACATCCGCTGGCAACGCGTCGACATCAAATCGGTCGCGCTGCTGCCGAACGTTCTCGCCAAGCAGACCGCGCGCGACCAGGGGGCACGCGAAGCGTGGCTCGTCGACGCGCAAGGCCGCGTCACCGAAGGCGCATCGTCGAACGCCTGGATCGTCAGTCGTGATGGTGTGCTGATCACGCGTCCGCTCGGCCAGGACATTCTGCCGGGCATCACCCGTTCCGTCGTGCTCGATGTCGTCAAGGCGCAGGGCCTGAAATTCGAGGAGCGCGCTTTTACGCTCGAAGAGGCCTATGCCGCGCGCGAGGCCTTTGTCACCTCGGCAAGCCAGATCGTGCAGCCGGTTGTGAGCATCGATGGCCGTCCGGTCGGCAATGGCGCGCCGGGTCTGGTGGCCAGCGCACTGCGGCGGGATTACCACCGCTACGCCGAAATCTCCTGAGAGCGGAGCACAAGTCACGCGCGCGAGGCACGTTCGGCTCTCGCGGATAAAGCGAATAATCTCATTTATTTCAGTGGCTTGGCCTAGTTATCGCCAACTTCTGCTTGCACCCGGAGCCTGCCTGCCATCTAATAGCAACCTCCTGGGGCTTGAGCTGCTTTTGCGTGGGGTAAAAGCAGGCGTGAGCAGCGACTGCGCACGCAGAGTGACCCGGGCAAAACGAAAGGTCTCGCGCCTCAAGACGCGAGCATAAAAGTGGAACAACGGCCATGGCCGCCGAACGTGCGCAAAACTTGCAAGACACTTTCCTCAATCACGTCCGCAAAGCAAAAATCCCGCTCACCATCTTCCTGGTGAACGGAGTGAAGCTGCAGGGCGTGGTCACCTGGTTCGATAATTTCTGCGTGCTGCTGCGACGGGATGGGCATTCCCAGCTCGTCTACAAGCACGCCATCTCGACCATCATGCCGGGCCATCCGATCTCGCTGTTCGAAGGCGGTGAGGAAGGGGCCGGGGACAAGGCGTAATTGGAACCACGTCGCCGGGATCAGCGCGCCGATCGCTTGAGCCCAACCAATACGGGCGAAGAGAGCGGCCGCGCTATCGTCATCGAGCCGTGGTTGAAACACCCGTCAGCCCGAAGCGAAGGCGTGCGCGCGAGCGCCGAGCAGCGCTCGCCTGAAGCACGGCTTGCCGAAGCCGTCGGTCTGGCGCGCGCCATCAATCTCAACGTGGTCGAGGCGGGCCTCGTCACGCTCAATGATGTCCGCCCGGCCACCTATATCGGCAAGGGCAAGGTCGAAGAGATCGCCGGGCTCGCCAAGAGCCTGGAAGCCTCCGTCGTGGTGATGGACTGCCCGGTATCGCCGGTGCAGCAGCGCAATCTCGAGAAGGCGTGGAACACCAAGGTTATCGACCGCACCGGCCTGATCCTGGAGATCTTCGGCCGGCGCGCGCGCACGCGTGAAGGCGCGCTGCAGGTCGAGTTGGCGCATCTGTCGTACCAGAAGACGCGGCTGGTGCGCGCCTGGACGCATCTGGAGCGCCAGCGCGGTGGCTTCGGCTTCCTCGGCGGTCCGGGCGAAACCCAGATCGAAGCGGATCGCCGCGTCATCGAGGAGCGCATCGCCAAGATCGAAGGCGAACTTGACAAGGTCAAACGCACCCGCACGCTGCATCGTGAGAGCCGCAAGCGCGTGCCCTATCCGATCGTCGCATTGGTCGGCTACACCAATGCCGGCAAGTCGACCTTGTTCAACCGCATGACGGCGGCGACGGTGCTGTCGGCCGACATGCTGTTCGCCACGCTCGACCCGACTTTACGCGCGATCGATCTGCCGCACGGCAACCGTGTCATCCTGTCAGACACCGTCGGCTTCATTTCCGATTTGCCGACCATGCTGGTCGCCGCCTTCCGCGCCACGCTGGAAGAGGTGATCGAAGCCGACGTCATCCTGCATGGGCGCGACATGTCGCACGAAGATGCCGGTGCGCAATCGCGCGACGTCGAGAAGGTACTCGACGAACTCGGCATCGCGGCGACCGACAAGCGGATGATCGAGGTTTGGAACAAGATCGATCGGCTCGATGCTGAAGGGCGTGACCGGCTGGTGAACTTGGCCGAGCGGCAGCCGCCGGAGCGGCGTCCCGTCGTCGTGTCGGCGGTGACCGGCGAGGGCATCGATCATTTGATCGATGCTATCGAGACGCGGATCGGCGAAGGCCGCCAGACGCTCGAGCTTGACCTCGATCCGGCCGATGGCGCCGGCTTGAGCTGGCTCTACCGCCATTCGGAAGTGTTGTCGAAGGACATGCGCGACGACGGCCGCTTGGCCGTGACTGTGCGCGCCGATCCGAAGAACGCCGACATGGTGCGGCGGAAGTATCTCGCGCCGCATGTCGACTAACTTGTAGGGTGGGCTGAGCGTAAGCGAAGCCCACCGGCTTACTCTCGTAAAAGTTCGAATGCTGTTGGTGGGCACGGCGCGAGCCGCGCCTTTGCCCACCCTACGAAGCGTTTCACCGCGCCAATGTCTCCGACAATTTGCGCGCGGCCTGCCGCAACTGCGGCAGATGCTCTTTCGCCTGATCGGGCGAAAAGCGCACGCTCGGCGCATGGCAGGCGACGGTGGCGATGACCGCGCCATGCGTATTGATGACGGGCACCGCGATCGCCGCCATGCCGAGCAGGAACTCCTCGCGATCGAGGCTGTAGCCTTGCTGGGCGATCTGGGAGAGCTCCGCGTCGAAGGCCGGGCGGACCGTGATGGTGTGTGGTGTATAGGCCGGCAGGCCGATGGCATCGACGACGCGCTTGCGTTCCGTCGCTTTCATCGCCGACAGCATCATCTTGCCACTGGCGGTGCAGTGCGCCGGCACGCGCGAGCCGATGTCGAAATGCAGCCGCAACGGCCAGCGCGCCTCGACGCGATCGAGATAGACGACCTCATGCCCGGCCAATGTCGTGTAGTTGCAGGTTTCGCCGATCGCATCGACGAGCGCGGTCAGGATCTGATGCCGTTCGGCCGTGAGGCCGGAGCGCAGCACATTGAAGCCGACACGCAACAACCGCGCGCCCGGCGTATAGCGCCGGCCGCCCGGCTCGCGCACCACATAGCCCGATGCTTCAAGTTGCTGGCATAGGCGATGCGTGGTCGCTTTGGGAAGCTGTAGCAGCGTGCACAGTTCCGGCAGGCCCAGCGGTCTGTCCGCGGCCGCCACGGTTTCGATCACATGCAAAGCGCGCAGAACAACGGCGCTGCCGATGTTCTTGTCGGCCTTCTCGGAACTGGTGAGCGGCGTTTCCATCATTGTTTTCTTGTTGGTAAGCGACCCATCCCAAACAAACCAGATCAATCGTCTCATTCTACGGGACGAAACGTTCCAAAATTTATTGACTAAAAGCGCCCTCGACCGCACGCTTTTACCAAGGGAGAAAATGCCGAATGGCTGCGGAATTTGACTTCGTCATCGTTGGCGCGGGCTCATCGGGCTGCGTGCTTGCCAATCGTCTGAGCGCCGATCCGAAGGCGCAGGTTGCCGTTATCGAGGCGGGACCGCGCGATCGCAATTTCTGGATCCATCTGCCCATTGGTTACGGGCGCACGATGTGGGATCCGAAGGTCAACTGGAAATTCCAGACCGAGCCGGAACCGAACATGGCGGGCCGTCAGGTCTATTGGCCGCGCGGCCGCGTGCTCGGTGGATCGAGCTCGATCAACGGCCTCATCGTCATTCGCGGCCAGAAGGAAGATTACGACAGCTGGGAAGAGCAGGGCTGTCCCGGCTGGTCGTTCAACGACGTGCTGCCTTACTTCGTCAAGCTCGAAAGCAATGCCGAGTTCGGCAACGATCAGATCCACGGCAATAGCGGCCCGCTGCCGGTGTCGAGCATCGGCCGCAAGCACGAGCTGATCGAAGCCTTCATCGGCGCGGCGCAAGCCAACGGCGTGCCGCGCACCAGCGATTTCAACGGCCGCTCGCAAGAGGGGGCCGGCTATTTCCAACTCACCACCAAGAACGGCTGGCGCATGTCGGCAGCGGCCGCCTATCTCAAGCCGGCGGAGAAGCGCGACAACCTCCACATCATCACCGACACGCAGGTGTTGCGCGTCCTGTTCGAGGGCAAGCGCGCCGTCGGCATCGTCTGCCGCACGCCGGAGGGCACGCGCACGATCAAAGCGCGGCGCGGCGTCATCCTGTCGGCTGGCGCGATCCAGTCGCCGCAATTGCTGATGTTGTCGGGCATCGGCCCCGGCAAGCACCTGCAGGAGACCGGCGTGCCGGTGCTGATCGACCGGCCGGCGGTCGGGCAGAACTTGCAGGACCATCTGCAATTCCGGCTGATCTTCAAGGCGTCCAAGCCGATCACCACCAATGACGCGCTGCGCTCGTTGTGGGGCCGCGCCAAGCTCGGCCTGGAATGGCTCTTGTTCCGGCGCGGCGCGCTGGCCATCGGCATCAACCAGGGCGGACTGTTCGGCCGCCTGATGCCGGAGTCGAAATCCCCCGACATCCAGTTCCATGTGGCGACGCTCAGCGCCGACATGGCCGGCGGCAAGGTGCACGACTTCCCCGGCTTCACCTTGTCGGTGTGCCAGTTGCGGCCCGAGAGCCGCGGCCATATCGCGCTCGCCTCGTCCGATCCGCTGGCACGGCCGCTGATCTACGCGAACTATCTGGCGACCGAGAAGGATCGCGATTACGCGGTGAAGAGCGTGCAGTTCGCGCGCAAGCTGGCGCGCACCAAGCCTCTGTCCGATCTGGTGGCCGCCGAGGTGACGCCGGGGCCGACCGTCAATACCGACGCCGAAATTCTCGATTACGCGCGGCGCAACGGCGCCACCATTTTCCATCCGTCGGGCACCTGCCGGATGGGGGCCGACGAGGCCGCTGTTGTCGATCCGCGGCTGCGCGTGCGCGGCGTCGACGGCCTGTGGGTGGTCGATTGCTCGATCATGCCGACAGTTGTTTCGGGGAATACCAACGTACCCGCCATCATGATCGCGGAGAAAGCCGCCGACATGATCGTGGAAGACTGCAACGAAAATTCAAACGGGAGGAAGAACCAATGGCAACCGGAGTATCGGATCGCGATCTAAGGCGGGTCGTCGCCGCCAGCCTGATCGGCGCCACCATCGAGTGGTACGACTTTTTCTTGTATGGGACGGTCGCGGGCATCGTCTTCAACAAACTGTATTTCCCGGCGGCGGACCCGCTGGTGTCGATCTTGTTGGCCTATACGACCTTCGCGGTCGGCTTCGTGGCGCGTCCGCTCGGCGGCGTGATCTTCGGCCACTTCGGCGACCGCATCGGCCGCAAGAGCATGCTGGTGCTCACGCTGATGATCATGGGCATCGCCACGGTGCTCATCGGCCTGTTGCCGACCTATCAGCAGATCGGCGTCGCGGCGCCCATCCTGCTGCTGATCCTGCGCGTGCTGCAAGGCATCGGGCTCGGCGGCGAATGGGGTGGGGCGGTGCTCATGACCTATGAATATGCCCCCGAAGGCAAGAAGGGCCTGTTCGCCAGCCTGCCGCAGATCGGCCTGTCGATCGGCCTGTGTCTGTCGGCCGGCGTGGTGGCCATCGCCTCGAGTCTGCCGGAGCAGGCGTTCCTCGCCTGGGGCTGGCGCGTCGGCTTCATCGCCAGCTTCGTGCTGGTCGTGGTCGGCCTTTACATCCGGCTGAAGATCATGGAGACGCCGGAATTCGCCAAGCTCAAGGAGCAGGGCGAGGAGGTGAAGATCCCCTTCGTCAACATGATCAAGGAATATCCGCGCAACATCCTGCTCGGCATGGGCGCGCGCTATATCGACGGCGTGTTCTTCAATGTCTTCGCCGTGTTCAGCATCGCTTATCTCGTCAACACGGTGCACATCTCGCGCACCACGGCCTTGTGGGCGGTGTGCTCGTCGGCCTTCGTGATGATCTTCTTCATCCCGCTGTTCGGCGCTTTGTCCGACAAATGGGGCAGGGGCAGGACCTACGCCATCGGCTCGGTGCTGCTGGCGATCTCGGCCTTCCCGGCCTTCTGGTTCATGAGCAGCGGCGACATCGTGTCGATCTTCGTGTCGCTGATCCTGCCCTTCGGCATCATCTACGCGATGTGCTACGGGCCGGAAGCGGCGCTGTTCTGCGATCTGTTCGACGCCCGGGTGCGCTATACCGGCATCTCGTTCGTCTATCAGTTCTCCGGCATCTTCGCCTCGGGCATCACGCCGATCATCGCGACCTATCTGATCGCGGCGAACGGCAACCAGCCGTGGTTCCTGTGCGCTTATGTCGTGTTCGCGGCGCTGGTCAGCGCGGCATGCTCGGCGGCGATCAAGGGCTCGGTCAGCGCGGCGAGCCCGGCGCCGGTGGCCAGCATCCGGCCGGCGCGGGCCTAAGGCCCGACGTCACGACGCGGAGGCGGCTTTCTCGGCCGCCTTCGCGGCGTCCCACAACGCATCCATCTCGGCGAGCGTCGCATCCTGCGGCGCTTTGCCTTTTGCGGCGAGCGCGCGTTCGATCGAAGCAAAGCGGCGCTCGAATTTCAGGTTGGTGCCGCGCAATACGCCTTCCGGATCGGCCTTGAGGTGGCGGGCGAGGTTGACGACCGCGAACAGCAGGTCGCCGACTTCCTTGGCGGCATCGAGCGCGTCATTGGCGTCGAGCGCGGCCTCGATCTCGTCGGCCTCCTCGCGAATTTTCGCCAGCACGGCGCGCGGATCGTTCCAGTCAAAGCCGACCTGGCTAGCCTTGTTCTGGAGTTTCAGCGCGCGCGTCAGCGCGGGCAGGGCCAGCGGCACCCCGGCGAGCGCGCCTTGGGGCGCGTCGTCGTCGCCGCGCTCCGCCTTGGCCTCGGCCTTCTCCTGCGACTTGATCTGCTCCCAGAGGCCTTTGACAGCGTCGGCGGTCTTGCCGTCGGCGTCGGCGAAGACGTGCGGATGGCGGCGGATCATCTTAGTGGTGATGGCTTCGACCACGTCCTCGAATTGGAACGCGCCCAGTTCCTCGGCCATGCGGGCATGGAACACGACCTGCAGCAGCAGGTCGCCGAGCTCGTCCTTGAGATGCGCCAGGTCGCCACGGGCGATGGCGTCGGCGACCTCATAGGCTTCCTCGAGGGTGTAAGGCGCGATGCTGTCGAAATCCTGCTCCAGGTCCCAGGGACAGCCGCTGCCGGGCGTGCGCAGCGCGGCCATGATCTCGATCAGGCGGGAAATATCGCGGGAGGGCTTCATGGGGGGCATTGGCTTCGGTCGGGGTACGGCGGGATTCGCCGGACCGTACCAAAGCCGCTCCGCGGCTGCGAACCAATATCGGATTCGCATAAGACATATTATGGAATATTAGCGGCGTATCTTCCAGGCCAGGAGGCGCTGTTCGACACGCTCCAGAACCCAGCTAATGGCCAGGCCGAACAAGCCTAAAACAACAATGCCTGCATAGAGTTCTGGACTTCTGTACATGCGTTGCGCGAGCAATATATTCTGGCCAAGCCCGGGCTGCGCCGACTGCATTTCAACGACCACGGCGAGGATGAGCGCGATCGACAGGCTGATCCTGACGCCGGTGAAAATGTCCGGCAGCGCGCTCGGCAGCGCCACCTTGCGCAGATAGTCCACGGGCCGCATTTCGAGCGCCGCCGACACTTCCTTGAGCCGCGGTTCGATGGCGGCAAAGCCGTGCAGCGTGCTGAGCAGTACCGGCCAGATCGAGCCGAAGGCGATCACCCAGACCGCCATCGCGTTGGACAGGCCGAAGATCAGGATCGCCGCCGGGATGACCGCCGAGGCCGGAAACGGCCGCAGGAACTCCAGCGTCGGCTGCAGGAGCTCCCGGGCGGTCCGGGAGAAGCCGATCACGGCGCCGAGGATGACGCCGGCGAGCGAGGCCGCGAACCAACCCTGGAACATGCGCCAGGCGGTCGCCGCGAACGGGCCCCAGAGCTTGCCGGTGACGACGGAGGTCGTGAGCGCGTCGAGCGTCTGCAGCGGCGCCGGAAAGTAGGCCGGCGACAGCATCCCTGCCCCCGCGGCGGCTTGCCAGAGCGCCAGCAGGATCAGCGGCAGAAGAAGAGCGAGGATGATGCGCGTCAGCATGTCTAGCGCCGCCCGGCATTGGCAAAGTGGCTGAGATAGCGGCGATCGAGCGCGAGCAAGCCCCAGTTGATGACCCAGCCGACAAAGCCGATCCACAGGAGCTGCGCATACATGAGATCGGGCCGCAGCGACTGCTGCGCGATGATCATGCCGTAACCGAGGCCGCGCGGGTTCACGACGATCTCGACGGTAACCGCGACGACCAGCGCGATGCCGACCGCGACGCGGACGCCGACGGCGATGCGGGCGAGCGCGGCCGGCAGAACGATCTTGCGCATATAAGCGAGCGGTCTCATTTCCAGCGCGCGTGCCACTTCGGCGAGCCGTCCTTCCATCGAGCGCACGGCCGCCGTTGTCGCGATCATGACCGACCAGACGCAGGCGAAGGCCACCACGGCGGCTTCCATCGATACGCCGAAGCCGAGGATCAGCAGCGACAGCGGAATGAGCGCGACCGGCGGCACCGGCCGCAAGACCTCAAGCGTCGGCGCCACGGTCAGGCGCGTTGCCGCCGATACGCCGATGATCATGCCGATCGGCACGCCCAGGGCGATGGCGAGGCACAGACCGACGGCCGCTGCTTGCAGCGTCTGCAATGTTGCGAGCAGGAGGCTGCCATCGACGAAGGCGGCGGCGCCAGCGACAACGACGTCGGACGGGCGCGAGAAAGTGTCCAGCGACAGCACGCCTGCCCGGCTGGCCAGCTCCCAGCCGATGACGGCTGTGGCCGGCAGGATCAGACCTCGCGCGAGCGCTTTCACGTCAATGCCCCTGTAGCAGGCCGAAGAGATGATGCCGGTGCGCCAGGAACCGCGGATCCTCGCGCGTCGTCAGCTGATCGCGCGGCTTCGGCAGGTCGACCGAAATCTCCTCGACGACGCGGCCCGGATGCGCGCCTAGCACCACGACCCGGTCGCCGAGATAGATCGCCTCCTCCAGATCGTGCGTGATGAACACGACCGTCATGTTGCGCTCGGCGGCAAGCCTTGCGACCTCGTCCTGCAACTGTTGCCGCGTGATGGCGTCCAGCGCGCCGAACGGCTCGTCCATCAGCCAGATCTTTGGCTCTTGTGCGAGCGAGCGGGCGATCTGCACCCGCTGCTGCATGCCGCCGGACAACTGGTCGGGATAGTGGTCGGCAACCGCCTCGAGCCGCATCACCTTCAAGAGCTCGATCGCCCTCTCCCGCAAGGCGGCGCCCTGAATATTGCCGCCCTCCAGCGGCAGGGCCACGTTCGACCAAATCTTCCGCCAGGGCAGCAGCGCCCTGCCGTAGTCCTGGAACACGATGGCGCGATCGCGCGACGGCCGATCGACCTTGCGATCCCCACAGAGGATCGCGCCGCGCGTCGGCGTCACCAGGCCGGCGATGAGCCGCAAGAGAGTCGTTTTCCCGCAGCCCGAGGGCCCGATGACGGATAGGAATTCGCCCGATCTGACGGTGAGACTGATGTCGCTGAGAATAAGGCGAGCGCCGGAGCCCTCGCCGTATTCCAACGAAACGTCGCGAATATCGATGGCAGTCATTTGCGTCTTTCGTCTTCGCCAATCAGGCGATCATCATTTGGCGATGAGACGGGCGGCGTCGATATCCTTTCTGAGCAGGCCCAGATCCTTGCCGATCGCGGCATAGTCCTGCAGGTCGGCCGGCTTGATCTCGATGTCGAACGAGGCAAAGCCGGGCGTCTTCACGCCGAGATATTTGGCCTCGATCGTCTTGGCGTCGTCGGGATTGGCCTTGATATAGGCGATGGCTTCCGCGCTCGCCTCGCGGAACGCCTTGACGGCGGCCGGGTTCGCATCGGCCCACGTGCGCGTCGCGATCCAGAAGCCGAACAGCATGCCGTCCTTCACGTCGCTGAAGTAGTCGGCAACCTTGACGCCGTTGCCATCGCCGACGATCTTCAACCGGAACGGATCGAGCACCGTCACCGCATCGAGCGTGCCGCCGCGCAGCATATCATTCATCTGCGGGAACGGCGCCTCGACCAACGTGACGCTGTCGACCGCGACGCCCCGCTCCTTCAGCCATTTGCGGAACACGACATCGAGTACGCTGTTCAGGCCGGGCACGCCGACCTTCTTGCCCTTGAAATCGGCCGGCGTGGCGATCTTGGCGTCCTTGCGGGCAACGACGCTGACGGTCGCATTGCTGCGCATCTGTCGCGCCGCGCCGCTGACCGCGACCAGATCCAGGCCACCTTCCGAGGCCTGCAGCAGGCCTGGGCCGGTGCCGGTGCCGATCTGCACCGAATTCGACATCAACGCCGCCGGCACGGTCGAAGCGAGTGCGACACGCGTCAGGGTCACATCCAGGCCGCGCTTGTCGAAGTAGCCTTTCTCCTTGGCCACGAACACCGGCAGGAAGTCGCCCGCGGCAGTGTAGCCGACGTTCACTTTGGTTTGCGCGCTCGCCGCGGAATGCATGCCGCCGAGCATGACAATGGCGGCGGCGAGTCCGAGATACTGGCTGATTTTCATTATTTCCTCCCCTTGCTTTGTTT
Organism: Pseudolabrys sp.; assembly: GCA_029255525.1. Lineage (GTDB taxonomy): Bacteria > Pseudomonadota > Alphaproteobacteria > Rhizobiales > Xanthobacteraceae > Pseudolabrys. The sequence goes on from JANLJK010000354.1 coordinate 14,964, forward strand.
GTGTCTTAAGCGTCTTGCAATCGTGAAAGATCGAGCACGATGTCGTCTCTTGGCGGTGCCGCGGTCTCGTGGACGTCGACCGCCAGCAGCGCGCCCGAGCCCGGGCAGTAGAAAGCGGTCATCGACAGATCCCGGTGCAGCGTGATGCGGTGGGCTTGAGCCGCTACCGCGATGGTTTGCGCGACGGCGCCTTGACGCCAGCAGGTCGAGCCCGAGGCCAGGCGGACGCCGGCGGCGGAGACGACGTAAACGCCGTCGTCGTTGCGCACCACCTTCAGATTCGGACCGATGCGCGCAATGACATCGCCGTCAATTTTCTGCGCGGAATGACGCACACTTGCGATGCGGCGTTTCCGCAGATCGCTTCGCAGTTGCAAGGTGGCGGCTTCATCCACCATGCCGTTTGCGATCCGCACGCCGTAGATTGTTTCGCAGGCATCCGCCGAGATCGCGCCGCAGGACAGGTCGGCGCGGACGGCGTCCGGATCGCGATCCAGCGGATCGCCCCAGCCGCCGCCGCCTTGCCAGGTGACGGCGAAGACGTCGCGGTTGGTCATGCGCATCAATCCCGGCTTCGGGCCGAAGTCCTCCAGCCTTCCCTCCGTCGGGCGGCCGTTCTCCACCGCGCCCCAGGCCATGGACTGCACGACCGTGCCGCCCGGCCAGCCACCGAAGGCGCCGACGGTGTTCGGCACTTCGGCGCCGTGCGTCATGATCAGGGCTTCCGCTTCGGCGATGCCGCCGAGCGTCAAGGCCACCTCGGCCGAACGGCCGCCGCGATACTGGCCTGCGCCGCCGCTGTCGGGCGAGAGCCGCCGGTGCAGATAGAACAACGGCACCACCTGCTCGTTGCGTTCGACGTCGGCGATGCTCGGCATCGGCGCATTGATCGGGCCGCCCGCGTCCATGCCGTCGCGGCTGGCGAAGGCGGCATAGCCGCCGGCCAGGGGGTCCATCAGATGCAAGCCGAACGGCTCGCCGAACTGGTTGATGCCGCCGAGATTGAACGTCGCCATCGTGCCGTCGCTGACCGCCTGCGCGCGCGCGCGATAGGCGTCGCTGCAGGACAGCATCTTGTTGAGCGCCGCGGTCGCGACGTTCGACACGACCCAGATGCTCTCCACCGTCGCGGCGCCGACCGGCGCCGGGAACGTCGCGGTGCAGATGAGGCCATCCGGCGCGATCACTTCCGACGCGCGCAAGACGCCGTCGTTCCACGGGATGTCATAGGCCAGCATCGGCAGCAGCGCGCCGGCGACGCCGCCCTCCAGGCCGGAGCGCGTGCAGTTGATGAAGCCGCGCGCCTGCTTGCTGGAGCCGCTGAAGTCGAACGACAGGAAGTCGTCCTTCTTGGTCAGCTTCAGATCGATCTTGAACAGCAGGTTGTCGTGGCCGTCATGCTCCAGGAAGTCCGAGGCGTGATAGACGCCGTCCGGCAATTCGCGGATGCGCGCGCGGGTGCGCGTCTCGGAGCCGTCGATCATGCGCCGCATGACGGCGGACACGGTTTCCGCGCCATAACGCTTGCACAGAGCCGTGATGCGGTCCTGCGCGACATTGATGGTCGCCATGAAGGCGCGGATGTCGAGGCCGAGCTGCGACGGCAGCCGCGAGGCGGTGAGGATCACGTCGAGGAAGTCCTCGCGCAGATGGCCCTCTTCCACCAGCTTGATGCAGGGCACGCGGAAGCCTTCCTGGCGCACGTCGCGCGCCTTGGGCGACCAGCTCGCGAAGTCCATGCCGCCGACGTCGGTCTCATGCGCCTCGACGCCGGCCCAGGCGATGACCTTGCCGCCGACGAAGATCGGCCCGGCCATCTGCACGTCGTTCTGATGCAGCGCGCCGACGACGGGGTCGTTGCCGAGGAACATATCGCCGGCCCGCACCGGATATTTCTGCGGGCTCTTGTTGATGTGGCGGATCAGATGGCCGACGACCGGCGCCTGATACGTCACCTGGAAGCCCATCGAGGCGAACGATCCGTCCGGCAAAAACAGGCCGGTGAAGAAGTCCGACGCGTCGGTGACGGTCGGCGAGCCGGACACGCTCTGCAAGGCGATGCGCATCTCCTCGGTGGTCGCGAGCAGGCGCGAGCGGATGACTTCGTAATGAACCGCGCTGAGTTCGGTCATTGCGCACCTCCAGACGTGACGTGAAGATTGCCGAAGGCGTCGGCGCGCGCGACGCTGCCCGGCGGCACGACGACGCTCTGGCCCGGATACTCGACGATGCAGGGGCCTTTCGCCTCCTCGTCCGCGCGCGGGAACTGGATGCGATAGATCGCCGCCGTCACCGGGCTGCGCGGATCGTCGAACACGACGCGCCGCTGGCCGACCGGCACCAGTTTGTCGCCTTGCATCGCGGTCGCGGCCGGCTTGAGCTTGCCGTGGCCGATCGTGCGCAGCGCGAGGACCTCGAAGCCGGCTTGCGCATAGCCCGCGCCGCGGCCGAACAGACCTTC
>JANLJK010000354.1:17524-22418 GCA_029255525.1 Pseudolabrys sp.
CGCAGATAGACCGGACGGTCGTCGGTGAGGCCGAGATCGGAATTGGCGCAGCCATAGGCCGACTGGCCGGTGGCGGCGGCCGGCACGATGAAGCTCTTGAGCCCAAGCTCGCGCGCCAGCACCCAGGCATGCGACGGCCCTGCCCCGCCATTGGCGAGCAACGCGAATTCGGCCGGGTCGTAACCGCGTTCGATCGTCACCCGCCGCAACAGGTCGGCCATCTTGTTGTCGAGGATCTCGCGAATGCCCCAGGCCGCTTCTTCGATGCTCATGCCGAGCGGCTTGGCGACGTTCTCGTCGATGGCCTTGCGCGCCGCCTCGATGTCGAGGCGCATACGGCCACCGATGAAGTTGTCGGGATCGAGCACGCCGAGCACCAAGTCGGCGTCCGTCGCCGTCGGCTGTGTGCCGCCGCGGCCGTAACAGGCCGGGCCCGGTCGCGCGCCCGCGCTCTGCGGACCGACCGTGAGGTCGCCGAAGGTCACCGAGGCGATGCTGCCGCCGCCCGCGCCGATCGACGCCACGTCGATCGACGGCACGCGGATGTCGGCGCCGGCGAGCGCGATGTCGGACCGGCGGATCGGCTTGCCGGCGACGATCACGCCGACGTCGAAGCTGGTGCCGCCGATATCGGTCGTCAGCACGTTCGGCGTTTTGAGGCGCTCCGATAGGACCAGCGAGCCGATCACGCCCGCCGCCGGCCCGGAGAACAGCGAATAGGCCGGCCGGTCATTGAGCACGTCCGTCGGCAGCACGCCGCCAGCATTGGTCATCATCAGGATCGGCACGCGCATGCCATGCGACTTCAGCGTCGCCTCCAGGCGCGCGAGGTAACGTCCGGCGATCGGCCCCAGCGAGGCATTGGCCGCGGTCGTCGACATGCGGCCGTATTCGCCGACAACCGGAGAAATCTCGTGCGACAACGAGACGAAGATATCGCCCAGCTCTTCGGCGATGAGCGCCTTCAGCCGTTTTTCGTGGACCGGATTGACGGTGGCCCACAAGGTGCAGACCGCGACGGCCTCGACTTGTTTTTCCTTCAGTTGTCGCAACGCCGTCCGCGCGGCCTTCTCGTCGAGCGGGATCAGCACCGTGCCGTTGGCGTCGATCCGTTCCTGCATCTCGACGATGAGCTCGCGCGGCACCAGTGGCGCGAAGCGGTTATGGTTGAAGAAGTCGGTGACCTCGGACTCGCTCAGGCCCGAGGTCTGCCGACGGATGCGCCCGATCTCCAAAGTGTCGGCAAAGCCCGCCGTCGTCACGATGCCGGTCTTGGCCGCCCGCCCGGTCAGCAGCGCGTTCAAGCCGACCGTCGTGCCGTGGCCGAACTTCTCGATGCCGGAGCAGAACGCCTCGAGCGACAGCTTGTAAGCGTCCGCCGCCAGACTGACGGCATCCATCACGCCGCCGAGAACGTCCGCCGTGGTGGGCGCCTTGAACACCTGGTTCTTGCCAGTGTCGTCGGCGACCCACAGATCCGTGAACGTCCCGCCGACGTCCGTGCCGATATAGAACTTCATGTCGAGCCTTGGAGTTTATAAGCCGCGATCAGTGCGACGGTTTCTTGCGCGGCAGTCCGATCAATTCGCGCGCTTCGGCCGGCGTCGCCGGTTCGAAGCCGAGGTCGCGGATGATGCGGACGATGCGCTCGACCTGCTCGATGTTCTTGGCGAGCCGACCGCGTGAATAATAGAGATTGTCCTCGAGGCCGACGCGCACATGGCCGCCGAGCAGGATGGATTGCACGCCGGCATTGAGCTGGTGCGGCCCGATGGCGCTGACGTTGAAGATCGCGTCCTTCGGCATCATGTCGACCATCTGCTGAAGGATGCGCGGCGTGTAGGGCATCGCGCCTTGGAACGCGCCGACGCCGAGCACGAAGTTGATGAAATACGGCGGCTCATCGAGGCCAGCGGCGATGCAGGCCTGCACGTCCTGCAACAGATGGGTCGGGCTGAACACCTCCCATTCCGGCTTGATGGCGCGCTCCTTCATCATCGATGCGAGCTGGTGGCACCGCTCCGGCGAAGTCTGCATCAGGATCTCACGACCTTCGAAGCTGGCGATGATCGTCGTCGGATCGAGCGTGCACATCTCGGCGCCGGCTTCCATGCCCTTGAGGCGTTCGTCGAACATGATTTCGGGATAGCCGTTCGGCCCCTGGCGCACCATGTCACCATTGATGCCACCGCCGGTCGAGTTGTTGATGACGATGTCGCATTTGGCGCGGATCAGTGAGTTGATCTGCCGGTAGATCGCCGGATTGCAGGTGGCGAGATCGTCGGGACGGCGCGCATGCACGGCGACGACGCTCGCGCCGGCGTTGTAGCAGCGGTACACGTCCTCGGCGATTTCCTCCGGCTGGGTCGGCAGATCGGGATTTTGCTTCTTACTCGCCATGCCGCCCGTGGGCGCGATGGTGACGATGACCTTGTTGCCTTTCGCCATAGCCATTGTTCTCTCCCTTTCGTTTGTTGTTTGTCAGCAGCTTGGATGGATGTCGCGTGAACCGGCGCCGTAGGTCTTGGCGAAGGCCGGACGTTTTTGGATGCGGTCGTACCAGTCGCCGACCTTCGGCAGATCGGCCCATAGATGGGCGAGCCCAAGGTCGTCCATGCGCACGATGGTCGGCATGATGCTGATGTCGGCCAAGGTGAACATATCGTTCGCCAACCATTCGGATTGCGCGAGCGAAGCCTGCATGCGCTCGACGGTCAGCCGCAGCATTTCGAGCGCGGCGTCGACTTCCTCCTTGGAGAAGCCGTCGCGGCCCATGCGACGGTAGAAGTGCTTCCGCAACGGCCGGCGATCGACATATTGCCGATGCTCCTCGTCGCTCATGTTGCTCCAGATGTGGACGAAGGCGGCGTTGAAGGACGGATAGCGGATGGCAACCGTCGGCACCTCGTCGATGAACTGCCGCCACGCGCGCATATGCGCGATTTCGACGGCCGTCTCCGGCCGCAACGGCGTCTGCGGAAAGACATCGTCGAGGTATTCGTTGATTACCGAGGAATCGATGATCGTGTTGCCGTCGTGGACTAACGCCGGCACGACGCCGTTCGGATTGATCGCGAGATACCAGTCGCTCAGGTGATCGTTGCGTTGAAACACGATCACGCGGTCCTGCCACGCAATGTCCTTTTCCCAGAGGGCCATGCGGACCTTCTGGCTGCAGGTGGATACCGGGGCGTTGTAGAGCTCGATCAACAGAGCGCTCCTGGGCGAACAAGGCGTTAAATTCCCCAGATTTCTGTTCTCGAAAAGCGTGTGATGCTCTATACGCGTTATAAACAGAATGAATAACCACCCGGGGAGGTACAGCCGCTATGGAAGTCAGCCATATCGAGTATTTTTTGCGGATCGTTGAGCTTGGCAGCATCAACAAGGCGGCCGCCGACCTGCGCATGTCGCAGCCCTCGCTCTCACGCTGGATCTCGCTCCTGGAGCACGAGGTCGGCACCGCGCTTTTGGTGCGGACACCGCAGGGCATCCGGCTCACCGATGCCGGCCAGATACTGGCTGACCGGGCCCGTCCGATCCTGCGCGAGCTTCACCTGCTGCGCGACGACATCGGCAAGCGCGGGTCGAGCCAGTTCAACCTGGCGCTGCCCTTCTCGTTCCAACGCATCGTTACGGCGCCGTTCGCCGAATACATTCTCCGCGACGTGCCCGACACCAAGCTGCGCGTCTATGAAGGTATCAACAACGCTATCCGTCTCTGGATGGAATCCGGCACGGTGGATGCGGCCGTGATGGCATCGACCGAAACCGCGCCGGATACGTTCTCCGTCACGCCGCTTCTCTATGAGCCGCTTGTGCTGGTCGGCGACCGTAAGGCCGGCTTGCGGCTCGATACGCCGGTACCTTTGTCGCGGCTCGGCATCGCTCATATGATTCTGCCGGGGCGGCCGAACGTTATCAGCGTTTATGTCGAGAACGCGATGCGGCGCGCCGGTTATCGCTTCCGCAACCGGTTCGAGGCGGAAACCCTGCAATTGTGCCTCGAACTGACGCGGCGCGGTCTGGGCTACACGCTCATGCCCTATTCCGGGATCTATCAGCGGCTGGAGGACCAGGACGAGTTCACGGCCGCGCCTGTGAAAACGCTCGGCGTCACCTGGAATCTGTACGTCAATCGTGCGCGCACCTATGCGGTGTCGACGCGATCGGCCATCCAGTTGCTGCGTGATTACGTTGCCAAGACGATCGCCTCCGGCGAATGGCAATTCGCACGAAATCTACAGAAGAAACAGGCCGCCACGCGGATGTAGCGACCTGCCCGAATACGTCAGTCGAAACAATAGTGGGTGATGACATGCGCGTTCGTATCGTCGGTGCCGGCCCCTCCGGTCTCTATCTCGCCATTCTCCTCAAGCGCAGCGGGCTGGTCTCCGACCTTTCCGTCATCGAGCAGAACGCGCCGGACTCGACGTTCGGCTTCGGCGTCGTGTTCTCCGACAGCGCCCTTGAGTTCCTGAAAGAGGACGACCCGGAAACCCACGCCGCCATCACCCCGGAACTGGAGCGCTGGAAGGATATCAAGATCGTCCACGGCGGCGAGACGATCAGGATCGACGGCGTCGGCTTCACCGCCGTGGGCCGGCTGCATCTGATACAATTGTTGCAGCGCGAGGCGCGCAAGGCCGGCGTCAGGATCGAGTTCAACCGCACGATCAACACTGTCGACGAGCTTGGCGACGTCGACCTCATCGTCGGCGCCGATGGCATCAACTCCATCGTGCGCCGCTCCAACGAGGCGGCGTTCGGCACCGAGATCAAGTATCTGACCAACCGCTTCGTCTGGTTCGGCACCACCAAGCGGTTCGACGCCCTCACCCAGACTTTCGTCAAGCATAAGCGGGGCTATTTCAACGCCCACCACTATCGCTAT
>JANLJK010000355.1 GCA_029255525.1 Pseudolabrys sp.
TCCAGCATGAAATGCATCATCAGTTCGCCGAGCGTCCTCTCGTCGAGCTTGTCGAGCGTGAAGATGCGCACCGGGCAGCCGTTCTTGGCCAATGTCTCGGCGGTGGCGCGGCCTTCCGCCGACACAAGGTCACCGATGGTCTTGCCGGCAAAGCCCGGCTCGCCGGCGATCTTGGACAGTTCGGCGTCCATGCGCGGCCCGAGGCCAGCGCCCTTCACCAGCACGACGTTGAACAACTTGTCGCGCGGGCCGCCGATGAAAAGCTGCACCTGGCTGTGCTGGTCGACCGGTCCGAGCGCCGCCAGCGGCGTGGTGCCCTTGCCTTCTTTGCCGAGGCTTTCGGCCCAGAGCTGCACATACCAGCGCGTCAGGCGTTCGAGCCTGTCGGTATAGGCCATCAGCACGCTGATCGACTTGGCCTTGGTTTCGGCGAGCGCGACGGCAAGCGCGGCGCCGACCGCAGCCGGAACATCGGCCGGCTTGGCTTTGTTCAACACCGGCGCCAGCGCGGCGGCCGCGCCCTGACGAATGGCGGCGACGTCGAGACCGAGCACCGCCGCCGGCAGCAGACCGACATTGGTCAGCGCCGAATAACGGCCACCGACCTGCGTGTCGTGGTCGAGCAGCGTCACCTGATGCTTGGTGAGCAGGTCACGCAAGCCGTTGCGCTTGCTCTCTTTCGCCGGCTCGCTGATGCCGAGGAAGCCGGTGCGCGGATCGAGGCCCGCCTGCTTGAACGCCGACAAAGCCGCGATGGTCTGCATCAAGGTCTCGGCGGTGCCGCCGGACTTGGAGATGGCGACGAAGCGCGTGGTGGCAAGTGGCAGCTTGGCGAGCATCTCGCCGAAGGACAGCGGATCGAGATTGTCGATGAAGTGCAGCCGCGGCGGGGCTTTCAGCGCGCCGACGCCGGGCACCGCGTAGCCGGCCAGTTGCGACAAAGTCTGTCCGCCGAGCGACGAGCCGCCGGTGCCGAGGATGACGACATCGCTCGCGCCCTCGGCCAGCTTGCGCGCGGCGCCTGTGATTTCCGACAGGTCGTCCTTCTTCTCGGGCAGGCGCAACAAAGGCAGCGTGCCTTCGGTGTAGTGCTGGCGCAGGCGGTCGAGCGCGCCTTCCGCGCGGGCCAGTGCCGCGGCCAGCGCGTCGTCAGCAAGGCCGTGCGCGCCGACATTCTTGGCCAGCGCATTGTCGATGGACTGATGGATGGTCATGGAAATTGTTCTCGGGGAAGGTCAGGACATCAGCCGGATCAACGCCCGCACTATTCCACGGTTCCCGTCGAGGCGAGCCCTTTGGGGCGGCCCGCCACGGTCACCAGCATGCCGCCGCCGTAGAGACGCTTGGCGACGCGCTTGGCGTCCTCGATGGTGACGGCGTCGATCATGGCACCGCGCTTGTCGATGTAATCGATGCCAAGCTTGTCGAGTTGGATCTGCGTCAACTGGGCCGCGACCTTGGCCGACGAATCGAGCGACAGCGCGTAGGAGCCTTTGAGAAACGATTTCGCCGCCGCCATCTCTTCGGCCGTCGGCCCTTCGTCGGCCATGCGCTTGGTTTCTTTCTCGATGATGTCAAGCGCGTCCGCCGTACGGTCGGCGCGCGTCGCCGTGCCGCCGAGCACCACGGCCGCGCGCCTGAACCACACCAGACTGTCGGACACGCCGTAAGCCAGGCCGCGCTTTTCGCGCACTTCCCGATAGAGCCGCGACGAGAAACTGCCGCCGCCGAGGATATGGTTGACGATATAGGCGGCCATGAAATCCGGATCGTTACGCTCGATGCCGTTGCCGCCGAAGGTCATCACTGCCTGCGGCACGTCGAGATTGATAACGATGCGGCGGCCGAGGCCGCGCGGTGTCGCCGTGGCGACGGGTTTGAGGTCGCTCTTGGCCGGCAAGGCGCCGAAGGCACGGTCGATCAGTTCGCCGGCCGTCTTGGCATCGACGTCGCCAACGATCGAGACCGTCAATTCGTTACGCGCAAAGGTCCTGCGCACATAGTCACGCAAGTCGTCGGCGGTGATGCGCGGCACGGTATCGAGCGAGCCCTTGGTCTCGCGGCCATACGGATGATCGGGGAACGCCGCGCCCCACCAGGCGCGGCTGGCGATATCGTTCGGGCTCGTGG
>JANLJK010000356.1 GCA_029255525.1 Pseudolabrys sp.
AACTTCTGATCGCCTGCTAGGAGCTGGTCGGCACCGCCTTCATCCTCGTGATCCGCGCGTTGTGCGACAAGATCGTCCGCAAGCCGATCATCCTGGCGGGCTGCCTGATCGCGGCACTCACCTTCATCCCGATCTTCAAGATGATCACCACCAACGCCAATCCGGCGCTGGAAAAGGCGATCGAGACGGTGAAGGTCGAGGTGGTGGCCGATCGCGCAGGCTGCGGCGATCTGTTCAACCCGGTCGGCACTCGCGTGTTCACCGCACCGTGCGACACGGCGCGCGCCTTCCTGTCCCAGTCGTCGGTCAAGTACACGACCTCCTACGGCGCGGCGGGCTCCGGCGTGAAGGTCGTCATCAACGGCAAGGATGTGCCCTACACCGCGGCTGCGGCGTCGAATCCGGCGGTGCTCGCGGCGATCCAGGCGGCGGGCTATCCGAAGGCCGGTGACGCGCAGATTGTGAAGATGTCGAACCCGTTCGATATCTTCCAGCCGCGGGTAGCCGCGATCATCGGTCTGCTGTTCGTCCTCGTGATCTTTGTCACGATGGTGTACGGGCCGATCGCGGCCATGCTGGTCGAGTTGTTCCCGACCCGCATCCGCTACACCTCGATGTCGCTGCCGTATCACATCGGCAACGGTTGGTTCGGCGGCCTGTTGCCGGCGACCTCCTTCGCCATCGTGGCCTCGACCGGCGATATCTATGCCGGCCTCTGGTACCCGATCATTTTCGCGTCGATCACGGTGATCGTCGGGTTCTTCTTCCTGCCCGAAACCAAGGACCGGGACATCTCGTAAGCCCGTGGCCCGGCCGCGACAGCGGCCGCCATACCGACCAAAAGATCAGCGCCCCGCACGGTTTGTGCGGGGCGTTTTCTTATCGGCCATATGAAACCGCTATGGGATGGCCCTCCAAAAGCCGACGATGAGCCCGCTTGTCGCGGCGCAGCGACGCTGCTAGCTCTGCGTCGCACCGGCAGCCGGGTTAGCTCAGCGGTAGAGCAGCGGTTTTGTAAACCGAAGGTCGGGGGTTCAATCCCCTCACCCGGCACCAGCGCCCCCGGAGCCGAACCGTTTCTGCACCCATAAAAAATAACTCAAATCCGGCCGCTCTTGAGGCGTGCAAGACCTTGTTCGCCGGTTGCAGACTGTGCCAGACTGAAAGCGTTGGTAATACTTCGGAGATCTAGCAATGCCTCAGGGCACCGTGAAGTGGTTCAATCCGACGAAGGGCTATGGATTCATCCAGCCCCAAGAAGGTGGGAAGGATGTGTTCGTGCACATTTCGGCAGTCGAACGTGCAGGCCTCAGCACACTGAACGAAGGGCAGAGCGTTCAGTATGAGCTCGTCGAGAACCGCGGCAAGACGTCCGCGGAGAACCTCAAGGTCAAGTGACCTTCAGACGCCCGAGCTGACTTCCAGCTTTTCTGTCTGACTTGCTGCCGCCGTGTGTGATGCTCGGCGGTCCGTTACGTAGCCTGGATGGGCGGCGTGACGCGTTTTTCTTCGTTGCTTAAATAATTTGTTCGCACACAAACAATTCTGCCTGCTTCCGCCGTTCAGCGCGTGAGCTTCTCCAACTCCGGAAACGGCACATAGGCCGCCTGCTTGCACAGCTCGCGCACCTCGATCGGCGCATCGAAAAAGCGGTCGAGCTTGGCCGTCACATAGACCGCCACCCCGTCCTTCAATCCCAGATATTTGCCGTCGGTATTGCGCGCATTATAGCGCACGCAGACGATATAGCGCTCGCCCGGCCCCACCTCCTTGAGGAACGGCGCGGATACCGAGGCGCTGCGCACACCGGTCGGATCGTTCAGATAGGTCTTCAGGTAAGCCAGCAAATCGGCCTTGTAATTGGCGGGGAAGACGTTCTGCGCGTCCCACCGTGCCTTCAACTCGCTGGCGCTGGGGCCGAGGTCGTCACTGGCGCAACCGCCCATGAGCAGCAGCACGCCGCAGGCCGCGAAGATTGGTAGTCGCATGCCGCTTCCCCGCAATAAGCCCCCGATGCGCGGTGTTAGACTGAGTAGACCGGCCAGCGCAACGCCGGCTGTGGGCAGAGGCTATGACGATGTCCGGAGTGTCCCGCCGCGCCATGCTCGCCGGTGCCGCCGCAACCACCGCCCTGCTCGGCCTCCAGCCTGCTGCGGCCGCGCCGCTCCAGGCGCCGGGCGTCTATCGCTACCGGCTCGGCGATTATCGCCTCACGGCGCTCTATGACGGCGTCTGGTATCTGCCGATCGACGACAAGTTCATCCGCAATGCCGGTGGCGCCGAGGTGAACGCGGCGCTCGACGCCGCCTTCCTGCCGCCCAGTGTGCTGCCGATCTCGTTCACCGCGCTCTTGGTCGACACCGGCCGCCGGCTGGTCCTGATCGACACCGGCACCGCCGGGCAGATCACCGATACGGCCGGCAGCCTGATCGCCAACCTCGCCGCGGCCGGCGTGCCGCCGGACCGGATCGACACCATCCTGATCTCGCATTTCCACCCCGATCACATCGACGGCCTCAAGACCAAAGATGGCGCCAAGGTTTTTCGCCATGCTGAAATTTGGGTGCCGGAGCCGGAATGGTCATTCTGGATGGACGATGGCAACCAAAGCCGCGCCAGCGGCGCTGTGCTCGGTTATTTCCGCAACGCGCGGCGCATCTTCCACGACATCGCCAAGGAGGTGCGCCGCTTCAGGCCAGGCGACGAGGTCGCGCCCGGCATCGTCTCGGTGCCGGCCTTTGGCCACACACCTGGCCACACGGCCTTCGCCATTCATTCCGGCGGCATGTCGCTGCTGGTCATGAGCGATACCGTGCGCAATCCGTATCTGTTCGCCCGCCATCCGGACTGGCAGCCTCTGTTCGACATGGACGGGCCGATGGCGGTGGCCGCGCGCCGCCGCATGCTCGACCAGGCGGCCGCCGACCGCATGCTGGTCGAGGCCTATCATTTCCCCTTCCCGGCCTGCGGCCACATCGCCCGCACCGCGACCGGCTATGAGCTGGTGCCGGTGGAATGGTCGCCACTGTAACTCGTCGCCAATGAAAAAGGCCGCCCGCAGGCGGCCTTTCCGTTTCCGGCTGAACGCGAGCTTAGCGCACGAAGTCGAGTTCGACGCTGCTCACGCCCGCCGCGACATCAAGACCCTGCTGGACGCCGACCGACAGCGGCTGCAGCGCGATCGAATTCTGGAAACCGCCGAACAAAGCGTTCGCGTCGAGCCCCCCGGCGACCGTCGCCTCCGCGCTGGCACCGGCATAGCCACCCGCAAGAGCGCCCGGACCCGGCCGCGACGGCGCATAGACCGCCCAGACAATCGTACCGCCCGTGGTGAAGCCGACATCGAGGCCGACGCGGGTCATGCGGCCGGCATAACGCTCGCTGTAGCCGAGCGCCGATTTGAAGCGGCAATCCAGCGTCTTCTGCGAGCCGACGATAAAGCTCACGCCCGGCGAGACCTGGCAGGTGAGCATGCCCGCACGGACACGCGCCTCGGCCGGCGCTGCGGCAAAGGCGGCCAGCGCCAGAGCGCCAAGGGCGATGATGGATTTCTTCATAGATATCTCCTGAAAGGACAAAGTCCGCCGATGGCGGGGTAATGAAGCTTGTCTAGCGGCCCAAGCCCCCCGGCTTTTGATCTAAATCAGTCACATCTTCGCCAGCTTGGCGACGTCGATCGCCTGCGCAAAAGCGAGCTTGGCGGCGGCATCGGCACTGCCCTGCACGTTGATCAGGAATTTGCCGTTGATCATCATCATGATGTCACCCTCCTGAGTCTGCAGGCCGCGCTGATTGCCGACCTTCACCAACTTGCCCATCGCGCCGGCCATCGCCGGATTGGAGAGCATCGGCCCGAACTGCATGATCAGCGCGGAATCGCCGGTGATCGACACCTCGACCGTGTCGCCCTTGGCGTTGGTGTAGAGCCGCGTTGCCGCCGATGCCCCGCCCAACATCGCGATGGAATTGGCCTGTGCCTTCTCGGCCTTCCAACCCGGCAGTGGCGCCGGCAGGAGCGTCGCGAAGTTCTCGGCATTTTTCTGGCCGATCAGTTGCGAGGCGAGATCGAGCGACTGCTTGGCGCCCGCTGTGTCGCCGGACTGATAGGCCTTGCGCGCCTGGTCGATGGCCTCGGCGATATCGTCGGCCGCGAAGGCCGGCATCGCGGCGCTCACCGCGAGTGCAAAAAACAATGTGCGCAGGATCTGCATCGCCCCCGTCCCCGAATCTGTCGCGGAAACTAGCAGAAATCCGGCGCGAGGCACCGCGGCGGCACAACCACGGCGCCTCGCGTCGTCAGGCCGATGGCTCAGGGCCAGTTGAAGCCAAGCCGCGCCATGACGGTACGCCCCGGCTGCGGATAGGCGTTGTAGCGGCCGATGGTGGTGGTACTGGCGATGCCGTAGTCGAAATACATCTCATTGAAGAGGTTCTCGACCGCGACCGACCAGAACGCGTTCTTGAATTCGCCACCCAACCGCATGTCGATGGTCGTGTGACCCTCGATCAGCGGCTGCACATTGGCCGAATCGTTGTCGAGCCGGCGCGGCCCGGCATAGCGGACGATAGCGTCATAAACGACCCACTTGTCCCAGATGTTCCAAGTGACGCCGGCATTCGCCGTCCACTTCGAGATCAGCGGGATGTCGTTGCCGGCATACATGCCCTCGGTGAACACCGCGCGCGTATAAGTCAGTGTGCCTTTCAGCCGCACCGTATCGGTCACGCGCAACGACGCGATGTTCTCGACGCCGTAATGATGCGTCGGATCGAGATTGATGTTGGTGCCGGTGGCCGGGCTGTAGAATATCTCGTCATGCAGCCGCATGTCGTAGACGCTGGTCTGCCAGTCGAAGCGCCCGAGCTTCACGCGGAAGCCGCCTTCCACTTCGTTCGAGGTCTGCGTGCGCAGATCGAAATTGGTCGGCGTCGGCGTCGGCCAATTGAACGCCACCGCCTGCCCGACGCGCTCATCGGCGTTCGGCACGCGGAAACTATGCGCGATATGACCGAACACCGCCAGGATGGGCGAGAAGCGATGCTCGATGCCGCCTTGCGCCGCATATTGCCACTGGCTCTTGTCGAGCGGTGTCCCCTGCGCGTCGCCGAAGCCGAAGGGTGCATTGGGATCGTAAGTGTCGCGCGCCGAGATGGTGTTGCGCTGATAGCGCGCGCCGGCGGTAATGTCGGTGTCGGGCCGCACCGCCACCGTGCCGTTGGCATAGAAACCCGCCGTCGTCTGCGTGATATCGTAGACGTGATAGGGCGACGATTGCAGATCCATCGCTCGGCTCTGCGAGAACTTGGTGTTGTAATAGTCGAAACCGGTGAGGAATTTCGCCGGCCGGCCGAGCGCATCGGTGTCGATCTTCAGCCGCGGCGTCACCGAGGCCGTGGTGAGCGTGGCGTCAACGCCGTTATAAGGCGAGCCGTTGAAAAACAGTTCGGCCTGCTGCGTTTTGCGCCGGTAGCTGCCGTCGAGGATCGCTTCGATGCCGGGCGCGATCGTGCGCGTGACGCCGAGAATGTAGTTCTGGCCCTGCTTGTTGGCGTAGTCGTTCGGCGTCGCGGCGCCGGTGCGGTCGGTGTCGAGCTGGCTCGAAGTCGGCGTCACCAGACGCCCGCCGGGCAGACCCAATTTCTGGTCGTCGAGCACGACATTGAAATAGGCGCTGCCCTCGTTGGTAACCCAGCGGATGTCGCCGTTGAGGCCTTTCTGGTGCAGCTTGCTGTTCTCGCGATAGCCGTCGGTGGTGATGCCGATGCCGCTGAGCGCGACCGACAGCGGGCCGGACGAGCCGCTCGCTGACGCCCGACCTTCCTTGTATCGAAACGACCCGAAGGCGCTCTCCACGCGGGCCGATGGAGGACGATTTGTGCCGGTCTTGGTGATGATGTTGATGACGCCGCCGACAGCGCCGTCGCCGTAGAGCACGGCGCCACTGTTGCCGCGGGTGATCTCGATGCGCTCGATGGCGTTGATCGGAATCGATGAATAATCAAAGCCTTGCAGGTCGAAATCGTTGAAGCGGCGGCCGTTCACCAGGACCAGGACGTTGGATGGCGCGCTGGCGCCGAAGCCGCGCAGGTCGACCACGTCGCGGGCGCCATTAACACCAGCACCTATGTGCTGGATCTGAAACCCCGCCTGCTCCGACAGGATTTCGGTGAGTGTCTGGCGCGGCGACTGCGCGATCTCCTCGGCGGTGATCACGCTGGTCGAGGTGCCGACGATGCCGCCATTACCGAGGCGGGTCGAGCCGACATCGATCGTCGGCAGCTCAACGGCGCTGCTCGGCGGCGCGTCCTGCGCCTGCGCGCCCTGCACGATGATGCCGAGCCCCAACGCGACGCCGACAATACGAATTTGAACCCCCATAGCACAAACGTTCCTTCGTTTGCGCCCGCACCAGGCGAGCGCATCGGGTGAGACCAAGCCCGTTGCGAAGGACACAACCGAAATCACGCTTCAGGCGACGCGGACTTCAGGTGTGGAATGTCGTGGGAGGGGTCACTCACACGGCCTTCGCACCGGCATTGCCGTCACCGCTGCGAAAGACCGCTCCGTATGGACCTCCCGTCCACCGGTTGGGTGACTGCGCTGGCAGGTCTCCTGGCTCGCGGGTCCTCACCCAGTTGCGTCCAGCCTTCCCGGTTTCCCAGTGGCCTTGTGGACGCGGGCTCGCCGCTCACAGTTGCGGGGGCAGCCACGGATTCCCTCGGTTTCGTTGTCGATACGAGACGTATCGGGACGAGATCGCGGTGTCCGTGTTCCCTCTTTCGTCCCCGGAGCGACCCGGGGAACCAGCACGGTAAAATGTTCACTTGAAACGCGCGGACGAGTCAAGCGCCGCGGCCGGCGGCGCCTGCTCGTCCCCCAATTTCGGCGGATGCGACGGTCAGCCGAGGGTGTTCTGCACCGGCTTCTTGATACGTTTGACCGCCTTGCCGTGCTTGACCTTGCTCACATGCACCTTCTTCACATGGTGCTTGGCGACATGCTTCTTGGTCACGTGCTTGTGGGCGACGTGCTTCTTGACCGCATGCGTGTTGAGCGTGGACTTGGTCTCGATCTTGGTATCGACCTTGGTCGGCTGGCCGGTGGTCGCCGGCGCGTTGGGGGTGGCGTTGGTCGTGCCCTGCGCCAGCACGGGGCCTGAAATCAGGCTCGCCGCGACGAGGGCAACAGCAAATTTCTTCAGCATGGTCGTCATCCTTCGACTAGGGCGCCGAGAACCCGGAAGTATCGGCCGGACCGGCTTTGCCGGTCTTCACGAGCGACACTGCGCCTAGGTCACTGAATGCGTTCTGAAGTGCGTTGTTACCTGCCGTTCAAACAGCGGACGGCGGCGCGTCGGAATCCCGGCGGGATCGTGGCGGCGTCGATATTTGCGGGGGCTTGGGATGAAGTCCCCTCACGAAGTGTTTGTTAGGGCGACCGGCCGTGCCGCTCTATCGTTCGGACCGGTCCGCTCTTCCCAGGAAAGGTCTTGCCATGTCCCTGACCCAAGCGACCTCGAACCATCCCATCCGCACTTTGGCCAGTGCCGCCCTCGCCACCTTGTTCGTGTCGGGCGCGAGCCTGAAGCCCGTTCTGGCCATGGGCACCGACAATCCGCCGCCGGCCGATGACAGCGGCGGCAAGAAAAAGAAGAAGGGCAACAGCGCCATCGAGCAGCAGGAACAGCAACTCGCTCAGGAGAAGTTCCTGCGCGACTACCGCGCCGCGCGCGAGCTCATCTTGTCGGGCGACTACAAGGGCGGCATCGCCGCGATGCACGCGCTCGGTCACGACGAACATCCGGACGTTGCTAATTACATCGGCTACGCCAACCGCAAACTCGGCAACTACGACGACTCGAAGTTCTGGTACGACAAGGCGCTGGCCGCCGACGAGAGCCACGTGCGCACCTGGTCCTATTACGGCATGTGGCACATGGAACAAGGCAACCGGCTGAAGGCGCAGGACTTCCTCGCCAAGGTCAACGCGCTCTGCGGCAACACCAGTTGCGAGGAGTACCGGCAGCTCAAGGCCGTGATCGACGGCAAAGCGAGCTACTGATCCCGGCCGCACGACATGATCTGAAGACGCGGCGTTACGCGCCGCCGCGTCTGTTAGGCAACCGTTTTTATTCATTCTTTATGCTGCGTCACGCACCGGCCGGTGCGGATGCCATAGTCTCGACATGAGCGCCGCGCATGTGACGTTCGGGGCGAGCGTCGAGGCAATGGTACGAGGCTATGGCGTTCGATTCATCTTCCTTGCATGCGCAGGCCGCGCTGGCGTTGCACCGTTTCGGTCTAGGTCCGCGACCGGGCGATATCGCCAAACTCGCCGCCGATCCGCGCGGCGCGCTGCTCGCCGAGCTTGACGTCGGCTCCAAGCCGCTGAACGATCCCGCCCTCGTCGATAGCGCCAAAGCCGGCCGCGAGGCCTATGCCTATCAGCAGGAACGCCGGGCTGCGCGCCAAGC
The DNA here is from genome assembly GCA_029255525.1 of Pseudolabrys sp. Taxonomy (GTDB): domain Bacteria; phylum Pseudomonadota; class Alphaproteobacteria; order Rhizobiales; family Xanthobacteraceae; genus Pseudolabrys. The sequence goes on from JANLJK010000356.1 coordinate 8,475, forward strand.
ACCGCCCCCGCAAGCCAAGCCTGACATGGATGCCGGTGGCAACGATATGGCCATAACGCCGCCGCAGCCGGCCAAGACCGGCCCCGGCGTGGCGCAGGAGATCTACCGCACGGAAGCGAAAGCGCGTTACCGAGCCGCGCTCGATGCCGATATAGGCCTGACCGAACGGCTGGTGTGGTTCTGGTCGAACCACTTCTGCGTCGCCGCCGACAAGGGCCCGACCCGCTCGCTCTGCGGCGCCTATGAGCGCGAGGCTATCCGCCCTTTCGTGTTCGGCACGTTCACCGACATGCTGCTCGCGGTCGAGACGCATCCGGCGATGCCGCTCTATCTCGACAATACTCGCTCGATCGGCCCTCGCTCAATTATCGGCGAACGCCAGCATAAAGGCCTCAACGAAAATCTCGCGCGCGAGATCCTGGAGCTGCATACGCTCGGCGTGCGCGCCGGCTACACGCAGGCTGATGTCACCAGCTTCGCCAAGATTATCACCGGCTGGACAATCGCATCGGTGCGGCAAGATCCCGAGAATGGCCGCGGCTTCCGCTTCAACAAGAACATGCACGAGCCGGGCGACCACACCGTGCTCGGCAAAAGCTATGCGGAGAACGGCTTCGAGCAGGGCCGCGACGTGCTCCGGAACCTCGCAGGGCATCCGGCCACCGCCGCCCATATCGCCACCAAGCTCGTCACGCATTTCGTCGCCGACAAGCCGCTCAAGCCACTCGTCGACAGGCTCGCCAGCCGCTTCCGCGAGACCAACGGCGATCTCAAGGAAGTGACGCGGACGCTCCTCACCGCGCCAGAGGTCTGGAACACGCCGCCCGGCAAGCTGAAGAAGCCCGGCGAATGGACTGTCGCCGCGATGCGCGCCACCGGTATCGACCTCAAGGATGGCCAGCATCTGATGAACACCCAGAAGATGCTCGGCGAGCCGTTGTGGCAGCCGCCGGCGCCCAAGGGCTTCCCCGACGACAGCGCCGCCTGGATGGATGGGCTGGCGCAGCGTCTCGACATCGCCAACCAGATGGCCCGGCTCGCCGGCAACAACGGCATGCAGCCCGACGACATAGTCGATGTCGCGCTCGGCCCCCTCGCCTCCGCGGACACGCGCCAGACCATCAAGCGCGCCGAGAGCCGCCAACAGGCGCTCGCGCTCCTGATGATGGCACCGGAATTCCAGAGACGGTGATGCCATGACATTGCATACCCCCACCCGCCGCCACTTGTTGCTCGCCTCCGGTGTCCTGTTCGCCTGGGCGCACATGCCGCGCATGGCGCTGGCCGAAGGCCGCGACCCGCGCATGCTGACCATCGTACTCCGCGGCGCACTCGACGGACTCGGCACGGTGGCCCCGGTCGGCGATCCCGATTGGATTCGTTTGCGCGACGATCAAGCTTTACGGCTCGACGGCGAAACACCAGCGCTGCCGCTCGACAATTTCTTCGCGCTCAACGCGGCGATGCCGAACCTTCATCGGATGTACAAGGCAGGACAGGCGAGCATCGTGCATGCCGTCGCCTCGCCCTATCGCGAGCGCTCACATTTCGACGGCCAGGACGTCCTGGAAAGCGGCCTGAGCAAACCGGGCGCGACCGACACCGGCTGGCTCAACCGCGCTTTGGCCTCATTGCAACCCGCCGGCCGCGTTGCCGGACAACCGCAGGCTTTGGCCGTCGGCCCGATGACGCCTTTGGTCGTACGCGGCCCGGCACCGGTAATGTCGTGGACGCCGCCCCGGCTGCCGCCGGCGACCGATGACACCGTGATGCGTCTCCTCGATCTCTACCGCCACACCGATCCGGCGTTGGCGCGAGCGCTGGAGGAGCGCGTGGACATCACAGCCATCGCGCGTGCCGGCGGCATGGACATGCGGCCCGGCCGGAACAAGGGCCCTGCCCCACAAGGCCCGGGCGGCGCCATCCGCGCGTATTTCACCGAAGCGGCCGGCGCCGCCGCCAAGTTCATGGCGCGCGCCGACGGGCCCCGCATTGGCGCGCTCGCCTTCGACGGATGGGACACCCATGCCGACGAGGGCGCGGTCAAGGGGCGCCTGGCAATGCTGCTTGGGGCGCTCGACGATGCGCTGGCGGCGGTTGAAAGCAACATGGGCGAGGCCTGGCGCGAGACCGTGGTGACGGTGGTCACCGAGTTCGGCCGCACCGCCCGCGTCAACGGCACCGCCGGCACCGACCACGGCACAGCCACCGTGGCGCTTCTGGCCGGTGGCGCGGTGAAAGGCGGCCGCGTCATCGCCGACTGGCCGGGCGTCAGCGAGACCGCGCTCTATGAAAGCCGCGATCTCAAGCCCACCACCGACCTGCGCGCCATCCTCAAAGGCGTGTTGCGCGACCATTTGCGGCTCGACGAGCGCGTGCTGGCGTCGAAAGTGTTCCCCGGCAGCGATCAGCTTAAGGCCGCGAACGGGTTGGTGGTGACCGCGTAGTTTAAGTCTCGTCATTCCGGGGGCGCTCGCGATCGCGAGCGAACCCGGAATGACAGTCTCAAGACCCACCTGTCTCCTTCAATATCCAGGCGTAATAGTCGGCATCGACGCTTTCGACCGGCAGCACCATGATCGACGGAGTCTCGTAGCTGTGCAGTTCCTTCACCGCCTGCCGGACCGGCTCGGCGAGCGTGGCGCGGGTCTTGATGATCATGACGACCTCTTCGGCACGTTCCAGCGCACCCTGCCACCAGTAGTGAGAAACCATACCGGGCAGAATATTGACGCAAGCCCCCAGCCGGCGCTCGACGAGCTGGCGCCCGGCCCGCTCCGCCTCGACAATCGAGGGCCAAGTCGTATAGACGAGCACCGCGCGTTCCATTTCCAGGTCCTTATTCGATGAGCCGGCCGGCCTCGCGTTTCCAGAAGATCGCCTTCGTTGCCAGCGGGACGCCCGAGGCGCGCGCCGCCTATGAGCAACTGGAAAAGCACTATGGCAACCACGAGCCGTCCCAGGCCGACGTGATCGTCGCGCTCGGCGGCGACGGCTTGATGCTGCAGACCCTGCACAACTTCATGAATTCCGGCAAGCCGATCTATGGCATGCATCGCGGCACCATCGGCTTCCTGATGAACGAGTTCGCGGTCGAAGGCTTGAACGAGCGCCTGACGGCCGCGCACATGACCGTGATCCATCCGCTCTTGATGCGCGCGCGCGACACGCAAGGGCGCATGCACGAGCATCACGCCATCAACGAAGTGTCGCTGTTCCGCCAGAGCGCGCAGGCCGCGCATCTGCGCATCCTCATCGACGGCCAGGAGCGTCTGTCGGAATTGATCGCCGATGGCGTGCTCGTGGCGACACCGGCCGGCTCGACCGCCTATAACCTTTCGGTGCAAGGGCCGATCATTCCGATCAACGCCTCACTGATGGCGCTCACACCGATCAGCCCGTTCCGTCCGCGGCGCTGGCGCGGCGCGCTCTTGCCCGACAAGGCCATCGTTACGCTCGAGGTGCTGGAGGCCGACAAGCGGCCAGTCGCGGCGGTCGCTGATCACGACGAGGTGCGCTCGGTGCGCTCGGTCGACATCAGCATGGATCACGCCATCTCGCTCAACATGCTGTTCGATCCCGGCCATAGCCTGGACGATCGCATCCTGCGCGAGCAGTTCGGGTTTTAGATCCGCCGCAGCGGATGCGTGAGCGCGAGGAAGAAGCCGCCGGCCGTGAAACCCGCGATCAGCAGGAAAGCGGCGCGAAAGGCTTCGGCAATATCGGCCTGCACCATCGTGCGTTGATCGAGCGATAAGGCCGGCACGGCATGCATGCCGCCTTCCACCATCAGCGCGAAAACGCGAGCGGCCTCCGGATTCTTCAGCGACAGATAAGCAAACAGCACCGTGCCGACCAAAGCGGTGCCGAAAGCCGCGCCGATCGAGCGCGAGAACTGCACGGACGCTGCCGCCTCACCGAGCCGCAACGGGCCGGCGGCGCTCTGCACGGTGACCTGCACCACGCCCATCACCGTACCCATGAACAGCCCGTTCAGGAGCATCAGACCCACAAAGGCGACGGTGCCGAGATGCGAGGACCACAGCGCCAGCACGACGAGACTCGCCGTCAACAGCGCCAGACCAAAGATTGGGTAGATGGTGGTGCGTCCGGTGCGGCTGACCAGGCGACCGGTGGTCAGTGAGCCAACGCCGATGCCGACAGTGAGCGGCACCAGCAGCAGGCCGGTTTCCGACGGCGTCGCGCCGCGCACGACCTCAAGATAGACCGGCAGGAACGTCACCAGCGCGACCAGCGCCGCGCCGTGGCAGGCGGCGAGCGCATCGCTGTGCCAGATGGCGGATTGCTTCAGGAGCTGCAGCGGAATGAGCGGCGACGGCGCGCGGCTCTCCTGCCGAATCAACAGCAGCACCGCGATGACGCCGGCGGCGAAGAGCGCGGCGCCGAGTGGCAGCGCGCTCAGATTGGCGTGCTGCACCTGTTCGAGCGCCAGCAACGTGGTCGCGACGAAGATCGTGAACAGCACCACGCCGCCGGGATCGGCCCGCCACGGCAATTGCGGCCCCTTATGCGCCGGCAGCCGCGTGGTCAGCACCAAAGCGACGAGGCCGATCGGCACATTCACGAGAAAGATCGATTGCCAGCCGAAATGCTCGGTGAGATAGCCGCCCGCCACCGGCCCGAAGGTGTTGGCGCACACCGCCACCGCGGCGAGATAACCCTGATAGCGCGCGCGTTCGCGCGGCGGAATGGCTTCGCCGATCAAGGCTTGCGACAAGGTCATCAACCCGCCGCCGCCAAGGCCCTGCAGGATGCGTGCGCCGGTCAGGAGCAGGATGCTCGACGTCATCGCGCACAGGATCGACGCGACGATGAACAATGCCAACGCGAAATACATCACGCGGCGGCGGCCGAAAGAGTCGCCCAGCCGCCCGTAGATCGGCGCGGCGATGGTGGCGGCGATCAGGTAAGAAACCACCACCCAGGAGGTGCGCTCGAGCTCGCCGGTAGCGGCCGCGATCGCCGGCAGCGCCGTGGCGACGATGGTCTGATCGACCACCGCCAGGAACATCGGCAGCATGATCGACGGGAACACGCTCAGGAAGGCCGGAGGCTTCGGACTGCCCGCCGCGGCGGGATGCTTGGTCTGTTCGGGCCCGTGCGGCAATGCGTTCGAATCCTGGCGTTCAAATCCTGACGTGAGGCGCGAGAGATATCAGTGCGCCATCAGGACCGGCAAGGCGGCATGGGCGAGGATGTGGCGCGTCGCACCGCCAAACATCATCTGCCGCAACCGGCTCTGGGTGAAGGCTCCCTTCACCAAGAGATCGCAGCCCAGGGCCGCGGCCTGATCCAGGATGACCTCGCCGGGTGTGCGCGCACCCGGCTTCACCGTCAACGCCTCGGCTTTCACGCCGTTCCGGCGCAGATGCTGCGCCGCCTGCTCGACCGACGGCCCTGGGATCGTGCCGCCTTCGACACACAGCACCGTCACCTCGTCGGCGAGCTTAAGGATCGGCAAGGCGAAGGCATTGGTGTGGGCCTGCTCGGTCGAGCCGTTCCAGGCGACCAGCACCTTGCGGGCGAAGCTGCGCGGCACGGCTTTCGGCACGATCAGCACCGGCTTGCCGCTCTCGAACAAGGCGGCCTCGAGCGGCGCCATGCGGGGGTTCTGCGGCTCCCGCCCGGGACGGCCGAGCACCACCAGATCGAAAACGCGGCCGTAATTGCCGAGGAAAGCGTCGTCGGCCGCCTCCGTCAGGGGCCAACCATAAGAGAACACGGCCGGTCCCTTCTGGGCGCGCGGCACGCCGGCTTTCTCCATGAAGGAGGTGAACAGGTCGCGCGACTGGTTGGCCGTATCGGGGTCGAAGGCGCCGGAAATCGCCAGGCTGCTGACCGGCTCGATCGTCACATATGTTCCGACCGCCGGCCGCACCGCGAAGCCTTCCATGTAGCTGTCGAAAGCCCGCGCGACCAGCCGCGCCCCCTCCAGAACCGCGGGCATGGCGTCGTGGTCTTCCGTCGGGATCAGGATGGTCTTCATGGCGGTCCTTGTCGCGAAGTCCTGCTGGTGCCCAACCATGACCGCCGGGCGCGAAATGGTCAAAGACCAGAATCGGCGCTGTGGATCACACGGCGCAGCGGAGTTGCGCCCAACGATATCCTAAACCCTTCGTTAAGTCGCCAAAGCTAGTTTGCAACTGTCGGTAACGGGCGGCGCGCGCCCGCCCCGAGGCCCCATGGTTCGCATCGACTTCAACCGTCTGCGTTTCCTCGTCATCGACGACAACGCCCACATGCGGCGCATTGTCCGCACGTTGTTGCATGGTTTCGGCGCGCGCGAGGTCCATGAGGCGGAAGACGGCGCGGCGGGCCTCGAAGCCTTCACGCATTACGGGCCCGACATCATCATCACCGACTGGGCGATGCCGATCTTCGACGGGCTCGAACTGACGCAGATGATCCGTCAGCCGGGCGCCAATTCGAACCCTTACGTCGCCATCATCATGCTGACCGGCCACTCCGAACGGAAGCGCGTGATGCTGGCGCGCGACGCCGGTGTGACCGAGTTTCTGGCGAAGCCGATCTCGGCCAAGGGCCTGTATCAGCGCATCGTCAATATCGTCGCCAATCCGCGTCCGTTCATCAAGACCAAGACTTATTTCGGTCCCGACCGGCGCCGCAACGTCAATCCGGCCTATATCGGCCCCGAGCGTCGCAAAGGCGGCAAAGCCGATATCGTCCGCCAGTCTCCCCTGCTCGACAAAGTCCGCACACCCGGCTGATCAAGAGACGCCCATGGCCCCCCGAAAGAAAGACAATGCGGCGGTCGCCACCTACGGCGACCACGAGGTCATCGTGCCGGAGAACACGCTGCGCAAGGCGGTATCCACCAAGCCGCTCGATGCCGGCGAGGACGACGATCCGGTGGCGCGCGCGGAGCAGGCTCTGGCCGGCCTGTCGGGCGATTTCGCCGCGTGGATGGACAGCGAATGTGAGCGGCTCGACACCGCGCGCAACGCCGTCGTCGAACGCGGCTTCAACGACGACACCAAGGAAGCCCTGTTCCACGCCGCCCATGACATGAAGGGCCAGGCGGCGACCTTCGGTTATCCGGCGGTGGCGTCAGCCGCCGACAGCCTGTGCCGCTTGATCGAGTTCACGCCGGACTCCGATCGCATCCCGATCAAACTGGTCGATCAGCATGTCGACGCGGTGCGCGCGATCTATCGCGAATATGCCCGCTCCGACGCCGTCGATCTCGCCGCGCAATTGACCGACCGGCTGCGCGACGTCACCGACGATTTCCTCATGCGCGAGAATGTCGGACGGCCGGACGTGATCGAGCAGATCCGCAGACCGTCGGTCGTGCCGGAATAAACTTACGCGACGAGGCGCATCTCGACAGCCGCCAGTTCGGCGACATACATCGCGTCGTAGTAATCGCCCTCAGCCACGAGATCGTCGCAGAACATGCGCGCTTCCTCGCGCGCGGCCTCGACGGCGAAGCGCCGCAACAGCGCCACCAGCGATACCATGCTATCGTCGCGCATCACCACACAGGCCGCGAGCACGCGCTCGACCATGCGGCGCTTGAGGCGCGCCGCCCCACCCTGCTCGCCGACGAGCACGCCCTCGCGCAGCGCTGAAAGCGCCTCGCGAAAGGCCGGATAGGCCATCTCCGGCAGTGAGGCCTTACGATAGAGCGCGCTGAAGCCCGATATATTCTTGTCGTGGATGTAGCGCGTGACGCGGTCAATGGCGACGCCGGACAATTCGGACAGCGCTTCTTCGAACAGCACGACATTGCCGGAGAGAAGCGCGCGCAGGATCATGCCGGCGGTGAGCTGACCGCTCTCGCGCAAGTGCGTGACGAGCGCGCCGATCTCCTCGTAAGGCGTGTCGGCGGCGAGAGCGACGGTGGCCTTTTCGCAGGCCTCGCGCGCGGCGTCCTCGGCGTGATCGGAGCCAAGCCATTGCCGCGCGGTCACGAAATGCGCCAACGTCTTCGACAGCGTCGACAGCAACGACTGCCGCGTGCGCATCGGTATGTCGTCCCGCTCCAACAAATTTTCGCGGATGGCGGCAAGATGACCAAAGCGTTCGACGATACGGTCGACCGAGAACAGCGCAAGACAAGCGTCGGAATTTTCAAGCAGGATGAGGCAGGCTTCCGCCGAACCGACTTCCGCGATGGCCGCACCGAGCGGCCGCGACAAGAGCGGCCGGCCGGCGATGGCGGCTTGAGTCTCGGTATTGCCGGTGGCGATGAGATCGATGAGATCGTCGTCGCTGAGCAAAGGCGAATTCTCCAGCAGCGGCTGCGCCACGTCGAACTGGTCGGCCGCGAGCGCCTGCACCACAACGCGGGGCGCCTTCTGCGCCGAAGCGAAGACGTCGGCCATCGCGCGGCGCACCAGCGGCGATGGATCGTCGAGCAGCATGATCATCGCGCCTTCGGCGGCAGCGAGATCGTCGGCGGATAGATCGGAGTGGAGATAAGCCCGCGCCAAGGCGGAAGTGGCTTCGGCCCGTTCACCGGGACGCGCTGCACGAACCCATTGCAGGAACTGACGAACAATCATGACTACCGACGCAACCCAACAAGCCGCTTACTGACGGCTCGAAGGAAGCGTAGCGCATGAGGCTTAAAAAATTGTTCACCATAGAAATTGGTGCGCCATTAACGACGAAATCGCCGAAAGCCGCGTGTTTTCAACTGTTACCGAACAGGCCGCGGATGTTGGTCTGGCCGTCGCTGAACAGGTCGAGGCCACGCGCCGGCGCCGGGCCGGATGGGCCGGCGGCCATCTTGCTACCACCACCCCACAGACTGTTGACCACCGGCGCCACGGCCTGCCCCCCACGATCGGTGAACATGGCCTGGAACAGCGGCTTGGTGTCGACCACCGGCGGCAGCGTGGCGTTCGCCGTGGCATAGGCCGCAGTGATGCCGGCGGTGTCGGGGACACCCGCTTGCCCTGGCGTCGTCGCGGCAGTGGTGGTGATGGGACCGCGCAGGCTCGGTGCGAATTGCGAGGCGCGCGCGACCTCGAACTTGCCCGTTAGTTTAGCGTAGACCTCACCGACCGTGCGGGGCGAGCCGGACTTGTCGTAAAAGATGCTGGTATTGGCGGCGGCGGCAGCCGGAAAAAGCGCGGCAGCATTGGCCTGCGGCCGATTGGCGGCGGCCGAGATCATCTTGCTGGCGCCATCGGGCCCAAGGAAATGCGCTATATAGAGTTCGCCCTCGGTCGGCTGGCGGCCGATGGCATTGGCGACTTGCGACGCATTGTTGCGCGAGAAGGCGCCGGCCAGCATAGCGCTCGCGGTCGGGTCGTTGCGCAACTTCATGATCTCGTTGCGCATGGCCGAATCCGCCACCTCATAGCGGCCGTCGGCATTCTGCGTGATGGCATCGGCGTAGCGGCCGAAGCCCAGCGCCGGCCCATCCTGCTTCATCGTGCCAAGCCAGGTCTGGTCGATGAACTGGTAGAGCCCCTTGGCCGAGGACGTCGACGCCTGGGCGGTCGGGTTGAGGTTGGATTCGATGCGGGCCGTGGTCAGCAGATATTCGAAGCTGATCCCGGTCGATTGGGCAGCCTTCTGGATGGCGCCCGTAATCTGGGACACCGCATTGCTGAGGATGGATTCGACCGTCATCGGGTTGCCCTGGGAATGACCCGGCTGCTATGGGCCACTACAGACACGCCGACCTTGCCAGCCTCGTTAGACCTTGGGCAATTATGGTAAATGAAGGGTTAACGGCGGAAGCCAGGAGGACGGCATGAGCGGCGACGACCTGCGGCACAAACGCGGCGGCCTCTATTTCGAGGGTTTCGAGGTCGGCAAGGTGTACGAGCACCGCTACACCCGCACCGTGACGCAGATGGACAACATGTTGTTCTCCAACATGACACTCAATCCGCAGCCGCTGCACATCGACCGCCATTACTGCGAGACCGAGACCGACTGGGGCCAGCCCTTGATGAACTCGCTGTTCACGCTCGGCCTGATGATCGGCATCCAGGTGTCGGACACCTCGGTCGGCACCACGGTCGCCAACCTCGGCATGACCGACGTGAAATTCCCCAACCCGCTGTTCGAAGGCGACACGGTAAGCTGCACCTCGCAAGTCGTCAGCAAGCGCGAGTCGAAGTCGCACCCCAACACCGGCATCGTCGTGCTGCATCACAAAGCGTTCAAGCAGGACGGCAAGCTGGTCGCCGAATGCCAGCGCCAGGTGATGGTGAAGATGAAGCCGAGGTGAGCCGCCACATGCGCGCGGTATCCGACTGGCCGCAGCCACACACTCCGTTCATTCCCGCGAAAGCGGGAATCCAGGGGGCACACGCAGGGCCAAAGAACTGGGTCCCCGCTTCCGCGGAGACGAGCGGCAAATTGAAGCCCTCAGGAGTCTCTTGATGCGCTCTCTTCTCTTCGTCCCCGCCGACGGCGGCAACAAGCTCGACAAGGCGATGGCGAGCGGCGCCGATGCCGTGATCATCGATCTTGAGGATTCGATCGCACCCGAGCGCAAGGAAGCGGCGCGCAAGGCCTGCTTCGACTTCCTCAAGAGCAACAGCGGCAAGGCCGACCGCCCGCGCCTGCTGGTGCGTATCAACGGCCTCGACACCGGCATGACCGATGCCGACCTCGACGCCATCGTGCCGGGCAAACCCGATGCCGTCGTGTTTCCGAAAGCCGAAGGCGGCACCAGCGCGGTGCATCTCGACGCCAAGCTGACCGCGCGCGAAGCGGTCGTGGGCCTGCCGGAAGGCGCGATCAAGGTGCTGGCGCAGGCGGTGGAGTCGGCCGCCGGGCTGTTTCTCGCCGGCACGTTCAAGGATTCGAGCAAGCGGCTGATCGGCATGACCTGGGGGCCGGAAGATCTCTCGGCCGAGTTAGGCGCCGAAGCCAACCGCGACGAGCACGGTTTGCTCACCGAGCCCTACCGCCTCGCCCGCAACATCTGCCTTTACGGCGCGGCCGCCGCCAAGCTGCCGGCGATCGAGACGGTCTATGTCGACTTCCGTAATTCCGAGGGCTTGCGCCGCGACACCGAGATGGCGCGCCGCGACGGTTTCACCGGCCGGTTGGCCATTCACCCGGCGCAAGTCGCGGTCATCAACGAGGTGTTCACGCCGACGCCCGATCAGATCGCCAAAGCCAAAGCCGTGATCGCCGCCTTTGCCGCCAATCCCGGCGCGGGCGCGATCGGCATCGGCGGCAAGATGTTCGACCGGCCACATCTGGTGCGCGCGCAGGCGCTGTTGGCGAGGGTGGCGAAGTAGCCACTCCGCAGACTCTCACCGCCTCATCCTGAGGAGCGTCGCGCAGCGACGCGTCTCGAAGGATGGGGCGGCCCCATGGTTCGAGACGCGCTGCTTCGCAGCGCTCCTCACCATGAGGGCCGGGAGAGGCTGGAGCGTATGGATTCCGGAGGCCCTACTCCGCCGCTTCGACCGGCACGGCGTCGTTGGCGTGGCCAGCCTGCGCTTCCTTAATGTGCTTGGCCTTCGCCACATAGGCCTGCGCCGCGCCGGTCGAGAACAACTCGTGCGTGGTGAGTTCGTCGTCGACCACCGGCGTCATCGCCAGATCAGTGTAAGCATAACGCTGCGGGTCTTTCTTGATGCGTAGATAGATACGCCGCAGCTTCACATAGAGCGCGGTCCAGGCAACGAGCTTGCCGGCGATCTCGGCGGCATATTTCGGATAGAACGACCATATTGGCTCGATCGGCAGACCGGACCTGCGGTCGCGCCGCGCGCGCTTGCGCAGGAAGCCGCCTTCGAGCGGATGAATGTGCTCGATATTGATCGAGCCCATGAACCAGGTGATCAGGAACAGCGCGTTCGAGGCATTGGCCTTGGTCGAGGCCACACGGCGCAAAATCGTCTCGACGTGCTCAACCGTGTAATAGCGCTGCCACGCGCCTTTATAGGCGCGGTCCCACTCCTCGCGCGACATCTTCGGGTGTGGCGTGCAGATATGGTTCAGATCGTATTTGTTGAGATCGGGATCGAGCCAAGCACCGGCCTTGTGCAGTTTCAGATGATCTTCCGAGCCCGGCAGCGGAGTCAGATAGAAGAACTCCAACAGATCGACCGGCAGCTCGCGCTTGATCACGTCGATGTCGTGCATGATCGAGTCGTACGTGTCGGACGGGAAGCCGAGAATGTAGCCGGCATAAGTGATGACGCCGGCCGTCTTCCAGGCGAGCAGCATCTGCCGGTATTCGGTGATTTTGTTCTGCTTCTTCTTGGCGCCGGCCAGATTGTCGGGGTTGATATTCTCCAGCCCGATGAACACGCGCTTGACGCCGGCGCGGCCGGCCTTCTCGACGAAGTTCGGCAGCTTGTGGCAGAGCGTATCGACCTGGATGATAAAGCTGATGTTGAACTTCTCTTCCTCGCGCAATTTGATGATGCGGTCGAGGATCGCCTCCCAGTCCTTGTTGCGCGCGAAATTGTCGTCGGTGATGAAGAAGGCGCGCAGGCCCTGCGCATAGTTCGTGCGCACGATATGCTCGACGTCGTCGGGCGAGCGGCGGCGCGACTTGCGGCCCTGCACATTGATGATGGTGCAGAAGGAACATTGGTAAGGGCAGCCGCGGCCGGCGTCGAACGAGGTGGTGCCGCCGGCGGTGCGCTGCGCGCGCTCGACCGCCATCAATGGGATCGGCGTGCCCTCGATGCCGGGCAGGTCGTCCATGTAGTTATAGAGCGGCTTGAGCTGGCCTGTGAACGCATCGCGCAGCGTCTCTTCGAGGCGCCCTTCCGCCTCGCCGGCGAACAGCGACACGCCCATCGCTTTGGCGCGGTCGAGATCGGGATCGACGCCATTGAGCATGGCCAGCACACCGGAGACGTGGAAGCCGCCAACGCCGACCTGGATGCCGCGCGCGCGCAGCGGCTTGGCGAGATCGAGCGCACGCGGAAACTGGTTCGACTGCACACCGGCCAGCATCACCAGCCCGGCGCCGGCCTCTTCGATCATCGCGGCAATGCGTTCGGGGCGGATGCGGGTGTTGGTTTCGTCGTAGGCGTGAATCTCGATGGCGACGTCGTCGCCCAGGATGTGCCGCTCGGCGCAGTCCTTGGCCAAGCCGAACAACGAGGCGAGCGAATTGGACGGGATCGGCGAGCGCATCCATTGGATGACATAGCCGTCGTCGTCGTAATGAGATGGCTTGATCAGGACCAGGCAAAAGCGCCTAGCCACCGCTCGAACCGGTGTCTGGTTCTGAATGTCCGCCGCCATACACAAAAGCCTAACAGGCTTTCACGTATCGACAAGCGTTAGTCGTAGGCGGCTACTTTAATACCGCAGCGCGAACTTCAAGCGGCGGACCGATCAGGACTTTTTCGGCTCACCATAGACAGCATCCGGGTCGAACCGCCGCTCGCCCTCGCGGAATTCAAGCGTCACCTGCCCCGCTTGGCCGACCGGCACTGCCCGGTAGAAGCACGATCGCCGGCCGGTATGGCAGGCGCCCGCCCCCTCCTGTTCCACCCGAAGCCAGAGCGCGTCCTGGTCGCAGTCGACCCGCAGCTCCTTGACGCGCTGGACGTGACCCGAGGTCTCGCCTTTCTTCCAGAGCTTGTGACGCGAGCGGCTGAAGTACCAGGCCTCGCCGGTTTCGATCGTCAACCGCACGGCTTCCGCGTTCATGTGCGCGACCATCAACAACTCTCCGCTCGCGACATCGGTCACGACCGCGGTGAGCAGCCCATTGGCGTCGAATTTCGGGGTGAAGGCCGTGCCTTCTTCGATGTCTTTCGTTGAGGACACAGCTGGCTCATCCTCA
>JANLJK010000357.1 GCA_029255525.1 Pseudolabrys sp.
TGTGCCAGAGCGGATTTTCTATATAAGTATTTGAATTATATAAATAATTTAAAATGGCCGGGAACGGCGCGGGCGCCGCGACCCGGCACAAATCGTCTCGATGCGGCAGATTTTGCCGGGTCATTTACCACCGGTTAACCATGAAGACCCCACCCTGACGGAACTTCGGGGACCGATACGGGGCCGGGTTGGGGACTTTCCGCGATGCGCATCTATGGGCCGAACGGTACCGCGCTGGCGTCTGCGCCGACGGCTGCACGCCGGAGCGCCGGCGGCAAATTCTCGGTCAGCGAGCAGGAAACGCCGCGCGGCACCAGCGGCACCGCGACCTTGCGGTCAGTCTCCAGCCTCGACGCCCTGATCGCCCTGCAAGGGGTGGAAGACCCGACCGAGCGCAAGAAGCGGTCAGTCGCCAAAGGCCGCAACGCCCTCGATGTCCTGGATAGCCTCAAGGTTGCGCTGCTCGACGGCTCGGTCGACCAATCGACCCTGGCCCGCCTGAAGGTCGCGGCCGAGGGTCTGACCGACGAATCGGGCGATCCCGGTCTCGACGCTGTCCTGGGCGAAATCGACCTTCGCGTGGCGGTAGAATTAGCCAAGGCCGGTGTGCGCTAGCCGCCCAATCCTTGGCCGCTGCCGCCCAAAATCAAAGCAAGTCACTGAATTGTCATCATAATTTTGCGCAAGAGTCGCGCACAGAGGGATATTGTGGGCGGCGTAGCGCCCGTATATAAGCCTGCCGCACGAGGGAGGGTGAGAGGCTTCATTACAACGAACAATATAAGAAGACAGGGAGTCAGTGGGATGTTGGCTAAAACCAAGAACTACCGGCCTTCCGATAAGGAGCCGTTCATGAACGAGCGCCAGCGCGAGTACTTCCGCGCCAAGCTGCTCGCATGGCGGGAAGACATCCTGAAAGAAGCCAAGGAAACCCTGCAGCACCTGCAGGAAGAGAATCAGAACCACCCGGACCTGGCCGACCGCGCCTCGTCCGAGACCGACCGCGCCATCGAGCTGCGCGCCCGCGACCGGCAGCGCAAGCTGATCGCCAAGATCGACGAGGCTTTGGGCCGGATCGACGACGGCAGCTATGGCTATTGCGAAGAGACCGGCGAGCCGATCTCGCTGCGTCGTCTGGAGGCCCGGCCGATCGCGACCTTGTCCGTGGAAGCGCAAGAGCGCCACGAGCGCCGCGAAAAGGTCTACCGCGACGACTGAATCAACGGCGCTCCAGGATCACGAATTCACGAATGCCCAGCCGTTGTGCCGGGCATTTGCGCATCGGGGAGGGGCGTGAATCGTAGGGTGGGCAAAGGCGCGTAGCGCCGTGCCCACGAGCGGCTCAAACGTTCAGAGCCAGCCGCGCGCACGCTTCGCTTTGCGCACCCTACAGGCCGCCCTCATGTGTTTCTGTTCACAGAAAATGCTCTGTCCCTTTTGCGCTTTCAGACGCTATCGAAAATTGCACGATGTTTCGTCGCGTGGGGGGAATGCATGAAAATCTGCAGATAATCTCTGTTATTCGTGGTCGGGCTTCTTACCCTGACGGGCTGCGCGAACATGGAAGCGGTGCATGACGCCGCAGAAAAGAGTGCCCAGGCCAACATCGCGGTGATCGGTAAAGAACCCTCGGCAGAACTGACGGCGGCTTGCGAGCGGCACGTCCTGCAAAATCAGTTGGGCGCGCAACTCCGCGGAAAGTGGAAGCGGAGTACGTCCTTGCGAACGCAACTGCCGTGGATAACGGCGCAGGGACTGACGCATTCCGGGCAGCCTGAATTGGGCCGGAAGCTGATTGCGTATTACGCGGGATTTCGTTCACCAAAGCTGTGATCGTCCCCCTGAACGGTGCCTGCCCAATCTGCCGGCAGAAGTCCCTGGTGAACGTAGCGATGGAACGACGAGTGCGGCCATGCGCATACCTGCGTGACAAGGCCGTGCTTGACCGGATTGATATGTATGTAATCGACGTGCCGCTCAAAATCTCGGTCGTCCCGAATGGTGTGCTCCCAGAAGCGGCGTTGCCATGGCGCGTATTCGCCCTTCGGGTTGCGCGGGATGGCCGCGCCCGCATCGGCAAGGCCGGCCGTAAAGGTGCCTTTGATCAGCCCGCCATCGGCCGGAAAAATCCGCATCGCCTGTCGGTAATGTGAATATGGCGTGCAGATGATCCGGCAGAATCACAATCGCATTGATGTCGAACGGATGCAGCCGGTGGGCTTTGCGAAAAGTGGCGCGAAGCACGGCGATGTGCGCGACAAGCGCGGACGAGTGCCGATCCCGGAGCGTCACCGTGAAGAAGAATGTGCCGCCCGGGACGAAATTGCGTCGGTATCGGACCATGTCTGAAGCATAGCGCAACTTGCGCCAGCTTGTAGCCCGCATGAGCACAGCGAAATGCGGGATAGGCGTTGCACCGATGCGAGGTTGCCCCGGATTTCGCTGCGCTCATCCGGGCTACAGCAACTGACTCCCGCAAAAACGAACACGGCCTCTGGCAGGGGAGCTACCAGAGGCCGTGTCGTAGAACGCCGTTTCCGCTCGCGAGACGAAACCGGCGCGGGAGCTCTTGCAAGGCGCTAGATGGGTTCGCCTTGGATTAGACCATTCTCCGTTCATTCCCGCGTAAGCGGGATGCCAGTGCTTTGATTTGAAACGCTAGGGGTTTGGGCTCCTGGGTCCCCGCTTGCGCGGGGACGAACGGTGATAACTGCGGACAAGTGGTGCATGGCTCAGAACGGCAGGACCACGTCGAGTACCTGCTGGCCGTAGCGCGGCTGCTGCACGTCGGTGATCTGGCCGCGGCCGCCATAGGCGATGCGGGCCTGGGCGATCTTGGAGGAGTCGATGGTGTTGTCGCTCTGGATGTCCTCGGGACGGACGATACCGGCGACGATCAACTCTCTGATTTCAAAGTTGACGCGAATTTCCTGTTTGCCTTCCACCACGAGGTTGCCGTTCGGCAGCACCTGCGTGACGACCGCGGCGACGTTGGTCTGCAAGGCTTCGGAGCGGTTGACCGAGCCTTTGCCGTCGCTCGAGGCGCTGGAGTCCGCCGTGAGGATGCGGCCGGGCAGGATGGCGGTGGCCGGATTTTTAATCGTCTTGCTGCCGATGAAGTCGGTGACGCCCGAGTCTTCGCTATTGCTGCGGCTGCGCTTGGTCTCGTTGTCGATGATGGCCTTGTCGGTGATGTTGACCGTCACCGTGAGGATGTCGCCGACCTGGTGGGCGCGCTGGTCCTTGAAGAAGGCGCGTGAGCCATTCCGCCACAGCGAGTTCGGATTATACGACGCGGGCTGCGCGGCCGGCATCGGCATCTGCACCGGCTTGTAGCCGGCGCGCGCGGTCGGATTGTCGACCGAGGAGAGCGCCGGCTGTTCGCCGATGTTCTTGAGCCGGTCGATGGCCGAGCAGCCGCTGAGCAGCATGCCGGCAGTGGCGGCGAGCAAGAGATGACGCATTACGGTGAGGCCTTGCATCGTTGTCACTTTCACAAAGAGGACATTGGGCATTGCGTTAGCGGGCATTGGCGTCAGACGCTTCGGCTGCCGTGTTGGCGGCAAGGCGTGAGGAGGCGGTGCTGATCAGCACGCGGCCGGGACCGATGATCGTGCCTTGCACGGTGCGCTTGGACTGCTCGTTGACCACGGAGATCACGTCGCCTTCGGAGCCGGCTTCGGTCGCCTTGCCGCGGATGGTGAGCATGATGCCTGGCACTTCGTAGACCAGCGTGATGGTCTCGTTGCGTTGGACGACGTCGGGCTTCATCAGATCGGCGCCGCGCAGCGGACGACCCGGCTGCAAGGCATTGCGCGCGGCGTAGCCGATGACCATGGCGCGGTCGGTGATGACGTCGCGGCCGACATCCGCGCGCGGACGACGCTCGGAGATGACCTCGGACTCCTTCAGCACGGTGCCGCGTTCCATCGCGCGGGCGACTGTGAGCACTTCGGCCATCGCCTGCGCGCGGCCGTGCACGCGCAGGATGCCGCGTTTGCCGGAGCCGGTCGGAATCTCCAGCGTCGCGTCGAAGCGCGCCATGCGGTAGTCGTAAGTGACGCGGGCGACGCGCGGCTCGCCTTGCGCGGTCGGCTCGACATACATCGCCTGGATGTCGCGTTCGAAGGTGACCGTGATGTCGCTCGGCTTGCCGAGATTGTACTGCACGGACAAAGCGCGGGTGATGAGTTCCTCGATATCCTTCGCCGGAATGGCGCGCGCCGCGCGCGTGACGGTCACTTCGGTGACGCCGCCGGTGTCGAGTCCGATCAGCGCATGCGTGCGCACCGCCTGCACGACGGCATCGGCGGAGACCGTGCCGGTCGAGCCGAGATCGGGGGCGCGGAAGATCGGGACCTTGGCGATGATGCCGGCGTGTTCGACGAGATCGCCGACCAGCACGAAGGGGCCGTTGACGGTTGCGTCGGACTTGAGCACGGGGCGCGGCGTTTCGATCGGCTCGAGCTGCTGGGCGGCGGCCGAGCCGAGCAAAGCGATCGTGGCGACGACGGCGAAAGCGGTGCGGATCATGGCCTTACCTCAGCGCATCAGGTTGGAGGTTGCCTGCAGCATCGAGTCGGCTGCAGTGATCACCTTGGCGTTCATCTCGTAGGCGCGCTGCGCGGCGATCAGATCGGAGATCTCGCTCACCGATTCGACATTGGCCTGCTCGAGATAGCCTTGCTGGAGACTGCCGTAGCCGTCGAGGCTCGGCGTCCCGTCCTGTGGCGTCCCCGAGGCGGGCGTCTCCAGGTAGAGGTTGTCACCCATGCTTTGCAGGCCGGCTTTGTTGATGAAAGTCGAGAGCTGTAGCTGGCCGATCGTGGTCGACGTGGTGGTGCCGGATGTGGTGATCGAGACTTGGCCCTGGCTATTGATCGAGACGGAGCTGGCGTTGCTCGGGATGGTGATGCCGGGCTGCACGACATTGCCCTGCGCTGTCACCAGCCGTCCCTGCGCGTCGAGCTCGAACGAGCCATCGCGGGTGTAGGCGGTGCGACTATCGGGCAGCAGAATCTTGAAGAAGCCCTCGCCTTTGATGGCGATGTCGTAGTCCTTGCTGGTCTGCGTCAACTCGCCTTGCGACATCAGGCGTGGTGTGCCGACGGCTTTCACACCGGAGCCGAGCTCGATGCCGGCCGGCAAGATGTTGCCCTGCGAGGAGGTCTGCGTGCCGACGCGGCTGACGTGCTCGTACAGCAGATCCTGGAATTCGGCGCGCTGGCGCTTGTAGCCAGTGGTGCGCATGTTGGCGATGTTGTTGGAGATGACCTGAACGTTGAGTTCCTGGGCCATCATTCCGGTCGCCGCGGTGTGCAAGGCACGCATGGGTCAATCTCCTCGGCGGCGTTAGTTCGCGACTTCGGCGAGCTTCTCGATCGCCGTGCGCCGCATGTCGGACTGCTGCGACAGCAGCGTGGCGACCTGGGTGTAAGTGCGGGTGATTTCGATCATGCGCGTCATCTCGACGACCGAGCGCACGTTGGATTTTTCGACCGCGCCCTGGACGAGGCGCGAATAGGGCAGCGGCTGCTGGACCACGGTCGCCGGCGCGTTGAAGGTCGAAGCGCCGTCTTTCTGCAAGAGGCCGGGACGATCGAAGCCGACGACGCGCAGCTTGCCGCGCTGCGATTCGGTCTGCGCGTTGTTGCCCTCGCGCACGCTGATGGTGCCGTCGCGGGCGATGGAGATGTTGGTGTCCTTCGGCTGGAAGACGATCGGGCCGGACTCGCCGAGCACCTGGTAGCCTTCCGCCGTCACCAGCTCGCCGTTGGCGTTGATCTGCATCGCGCCGTTGCGCGTGTAGCGCTCGCCGCGCTGCGTCTGCACCGCGAAGTAGCCGGCGCCTTCGATGGCGACGTCGAGCGGATTGTTGGTGCGCTCGATCGGGCCTTGGCTCAGGTCGACCCAGGTGGCGCGGTCGTGCACGAAGCTGACGCGGCTGTCGATGCCATTGAAGCCGTTGGCGCGCGCGGTCGGCGCGATGAATTCCTCGAACACCGTGCCGTCGGCCTTGAAGCCGGTGGTGTTCAGGTTGGCAATGTTGTTCGCGACCACATCCAGCTCGCGCGACAGCGCGACTTGGCGTGACAGTCCGACCAGAAGTGAATTCTGCATCGGGCAACTCCCCTTTTTTAGGCCGGTCGGTCCGGCCCTCCCGAGGCCATTCCGTCCGCGTTCGCCGCTGGCTCTCCCAAGCCGTTGGCTGACAGGGGCTTTGCAGGTGCCGTGCCAAAGAGAAAAATTAAATAAAAACAATACTTTAATCGAAAATTGCCATTTTCCTTGGCCGGCAAGAAACGTATTTTTGCCGGCCTAACCCGGCAAAAACTTCCCGGTTGGCGGCCGCGGGAAAGGTTCCGTTAACCATAATTAACTACCTTCGCCATCAAGGGTGAGCGCGGGGGTCGTGCAATCCGTGGCGTGGTTTGAGACAGGCGCCGTAGTCCGACCCAACTCATTGTTGTGAATCGGGGAACGTGATGGCGGCGAAGGGGAAGAAGGCGGACGCGGACGCCGATGATGCGGCTGAAGGCGAAGCCGCACCGAAGAAGAAACTGCCGCTCAAGCTGATCATTATCGCGGTGGCCGGCCTGCTGGTGGTCGGCGGTGGCGGCACCGGCGGCTATCTCTTCTTCTTCAAGTCCAAGAACCATGACGAGAAGCCGAAGGAAGCGGTGGTGAAGCCCGCGACCTTCGTCGACCTGCCGGACGTGCTGGTCAACCTCGCCAATGCCGGCTCCGACCGCACCCAGTATCTCAAGGTCAAGGTAGTGCTTGAGCTGCCGGACGCCGAACTGGTGCCGAAGATCCAGCCGCTGATGCCGCGCGTGATGGACGCCTTCCAGACCTATCTGCGCGAGCTGCGCGCCTCGGACCTCGACGGTTCTGCCGGCCTTTACCGGCTGAAGGAAGAGCTGACCCGTCGCGTTAATATCGCGGTGGCGCCGAATCGGATTACGGCCGTTCTGTTCAAGGAGATCGTCGTTCAATAACGGCGTTCATGCATGGCCAATAACAAAGACCAGATCGACCAGGACGCACTTGCCGCCGAATGGGGATTGGCGCTGGAAGCCGAATCCGGCGGCCCCGCGCCGGCATCCGCCGCGGCCTCCGATAACGCCGGCGACACCGCATCCGGCGCCGACGAAGCGGCGGCCCAATGGGCGGCCATGGTCGACGATGGTGGCGGCCTGCACGGCGCCAAAGGCGGCGCCGAGCGCATCCTCAACCAGGAGGAAATCGACAGCCTGCTCGGCTTCAGCCTGGCCGACATCACGCTCAACGACAATTCCGGCATCCGCGCCATCATCGACTCGGCGATGGTGTCCTACGAGCGTCTGCCGATGCTCGAAATCGTCTTCGACCGCCTCGTGCGGTTGATGACGACGTCCTTGCGCAATTTCACCTCCGACAACGTCGAAGTCTCGCTCGACCGCATCACCTCGGTGCGCTTCGGCGACTACCTCAATTCGATTCCGCTGCCGGCCATTCTTTCCGTGTTCAAGGCCGAGGAGTGGGACAATTTCGGTCTCGCCACCGTCAACTCGACCCTGATCTATTCGATCATCGATGTGCTGCTGGGCGGCCGCCGCGGCCAGAGCACCGTGCGCGTCGAGGGCCGGCCCTACACCACGATCGAGACCAATCTGGTCAAGCGCATGATCGAGGTGGTGCTGGCCGATGCCGAGCTCGCCTTCAAGCCGCTGTCGCCGGTCAAGTTCAACATCGACCGGCTGGAGACCAATCCGCGTTTCGCGGCGATCTCGCGGCCGGCCAACGCGGCCATCCTGGTGCGCCTGCGCATCGACATGGAAGACCGCGGCGGCAACATCGAATTGCTGCTGCCTTACGCGACGATCGAGCCGATCCGCGCCGTTCTCCTCCAGATGTTCATGGGCGAGAAATTCGGCCGCGACCCGATCTGGGAAGGCCATTTGGCCACGGAAATCGGCCAGGCGCAGGTCGGCGTCGATGCCGTGCTCTACGAAGCGCGGCTGCCGTTGCGGCGGATGATGAGCTTGGAGGTCGGCGATACGCTGATGCTCGAGCTTAAGCCGGAGGCCATGGTGACAGTGCGCTGTGGCGACGTCACTTTGACCGAAGGACGTATGGGACGTGTCGGCGACCGCGTGGCGGTGCGGGTGGCGAAGCCTCTGCGCAAGCCGCGTACCACCTTCGCGATGTTCGAGAAGGCCGACGAGACAACCAACCGGGTGGAGGTGTCGTGAGCTACGGATTTCTGATCGAGACCATGGTGTCGGTCCTGCTGCTGTTCACCATTCTCTATTGCGTGCGGCTGAACAAGCAGTTGCGTCTGCTCAAGGCCGACGAGCAGTCGCTGCGCGCCACCATTTCCGAGCTGGTCACGGCCACCGAGATCGCCGAGCGCGCGATTGCCGGCCTGAAAATGACCATGCGGGACGGGGAGCAGACGCTTTCCGACCGGATTGCGCGCAGCGAACAGCTTTCCGTCGACATCGAGAAGCAGCTCGGCGCCGGCGAGGATCTGCTGGCGCGGCTCATCCGCATCGTCGGCGCTTCGGTGAAGCCCGAGCCTGAAGCGCCGGCCGTGCCCGCCGCCAAGGCGGTGGCCGCCGCGGCGCAGGCCTTTGCCGAGCGCGCGCGCGCCCGCGTGGGTGGGATCGCTGCATGAACCGATTCTGGCGCGATATCAGGCTTATTCCGATCGTCCTTTTGGCGACGGGGAGCCTGCTCGTGCTGAAAGTGTCGGGCCTGGTGTTCGAGGGCGGCTATACGTTGGGTGAGCGCCTGCGCAACCGCGACCAGCCCAGCCTGAAGATCACCACCGCGGACAGCATCCCGGCCTATCCGAAGATCGTGATGGCCGGCGATACGCCGCCGGCGAAGGCCGCGCCGAAATCCTGGGCGGACGAGATGTTCAACTTCCGGGGCGGCGGCGAGCGCGAGGCCAGCGAACGCGACGTCACTGGCTCGGTCGCTGCGAGAAACGACATCACCGGCTCGTCCGCGCCCAAAGAAGAGAAGAAGGACGCCGGGCCGCCGCTCAAGACCAGCACCAAGCCGCCGGATCCGCCGAAAGTGGAAGTCGGCGGCGCTTCGGTGCAGCTGGAGGCCGGCCGCGTAGCCTCGCCCGGCGAGCGCGCCGTGCTGGAGCGCCTGCAGGACCGCCGGCAGGAGCTCGACGGTCGCAACCGCGAGCTGGAAATGCGCGAAAATCTGCTCAAGGCGGCCGAAAAGCGGCTCGACGCCAAGGTCATGGAGCTCAAGGACATCGAGACCCGCGTCAATAATGTCGCGGAATCGCGCGACAAGACCGACACGGCGCGGATGAAGACCATTGTCTCGATGTACGAGAACATGAAGCCGAAAGAGGCCGCGCGCATCTTCGACCGGCTCGATCTCAAGATCCTGGTCGAGGTGTCCACGGCGATGAATCCCCGCAAGATGTCGGACATTCTGGCGCAAATGACCCCTGAATCGGCCGAGCGGCTGACGGTTGAGCTTGCCAGCCGCGCCGGCGCGCAGCCGACGCAAGGGGCCGACCAACTGCCCAAGATCGAAGGCCGGCCGAACGGCGGCTGAACGGCTTAGCGCCAAGAGTTTGCCGCCAAGAGCTTCAGACAGTTAAGTCGGCATTAAATGCCCGTCTTTACGCTGCCGCCACCGGTGTTTCGCCGGGTGGATCGCGTTATGACGACAAGGCTGCTCCCGTTCGACATGGACCGCGCGCCCGTGGGGGCCTGCGCGCGCTTGTGTCGTGTTCTGGCGGCGGCGCTGCTCGGCCTGGGACTGACCGGCGCGGCAAAAGCGGATGGCCCGGTCAAAGGCGCCGTCAGTGTCTACAACGACGGCGGCTATACCCGCATCCTGTTCCGCTTCGATGAAGAAGTGCAGGCTCGCGTCGATGTCGGCTGGCCGATCATGGTCATCCACTTCGATAAGCCGGTGGACGTCGGCATCGAGCGCATCAATATCAATGCGCCCGAATACGTCAGCGCGGCGCGGCGCGACCCGGACGGCACCGCGGTGCGCATCGCGCTGACGCGCAAGGTCAAGGTCAACACCATTCCGGCGGGCGAGCGGTTCTACGTCGACCTGCTGCCGGAGACCTGGAAGGGCGTGCTGCCCGGCCTGCCGCAAGAGGTGGTGGACGATCTGGCCCGCCGTGTGCGCGAGGCCGAACGGCAACTGAACAAGCAGCGCCTGGGCGCCAAGGACAAGGTGCCGCCGCTGACCCGCGTGCGCGTCGCGCGGCTGCCGACCTTCATCCGTTATGTTTTCGAGATGCCGGCGACGACCAGCGTCGTGCCGGAGCAGAGCGACGGTAAGCTCACGCTGAATTTCGACGAGGCGATCAAGTGGGATCTCGCCGACGTCAAGGCGTCGATGCCGTCGACCTTGGAGAATGTCGATACCGAAGCCGACTTAGACTCGGCCAAGGTGACCTTCACGATCAACGGCAAGCCGGAAGTGCGCACCTTCCGCGAAGACCGCAGCATCGTCGTCGACGTCGGTACCGGTGGCGAGAAGCCGAAACCCTCGGCGGCGGCGCAGCCCGCCCCCAAGCCGGCGACCGCGAGCAAAGCCGCGCCGACGGCGCCGCTCGCGATCGACGCTCCCGAAACCGTTCCGGCCGCGAAAGACGTGCCGGCGGCGGCCGCGCCCAAGGGCGAGCTGGTGAAGCCGAATATTGCGCCCAAGGCCGAAGCGCCGAAAGCAGAGGTACCGCAGATCGCGCTGGCAAAGCTCGAGGCGACCATGGCCGAGACGGCGAAGCCTGAGACCGCGAAACCTGAAGCGACAAAGGCTGAAACGCCGAAGCCCGAGGCCGCCAAGTCTGAGGCTGCCAAGTCTGAGGCTGCCAAGCCTGAAGCGGTGAGAGCCGAAGCACCGAAAGCCGAACCGGCGTCGCGCGAACACGTGCCCGCGAAGGAAACCGCGCCCGTTGCTCAACACGGGCCGGCCGCGCCGGCAGCCGCGCCAACTGTGGCGCCCGCCAAAGCCGTGGAAGCGGCCAAGGCGAAGCCCGATCCGAGTCAGGGCGTGGTCGTCAACGTGCAGCAAAGCGGCGATACGTTGCGTCTCGAATTTCCTTTCGCGTCGCCGACTCCGGCCGCCGTGTTCCGCCGCGCCGATGTGCTGTGGCTGGTGTTCGATGCCGACGCCAAGATCAATCTCAGCGCGCTCGAAGCCGACGGCCTCGGCATTCGCAGCGCGTCGTTCGAGCGTGGCGCCGACGGCGAGGGTATCGTCCGCATCAAGTTGCGGCGTCCGCGTCTGGCCAGCCTGACGCCGGAAGGGCCGGGCTGGGTCGTTACGATCGCCGACACCGTAACGACGCAGCCGCAACCGCTGGCGATCGCGCGCACCACGCTCGGCAAGACGCGCCCCAGCCTCGCGATTCCGTTCGACGAACCCAGTCAACTGCACATTATCCGCGATCCCGAAATGGGCGACCGGCTCATGGTGGTGACGGCGCCGCGGCCGGTGCGCGGCTTCCCCAAGCGTCAGGACTTCGCCGAGTTGTCGGCGTTGCCGACGAGCCATGGCGTCGTGGTGCAGCCGATCGCCGACGACGTCGCCACCGTGGTGGAAACCGGGCGCGTCACCATCAGCCGGCCGCGCGGCCTGTCGCTGTCGTCGGCGGCCAACGGCGAGCAGCAGGTCGCCACCAATTATCGCTCGCTGACCTTCGATCCGGAGACGTGGATCCGCGATCGCGAGGGCCTGTTCCTGCAGCGCCAGTCCGATCTGATCCGGGCCGCCGCCGCGGCATCCGAGGCCAAGCGTAAGACGGCGCGCTTCGATCTCGCCCGCTTCTACCTCGCGCGCGAGATGGCTGAAGAAGCCAAGGGCGTGATCGAGGTGGCGCTCGGCAATCAGCGCGAAGGCGAGGACGTGACCGGCAGCATCATGCGCGCGGTCGCGGACATCCTGATGGACCGGCCCGAGGAAGCGTTGAAGGGACTGGCGTCACCGCAGGTGAGCAGCCAACCCGACGCGCCGTTGTGGAGGGGCATGGCTTATGCGCGCCAGGGCAAATGGCCGGAGGCGCGGCAGGCTTTCAGAGCTGGCGAGACGACGATCGCCTCGCTGCCGCTCGAGCTGCAGCGCAAGGTGACGCAGGAGTATGTGCGCGCGGCCATCGAGACCGGCGACTTCACCAACGCCACGCGGCTGATCAACGATTTCGCGACGCTCGGTGTGCCGGCCGAGATGGAAGAGAGCTTCCATGTTCTGACCGGCCGTCTCAATGAGGGCCTCGGTCGCAAGGACGACGCGCTCGCCAAATATCGCGCCGCTGCCGCCGGCGGCGATCGTCGCGCCGCGGCGCAAGGCCGTCTGCGCGAGATCGAGCTGATGCATGCGCATAAGGAGATGCCGACGAAGGACGTCATCACCGCGCTGGAAACTTTGACGACGATTTGGCGTGGCGACGAGACCGAGACCGAAGGCCTCAAGCTTTTGGCGCATCTCTACACCGAGGAAGGCCGCTATCGCGACGCCTTCCATGTCATGCGCACGGCGCTGCGCGCGCATCCGAACTCGGACCTGACGCGCAAGATCCAGGACGAGGCGGCGGCGACCTTCGACAGTCTGTTCCTCGAAGGCAAAGGCGATAGCCTGCCGCCGATCGAGGCTTTGGGCCTGTTCTACGATTATCGTGAGCTGACGCCGATCGGCCGGCGCGGCGACGAGATGATCCGGCGCCTGGCCGACCGGCTGGTCGGCGTCGATCTGCTCGATCAGGCGGCCGAGCTGTTGCAGCATCAGGTCGATCATCGCTTGCAAGGCGCTGCGCGCGCGCAGGTCGCCACAAGGCTCGCCGTCATTTATCTGATGAACCACAAGCCGGCGCGGACGCTCGCCACGTTGCAGGCGACGCGCAGCGCCGAATTGTCGAACGAACTGCGCGAGCAGCGGTTGCTGTTGGAGGCACGCGCGCTGTCGGATGTTGGCCGTCACGCGCTGGCGCTCGAAGTGGTCGCCAATATCAAAGGCCGCGAGGCGATCCGTTTGCGCGGCGATGTTCTGTGGGCGGCGAAGAAGTGGCGCGAGGCGGCCGAGCAGCTCGAATTGCTGCATGGCGATCGCTGGCGGGATTTCGCGCCGCTCTCCGACGGCGAGCGCACCGACGTCCTGCGCGCGGCGATCGGCTATTCGCTCGGTGACGAGGCGATCGGGCTCGGGCGCTTGCGCGACAAATATGCGCCGAAGATGGCGGGTGGGCCGGATGCCCGCGCTTTCGCGGCGGTGACCGCGGCGGCAGGTGGCGGCGGTCAGGAGTTCACGGCGGTGGCGCGACGCCTGGGCGGTGTCGATACGTTGCAGGCGTTCCTGCGCGACATCCGCGCGCGCTATCCGGAGGCGGCGCCGCCGGCGCTCGCGCCCAAGGCGGCCGAGCCGACGCCGGCCAAGCCTGATGCTGCAAAGCCTGATGCTGCAAAGCCCGAAGCGACCAAGCCTGAAGTGGCCAAGCCCGAAGCGGCCGTGCCGAGCGCCAATCGGTCGGCGATGAATGCGGCGTCGTCGGCGTTGCCGCCCAAGGCGCCGGCCGGTACGCCGCTGCGCCCGGATATGACGGCGACCGGCTCGATCAGCCGGCTGCCGCCGCCGCGTCCGCTGCGCTAATTGCCGTAGCTCTGGATCAGCGAGCCTGCGACCAGGCCCCAGCCGTCGACCAGCACGAAGAAGATCAGCTTGAACGGCAGGGACACCACCACCGGCGGCAGCATCATCATGCCCATCGACATCAGCACCGAGGCCACCACCAGGTCGATGATCAGGAAGGGCAGGAACAAGAGGAAGCCGATCTCGAAAGCGCGCTTGAGCTCGGAGATCATGAAGGCCGGGATCAGGATGCGCAGCGACAGCTGATCCGGATTGGCCGGGATCGGCTCCTTGGTCATGTCCATGAACAGCTTGAGATCCTTCTCGCGCACGTTCTTCTGCATGAAGGCGCGCAAGGGACCGGAGGAGCGCTCGAAGGCCTGCTCGGCGGTGATCTCATTGGCGACCAGCGGCCGCACGCCGGTGTCGTAGACCTGCTGCAAAGCAGGGCCCATGACGAAGGCGGTGAGGAACAGCGCGAGCGACACGATGACGGCGTTGGGCGGGGCGGTGCCGGTGCCGAGCGCGGTGCGCAGCAAGGACAGCACGACGACGATGCGCGTGAACGACGTCATCATCACGAGGATCGACGGCGCCAGCGACAGCACCGTCAACAGCGCGATCATCTGGATGACGCGCTCGGTCAGACCGCTGCCTTGACCGAAATTGATGCTGACGTCCTGCGCCCCCGCTGGCGCGGTGGCTGCGAGCACCATCCCCGTTACCCCGACCGCCACCGTCAACAGACGGACACGGCGGCCGGAACCAAATGTCACGGTTTTCCTGACGGACGGCCGAGCAAGCTGGCCATCTCCTCTTCGAGATTGTCGTAGAGGTTCTTCGCCGGCTCAGGCTTGGTGTCGAGCTTCGGCTCAGGCTTGGCTTCAAGCTTTGGCTCGAACTTGGGCTCGAATTTGGGTTCGGCCTTCGGCTCGATCTTGGCTTCCACCTTGGGCTCGATTTTCGGCTCAGCCTTCGGTTCAAACTTCGGCGGCTCGAATTTCGGCGCTTCGGCTTTGGGCGCATCGAGCTTCGGCTCGACGCGCGGCTTGAACTCGCGCAGCGGCGCGCGAACCTCGGCCGGTCGGTCGAGTGGCTTGCCCATCTGACCCGCGAGCGGATCGGTGACCGGCGGACGGCCTTCCGGCATCGGCGCGCGGCGCAGCGCGGCTTCGAGCTGCAGGGCCATTTCCGCGAGATTGTGATCGGCCTGCGCGGTCGACGGCGCCGGCGGCTCGACTGGAAGCGCAACCGGCGGCGCGACAGCGGCGCGCGGCGCCGGTTCGATACGCGGCGGCGGCGGGGGCGGGAAATCCGGGGTGACGCGCGGCGTGATGTCGCCAAACGAGTCGGCCGGGCGGGGACGCGCGCCCGGTTCGGGCGCCAGCCACGGCTCTTCGGTCGGGCTGGAGCGATAGGAGCGCGCGGCGGCGACCGGTGCGACGGGCGCCGGCTCGTTGGACGGCTGCAGCGGCCAGGCGGTCTCGACCGTCGGCGTCTGGCGGCCGGCAAGATCGGCAACGCGGTTCGCCTCGCGAACGGTCTCGCGGCCGGCGGCGCGCACAATATTCTGCTCGACGACGACGTCCGTCGGGCCGCCGATCATCAGCAGATGTTCGATATTATCGCGGCGGATCAGCACCAGGCGGCGGCGGCCGTCCACGGTGGCGGCGTCGATGACGGCCAGCCGCGGCTGGCGGCCGCGGGCGCCCGCGCCACCGAGTCGGCTGGCACCAAAGCGGCGCACGAGCCAGGCGGTGAGGCCGATCAGGCCGAGAACCACCAGAAAGGCTATGAAGAAGCGCGCGGCCAGCGGCATCTCCGAGCCGAAGAGGGTCTCGAACATCAAAGCACTCCGTTGTTCGTGCCACCGCTCGCCGGACGAGAATCGCCCGAATAGTTAATTCCGCAGGCACTATTTGCCGACCGGAATACTAAGACAACCTTAACAAATAAAGAGCGTTTTGCCACCTGCACGGCGGAACCCGACGATTTGCTATGGTTAATACCGTGCACGAGCCAGCGCGTGACCTGACGCCCGGGGCGGTACCCGGTTCCGCTCTAAGCGGTATTTACCAGTCATTAACCATACGATCGGCAAAGTCTGCCTAGTGCGGTGTTCCGCCGCGCGATTCCCCAGGGCAGGCCGATGGGCATCACTGATATCCCGATCTTCTCCATGCTGCGCAGCCGGATGGACTGGGCACAGGAACGTCAGCGGGTTCTGGCCGAGAACGTCTCCAATTCCGACACGCCGAGCTACCGGGCGAAGGACCTCGTGCCGCTGAAATTCCCGGAACCGGCCGCGCCGGGGCAGGCCTCGGTCATGAACGTCGCCTTGGCGCGCACCGACAGCGGCCACATCGGCGTGAGCGGGCAGGGTACCGACTACAGGACCAATTCGAAGACCGGATACGACGTCCGCCCCGCGGGCAACGCCGTCAATCTCGAAGAAGAGATGATGAAGGTCGCCGCCAACCAGGTCGACTATCAGGCCGCGACGGCGCTCTACACACGCAGTCTCGGCCTGATCAAGACCGCAATCGGCAAGCGCTGAAGGGATAAACGACGATGGCTGCCATGGACTTCATGAAGACGATGGCGATTGCCGCCTCCGGTCTGCGCGCGCAGGCGGGCCGCATGCGCATCATCTCGGAAAACCTCGCCAACGCCGATTCGACGCCGTCGCGTCCGGGCGCCGATCCCTATCGCCGCAAGATGCCGACCTTCAAATCGGAATTCGACCGCGCGCTCGACGCGCGCACCGTCGGTCTCGGCAAGGTGCAGACCGACAATTCCGAATTCCGGCTGAAATACGAGCCGGGCCATCCTGCCGCCGACGCCAACGGCAACGTCAAATACCCCAACGTCAACTCGCTGGTGGAAATGACCGACATGCGCGAGGCCCAGCGCTCTTACGAGGCCAACATCAACGTGATCAGTGCCACGCGTCGCATGCTGCAGCGTACGATCGACATCCTCCGCGCCTGAGCGCGCGTGCACGAAAGGTCCTGACCCATGGCTACCCCGATTTCCGCCGCCGGTGCTTACGCCAATGTGGCGCGTCTCACGTCCGATCCCGGAGCAGCGCTGTCGAAAGGCGCTGGCTTGGGCGGGCAGAATGAAACCAGCTTCTCCTCCGTGCTCAAGGACGCGCTCGGCGCGATCAACGAGATCGGCCAGAAGTCGGACGCGCAGACGCGCAACGCCGTCAACGGCAAGGCCAACATGGTCGACGTGGTGACCGCCGTCTCGGAGACCGAGGTCGCCATCGATGCCGTGGTCGCCGTCCGCGACAAGGTCATCTCGGCCTACGAAGAAATCATGCGGATGCCGATTTGAGCCTGACGCTGGAAACTAATCCGTGGCGTCCGCGCCGACATGCATAAAGGTAACGTGATCCAATGACCGGACCGGAAGTTCTCGACATCGGCCGCAGCGCGATCTTCACGCTGGTTATCGTCTCCGCGCCGGTCATGCTGGTCGGTCTGATCGTCGGCGTCGCGGTATCGCTGGTGCAAGCGCTGACGCAGTTGCAGGAACAGACCATCGCCTTCGTGCCGAAGATCCTGGCGATCTTCCTGTCGCTCTTGGTCGCCCTTCCCTTCATGGCGGAGAGGCTGCATGCCGAGATGCTGCGCATCGCCGCGCGAATCGCCACTGGCTAGTGTTATAGGAACGAGGACAACGGGAAGCGGTCCTCGGCAATGATCATGCGCAGGCGGAAAATCTGATGCGCATCGACATGTCGTTCCTGCCGGCCTTGGCCGCCGCCTTCCTCCTGACCTTCGCGCGGGTCGGCACGATGATGATGCTGATGCCGGGTCTCGGCGAAGCCAGCATCTCATCGCGATTCCGGCTGACGATCGCGCTGGTGCTCACCGCCATTATGGTGCCGGCGCACCGGCAGGCCTATGCGGTGGACCTCAACACGCTCGGCCCCGTCTTCCTGATGTTGTTCCAGGAGATCCTGATCGGCCTGATGCTGGGCATGACCGCGCGGCTGGCGATGTCGGCCTTGCAGGTCGCCGGCGCCGTGATCGCGCAGCAGCTCGGCCTCGGCTTCGTCACCGCGATCGATCCAACGCAGAACCAGCAGGGCATGCTGGTCGGCAACTTCCTTACGCTGATGGGCGTGACCCTGATCTTCGCGACCGATCTGCATCATCTGGTCATCGCGGCGATGAATGACAGCTATCTCATCTTCAAGCCGGGCGAGATGCCGCTGGTCGGCGATGCCGCGCAGCACATCACGCAGGTCATCTCGACCTCGTTCAAGATCGGCATCCAGCTGTCGGCGCCGTTTCTCGTTTTCGGCCTTCTGTTCAATCTCGGTCTGGGTCTGTTGTCGCGGCTGATGCCGCAGATGCAGGTGTACTTTATCGGCATGCCGATGACGATCCTGATCGGCTTCCTGCTCCTGGTGCTGGTGATGGGGGCCATGATGGGTACCTTCACCGGTTATATCGAAGGCGTGCTCGGTCAGCTCGCGGCGAAAAGCTAGCGGAGTAGGGCATGGCCGACGAAGAAAATGAAAAAACAGAAGAACCATCGCAAAAACGTCTCGAAGAGGCGCTCAAGCGAGGTGACGTCGCCAAGAGCCAGGAGGTCAACACCTGGTTCGTGATCGGTGGCGCGACTTTGGTGCTGATGACCTTCTCCGGCAGCATGGCCTCGAACCTGTCGGCCATGATGCGCGGCTTGATCGCGAATTCGTATCAATTCCGGATGGACGGCCCGGCTTTGCCCGGGTTGTTCCAGAAGATCAGCCTCGAGTTGCTCGGCGCGCTGGCAATGCCTTTCCTGGTGCTGCTCTTGGCGGCGGTCGGCGGCAACATGGTGCAGCACAAGCTGGTCTGGACCACCGAGGCGCTGACGCCGAAATTCTCCAAGATCTCGCCGATGGCGGGTCTGAAGCGGATCTTCTCGAAGCAATCGCTGGCCACCCTCGTCAAAGGCCTGGTCAAGCTGGTGGTGGTCGGTGCGGTGCTGGTCGCGCTGATGTGGCCGGAGCGCACGCGCCTCGAAGGCCTGGTGACGACCGATACGGCGGCACTGCTGCCCTTCACCAAAGTGCTGGCGCTCAAGCTGATGGGCGCCGTGGCGGCCATGATGGCGCTGGTGGCGGCCACCGACTACTTGTTCCAGTACCGTCAATGGTACGAGCGGCAGAAGATGTCGCTGCAGGAGTTGAAGGACGAATACAAGAACAACGAAGGCGATCCGCACATCAAGGGCCGCCTGAGACAATTGCGTCAGGCGCGCATGAAGCGGCGCATGATGCAGGCGGTACCCAAAGCGTCGGTGATCATCACCAACCCGACCCACTACGCGGTCGCGCTGCAATACGAGCGCGGCATGGAGGCGCCGATCTGTGTCGCCAAGGGCATGGACGCGCTGGCGCTCAAGATCCGCGAAATCGCCACTGAGCACTCCATTCCGATCGTCGAGAACCCGCCGCTGGCGCGCGCCTTGCACGCCACCGTCGAGATCGACGACGAGATCCCGCCGGAGCACTACAAGGCGGTGGCGGAAGTGATCGGCTACATCATGAAGCTGCGCCGGGCCGCGGGCGGGCGCCCCAACCCGTGAGCCGGGGAGGGGCGAGCGCCGGCACTTGCGCCAATGGGGCACCTAAGGCACTTGGAGACACCCGGTGCCGAGGCTAGGCCGGGGTGAAACAAGGTTGGTGATGACAGGTCAGGCAGCGCGGACACCGGCGCCGGAAGATGGCGACGGCTACGGCCAGGGACGCCCAGCATTCGACAAGAGCCAGAGCGCGCCGCGCTCGGGGTCCGTCGGCATGGTGCTGCTCGTCGCCGTGCTGCTGGTCGCCGCCGCGGCGGGCCTCGTTTATGTCGGCCACGATCGGGCCGAGACCTATATCCTGGCGCTCTTAGCGGTCCTGGGGACGGTCGGGGTCTTCGCGTTGTTCGCGATGGCCTCCGGTATCGTACGCTTCGCTGGCCGCGACCAGGGTAATCCGCTGCTCAAGGCGATGGTCGACTACGCCTTCGAGGGCCTGGTGGTCACTGACCAGAGCGGCCGGGTATTCTACGCCAATGCCGCCTATCTGGACCTGATCGGGGCGGCCGACGAGAACGACGTGCGGCCGGTCGAGCGCGTCTTCGTCGGCGACCCCGGCGTCTCCGAAGCGATCTACCGCCTGCTCAAGGCCGGCCGCGAAGGCCGCCGCCTACAGGAAGAAGTGCGCATCCCGGGGCCGTCGGGCGGCGCGGGGCGATGGCTGCGCATGCGGGTGCGGCCGCTCGGCGCGTCCAAACGCGACGCCAAGATGACGGTCTGGTCGATCGCCGACGTGACGCGCGAGCGCGAGCGCCAGGAGAATGTGTTCCAGGAGCTGCAGCACGCGATCGACTATCTCGATCACGCGCCGGCCGGTTTCTTCTCGGTCGATGCCGAGGGCGACGTCGTCTATCTTAACGCCACCCTGGCGGCCTGGCTCGGTCAGGACCTTGCTGAAGTAGGGCTTGGCGCGCTCAAGCTCACCGACATCGTCGCCGGCGAGGGCGCCGCGCTGTTGACCACGCTCAGCGCCGCGCCCGGCGACGTGAAGACCGAAGTGCTCGATCTCGACCTGCGGGCACGAGACGGCCGGCCGGTGCCGGTGCGGCTGTTCCACAAGGTCGCTTACGGCGCGGACGGCCAGCCCGGCCCGTCGCGCACTTTGGTGCTCAACCGCGCGCGCGACGCCGGCGTCGATCCCGAGCGCGCGGCGGAAGTGCGCTTCATGCGCTTCTTCCAGAACACGCCGATGGCGATCGCCACCGTCGACAAAGCCGGACGGATCGCGCGCAGCAATGCGCGCTTCGCGTCGACCTTCGAGGAAGCGCTCAAGGGCGACCAGCGCTCGATCCTGTCGGTGGTCAGTGAGCGCGACCGTGGCGCGCTGGAGGCGGCGATCCGCAAGGCGGCGGAAGGCCAGGGCGAGATCGCGCCGGTCGAGGCCGCGCTCGCCGGCACGAGCGAGCGCTGGGCGAACTTCTTTGTCTCGGCGGTGGAGGAAGAGGATCGCGACGGCGAGGCGGCGATCGTCTACGCGCTGGAGATCACGGCGCAGCGCACGCTGGAGAACCGCATCTACCAGCAGCAGAAGATGGAGTCGGTGGGGCAGCTCGCCGGCGGCATCGCGCACGATTTTAACAACGTGCTGTCGGCCATCATGATGGCGACCGACTTCCTGCTCAACGCGCACAAGCCGACCGATCCGTCCTTCAAGGACATCATGCAGATCAAGCAGAACGCCAATCGCGCCGCGGCGCTGGTGCGGCAACTGCTGGCCTTCTCGCGCAAGCAGACCTTGCGGCCGCAGGTGCTCGATCTCGGCGAGGTGCTGGGCGATCTCGGCATGCTCTTGAAGCGGCTGATCGGTGAGAAGGTGACCTTCAAGGGCGTCGTGCATGGCCGCGATCTGTGGCCGGTGAAGGCCGACATCTCGCAGTTCGAGCAGGTGATCGTGAACCTCGCGGTGAATGCGCGCGACGCCATGCCGGACGGCGGCACGCTGTCGATTCGCACCGTCAATGTCGAAGCCAAGGATGCCGGCGCGCTCGGCGCCAAGGGCATGCCGACCGGCGATTATGTGATGGTGGAAGTGGCGGATACCGGCACCGGCATTCCGCAGGAGATCATCGACAAGATCTTCGAGCCGTTCTTCACCACCAAGGAAGTGGGCAAGGGCACCGGGCTTGGCCTGTCGACGGTCTACGGCATCGTCAAGCAGACCGGCGGCTTCATCTATGCCGACAGTGAGCCGGGCCGCACCGCGTTCCGCATCTTTCTGCCGCGTTATATTCCGGGCGCCGAGGAAGTCGCCGCGCAGAAGGCGGCGGCGGAAGCTCCCGCGGTTGCCGGCGCGATGTCGGCGGCTGCCACCATGGCGAAGACCGCCGATCTCACCGGGCAGGGCACGATCTTGCTGGTCGAGGACGAAGAGGGCTTGCGTGCGCTCAATGCGCGCGGCCTCGCCTCGCGCGGCTACACGGTGCTGGAAGCGAGCAACGGTGTGGAAGCGATCGAGGTGATCGAGCGCGAAGGCAAGGTCGATCTCGTCGTGTCCGACGTGGTGATGCCGGAGATGGACGGGCCGACCTTGCTCAAGGAGCTGCGCGGCCGCGATCCGACCATCAGGATCATCTTCGTGTCGGGCTATGCGGAAGAGGCCTTCGCCAAGAACCTGCCGAGCGATCAGCAGTACGCGTTCCTGGCGAAGCCCTTCACGCTCAAGCAGCTCGTCGCCGAAGTGAAGCAGACCTTGGCGAGCTGACGCCTAGACCATGATCCATCTGGATCGAATCAGATCATGGTCTAGCTTTTTGTTTGAG
>JANLJK010000358.1 GCA_029255525.1 Pseudolabrys sp.
AAAGACGGCTCGCGCGAACGGATCGGCTGCGACGCGTTGATCCTCGCCTGCAACGGCTATGGCGGCAATCCCGCGCTGGTGCG
This sequence comes from Pseudolabrys sp., assembly GCA_029255525.1. Lineage (GTDB taxonomy): Bacteria > Pseudomonadota > Alphaproteobacteria > Rhizobiales > Xanthobacteraceae > Pseudolabrys. The sequence goes on from JANLJK010000358.1 coordinate 84, forward strand.
GGTGTTCATTCCGGAAATGACGGATGCGCTCTATTTCGGTCATCCCGGCAATCAAGGCGACGCCGTCACCTGGGGGCGCGCGCTCGGCGCGGCGCTGGCGCATCTTAACGCCTATCAGGGGCATGGCTCGGTGGCGACGCCGCACAACATCCTCATCACCTGGGCCGTCATCGTTGAGGGCGGTTTTCAGGTCAACGCGCAAGGCCGGCGCTTCAGCGATGAATCACACGGCTATTCCGAACAGACGGCCAACGTGCTGCGCCAGCCCGGCGAGATCGCCTGGGACGTGTTCGACGCGCGTATTGCCGGCATCGCGCGTCAGTTCGAGGATTTCCGCGCGGCCGAACGCGCCGGAGCGGTGTTGACCGCCGATACGATCGAAGAATTGGCCAAGCTCATGCGCGTGCCACTTGAGGCCTTCGCGTCCGAGTGGGCCGAAGTCGAGCGCCTCAAAGCCGATAGTGGACAGGATCGCTTCGGCCGCCGCTTCACGCCGAAGCAGGCTTTCGTGCCGCCCTTCCATGCCGTCAAAGTGACCGGCGCGCTGTTTCACACGCAAGGCGGTCTCGCGATCGACACATCGGCGCGGGTGCTGCGCCTGGACGGGAGTGCGTTTCCGAACTTGTTCGCGGCCGGTGGTGCTGCCGCCGGTGTGTCGGGTGATACGGCGGCGGGTTATCTCTCCGGCAACGGCCTTCTGACCGCCACCGTGCTGGGCCGCTCGGCCGGACAGGCGGCCGCGGCGCAAGTCCTGTCCACGCAGTCTTAGGAACGTGACCGCCTTGGCGGCCGACGCTCAATTATACAGCATCAAATCCGTGGGATCGGAGAGCGTGCGTTCCGTCTCGCCGGGCGCCGGCAGCCGGTCGCACCAGTCTTCCAGCTGCGAGAAGACGTCGCGCAAGGTGGCGACGATCCGTCCGGCGCGATCGTCGGCGACGCGATAGTAGACAAATTTGGCGTCGCGGCGCGTGGCGACCATGCCCGCTTCGCGCAATTCGCCGAGTTGCTGCGACAAGGTCGGTTGGCGGATGCCGAGCTCGTTTTCGATCTCCGCGACCGAGCGCTCGCCTTCGAGCAGCATGCAGACGATCGACAGCCGGTTCGGATTGGCGAGCGCCTTGAGCAGGTCGCTGGCCTCGTCGACGCTGCGGCAGAGGCGGGGGTTGCGTCGCTTCTTCGTCTTGTTGGCCTTGCTATCTGCTTTGGCCTTCGATTGGCTCTCGCGTTTCATTCTGCGTCCCGCACGGTCATCTCGCATCGCTCATTCCATATATCGGTCAATTCTCAGTCGATCAGTAATTTTCCGGCCGTGCCGCTGTCCATAATTGCGCCGCGCGTGGCGATTTAATTTGCAGCAGGTTTCAGCTCCGACGCAACAGTCCTTTTCAATAAGGCATAATCCGAAGAAGGACTATCTCCAATACGCACACTATTTGGACAGCGCCAACTATTGACGCTCCGATCATTATATAAGATCGTATAATGAAGGTGCAACGCCAGGAAGCCGCTGAATTCCGCGACTTTTCTGCAAGTTTCAGCAAGAAGCGCACCAATATGTCGGGAAGGAAACGCCTGCTTTGGTCTTTGAAGAGGCGTGAATGCCGTTACAAATTGGCGTCCATCCGAGCAATCTCCATCTCACGCTGGCGCAGCACTGGCCGGGCGCCTTTGCCACGCTTGATGCACAGTTCGTCACTTATACCGAGGGCCGCGACACCGGTCGTCTGCTGGCCGAAGGCTTGATCGACGTCGGCGGAACCGGCTCGACGCCGCCGATCATTTCGCAGGTGGCGGGCCTCGATGTGCTCTATGTCGCGGCATCGGCGCCGCGTCCCGCCAACGGCGCCATCCTGGTTGCCAAGAATTCCGCGATCCGCACTGTGAAAGAGCTCGCGGGCAAGAAGATCGCGCTGCTCGACGGTTCGTTCCACACCTATCTGCTTGCGCGCGTGCTCGAGGCCGAGGGCCTGTCGCTCAAGGATGTCGAGCGTGTGGAGCGCGCGCCGGTTCCCTCGCGCGACGCGCTGATCGCCGGCAAGGTCGATGGCTGGATCGCCATGGCGCCGCATCTCGATCAGGCGGTCGCCGACGGCGGCGCGCGCGTGCTCGTGCCTTGCGGCAGCACCATTCCGAACCGTTCTGTGTTTTGGACCTTGGCGCGGCGCAAGCTCGCGCCGGAGACGATCGACGGCTTCGTCACCGAGCTTGGGCGCATCGGCGCGGCAATCACGGCGGAGCCGGACCGCGCCGCGCGTATCCTCGCCGATCTCAAGCTTGGCGGCGTCGACATGGCCGCCTGGCGCAAGGCGATCACCACGCGCGACTGGAGCATCGTCCCAGCGGACAAGGCCATCATTGCCGAGCAGCAGGACGAGGCCGACACCTTGTTCCGTCATGGCGATATTCCTGAGCGCATCGAGCTATCGGCGGCGCTGCGTTCGCGTTCGGCTTCGGCCGCCTAAGACCTAAGATTCACAGGAGAGTGTGATGAACGTCCTTTGGTATATGTGCGCGCCGGATGGCGCCTATCCCTGGACCCCGGAAGGCTCGCGGCCGGTCGACTACAGCTATTTCCAGCAGCTTGCCAAAGCCTATGACCGTCTCGGCTTCACCGGCGCCTTGTTCGCGACCGGCGCGCATGACGTCTGGGTGCTGGCGGGGGCGCTGCTGGCCGAGACCGAGCGCTTGCGCTTCCTGGTCGCGATCCATCCCGGCCTGATTGCGCCGACGCTGCTCGGCAAGATGGCGGCGACCTTGCAGGAGTTCTCCAAGGGCCGGCTGATGCTCAACATCGTGTCGGGCGATGCCAAGATGCTCGGCGCCTACGGCATGAAAATGCAGCACAATGAGCGCTACTCGATGGCCGACGAGTATCTGACGATCTTCCATCGTCTGATGGCCGGCGAGAGCGTCACCTACGAAGGCAAATATTTCTCGGTGGAAGGCGCCAAGCTGGCGCTGCCGGCCGGCGTCAGCATCCCGCCGCCGCCGCTGTGGTTCGGTGGCTCCTCGCCGCCGGCGATCGACGTCGCTGCCAAGCACACGCAGACTTATCTGTCCTGGGGTGAGACGCCCGAGCAGATCAAGGTCAAGATCGACGAGGTCAAGGAGCGCGCCAAGCATTACGGCCGCGAGATGGATTACGGCATCCGCCTCTATGTGATCGTCCGCGACACCGACGCGGAGGCCTGGGACGCGGCGCAATGGCTCTACGACCGCATGGACGAGAAGGCGATCGCCGCCAACCAGCTCTTCGTCAACAAGTCGGACTCGGTCGGCCAGCAGCGCATGACGCAGATGCACGGCGGCGTGAAGCCGGCAAATCTGCGCGACCTCGAAGTGGCGCCGAACCTGTGGGCGGGCATCGGCCTCGTCCGTCCCGGTCCGGGCACGGCCATTGTCGGCTCGCCGGACACTGTGCTCAAGACCATCGAGGCCTATCAGGCTGCCGGCGTCGATACCTTCATCCTCTCAGGGATGCCGCTCCTGGAGGAAGCCTATCGCTTCGCCGAGAAGGTGCTGCCGCGGCTGCCGGTCAATCGCGATCTGCCGAGCGCGAAGCAGTTCACCTGGTCGACCTTGTTCGACCGCGATCTCAGCGCCAAAGCGGCGGTGGGCTAAGGAAGACGACATGATTCTCGACGAACGCAGCTATCTGATCAAGCCAGAGCACGTGAAGGACTATCTCGACACTTATGTCGCCGAGGGCATGGCCTTGCAGATCAGCCATCTCGGCGACCTGGTCGGCTGGTTCACCACGGATGTCGGCACCGTCAACGAGGTCGTCCATATCTGGCGCTACCAGGACATGGGCGACCGCGAGCGGCGGCGTGCGGCCATGGAGGCCGATCCTGCCTGGCAGGCCTTTCGCAAGAAGACCTCGAGCTACGTCATCCGGATGAGAAACCGCATCTTGCGGCCAACTTCTTTTTCCCCCATGCGTTGAGGATACGGCCAGGATGAGCACGGTGGAAACAAGCGTCGTCACACTCGCCCCGCTCGGGTCCAGCAAGCGCGTCGCCGCTTTGCTCGACGCGGTGGCGGTCGGCCTGCAATGGCTGGGTGGTGTCGTCCTTGCAGCTACCTTCATCCTGGTGATGACGTCAGTCACATTGCGCTATGTATTCGGTAGCGGACTGATCTGGTCGGAAGAGTTGGGCATCTGGCTCAACGTGATGATCGTCGCGGTCGGTGCGCCACTGGCGGTGACCGGACCGCTGGCCATGCGGCTCGACGTCATTGTCCGGTTTCTACCACGCGCCCTGCAGAAAGTGGCCGGCGTCCTGGCCGACGCCATCGCCATCGATGCCAGTATCATCCTCGCTTTGGGCGGTGCCGGGGTCGTGAGCGCGATCGGTGGCACGTCGACGGTGCTGGGTCTGCCCGAGTGGCTGCGCTATGCCGCGGTCGCGGCGGGTGGCGGGCTGAGCGTCGTGATGCTCGTCGGCAGATCATATGTGCAGGACGGTCTACCGCGCGCGCTGTTGATTCTCGCGGTGGGTGCCAGCCTTTACGTCGCCGCTCACCAGCTCCACTTCATTCCGCTGGCCACGCCGAGCTTTGCCGCCGGCATTGCCGCCGCCATCGGTCTCATCGCCGGCGCGCCGTTGCCGCACACGCTGTTGGTCGGTGTATCGCTTGCCGCGCCCTTCGGCGCGCTGTTGCCCGAGCCGGCGCTGGTGCAGAACACCGTCGTCGGCGTCAGCAAGTTCCTGCTGCTGGCGATCCCGTTCTTTTTGCTGGCCGGCGGTCTGCTGACCGAAGGCGGTCTGGCCGACCGTCTGGTGCGCTTTGCCGCCAGCTTGGTTGGTCATCTGCGCGGTGGTCTGGCACAGACCACGCTTGTGTCCAGCGTGATGTTCTCCGGTGCTTCCGGGTCCTCCATCGCCAATGCCGCCTTCGGCGCCAAGGTGATGGTGCCGGCGCTGGTGGCGCATGGCTACACGCTGCCGCGTGCGGCGGCGGTCGTCGCCGCGACCGCGATGCTCGACAATATCATCCCGCCGTCGATTGCCTTCCTCATTCTCGCCTCGGCGACCAACCTGTCGGTGGGCTCGCTGCTGGTTGGCGGTTTCTTTGCCGGCGGTGTGCTGGCCCTCGCGCTCGGCATCGGCATCTACGTCACCTCGCGCGACGAGAAGCCGGTGCGTGAGCGGGCGACGGCAAGCGAACGCGGCCGTGCTTTCCTCTCGTCACTGCCGGCCATCGGTTTGGGCGTTGTCGTCGTCATCGGCATTCGTTTCGGCGTCGTCACCACGACCGAAGCCTCGGCGCTCGCGGTCGCCTATGCGCTCGTCGTTTGCGTCGCGCTGCGGACCTTGAACGGAAAGACGTTGGCGCAGGCCTTCTGCCAGGCGGCTGGCGAAGCCGCGGCGATCGGTCTGCTCATCGGCACCGCCGCGCCCTTCGCCTTCCTGATGGCGATCGACCGGGTGTCGGATCTGGTCACCGCGATGGTGACCGCGCTCGGCGGCAGCGCCATTGCCGTCATGCTGCTGGCGAACGTCGTGCTGCTGGTCGCGGGCCTGCTGCTCGACATCGGCGCGGCCATCCTGCTGCTGGCGCCGCTTCTGCTGCCGGCCGCGACCCTGGCCGGCATCGACCCGACCCAGTTCGGCGTGATCTTGGTGGTCAACCTGATGATCCACGGCCTGACGCCGCCGCTCGGCATTCTGGTTTACGTGGCGAGCGGCGTGTCCGGCGCGCGGCCGTCCCAGGTTTTCCGCGAGGTGGTGCCGCTGTTATTGGCGCTGCTCGCCGCGCTCGCGGTGCTCTGTATCTTCTCGGCGATCGTCGCTGCACCGACCAAACTCTAAGCACGCTTTCATAAGGGAATGACCATGACGGACCTCACACGCCGACGCTTCTCCAGCCTTCTCGCGGCCGGGACGGCTGCACCCTTCGTGCTGCGCGCGGGCCAAGCCCGCGCCGCCACGACCATCACGGTTTCGTCGCTGTTCGGCGCCGACAAGCCGGAGACCAAGATCTGGCTCAAGGTGAAGGAAATCGTCGACGCCAAGCTGCCCGGCCGCTTCGATTTCCGCATCGTGCAGAACGCCGCACTCGGCGGCGAGAAGGAAGTCGCCGAAGGCATCCGGCTCGGCTCGATCCAGGCCAGCCTGTCGACCATGTCGGCGATGTCGAGCTGGGTGCCGGAATCGCAGATCCTCGACGCGCCCTTCATGTTCAAGGACGCAGCGCACGTCCGCCGCGTGCTCGACGGCCCGGTCGGCAACGACTTCAAGGCCAAGTTCCTGGCGCAGAACTTCGCCGTGCAGGGCTTCATCAATTACGGCGCGCGCCACCTGCTGGCCAAGGAGGCGATCACCAAGCCGTCGCAGCTCGCCGGCAAGCGTATCCGCGTCATCCAGAGCCCGCTGCACACCGAATTGTGGAAGGCCTTCGGCGCCAATCCGACGCCGATCCCGATCACCGAGACCTACAATGCGCTGCAGACCGGCGTCGTCGACATGATGGATCTCACCAAATCGGCCTATGCCGGCTTCAAGCTCTACGAAGTGGTGCCGTACCTGATCGAGACCGGCCACATCTGGGCGACCGGCGTGGTCTATTTCTCGGCGCCGTTCTGGAAGACGCTCAAGAGCGACGAGCAGGCGGTGCTGGCCGCCGCCGCCGCCGAAGGCGCCCGCTATTTCGACGCCTTGATTGTTGAGGATGAGGCCGCCTCGATGGCCAAAGCCGCCGCGGCTGGTGGTAAGATTGTGCAGCCGGAGGACCGTCCGGCCTGGGAGGCGGGCGCGCGTGGCGTCTGGTCGATCCTCGGGCCGAAGGTCGGCGGCACCGATAAGATCGAAGCCATCGCCAAGACAGCCTGATCAAGACAGCCTGATCAAGGCGGCCTCATTAAGACAAGCCGAGAATGACCGACACCACCAAAACGATCGATATCAAGTCCTTCTGGCGCACGCTCGGTGAGCGTGCGACCGGCATCACCATCGTCACCGCTCAGGGCAAGGATGGCCCGTCCGGCTTCCTTGGCTTGTCGGCCTCGCATGTCTGCGCCGACCCGCCGACCATGCTGGTGTCGATCGATGACAAGACCGCGGCGCTTGCCGCGGTGCTCGACAGCAAGGCCTTTGCCGTCAACTTCCTGCCGGCGTCGGCACGCGACGTCGCCGACATCTTCATGGGCAAGAGCGCGCTGAAGGGCGCCGACCGCTTCGAGGCCGGTCGCTGGGGCAAACTGACGACCGGCGCGCCGGTGTTTAACGACGTGCTGGGCGTGTTCGACTGCGTGCTCGAAGACACCGTCCGCCGCGGCACAACGACGATCTGCATCGGCCGGGTGGTCGACCTGACGGCCACGGGCAGCGGCGCGCCGCTGATCTTCTTCCGGGGGCAATACAAGGATGCAGGTCAGGAATGATTGAGTCTGCGCTGTTCAAGAGCGGCATGCGTCGGCTCGCCGCTGGCGTCTCGGTGATCACGACTGTGCTCAACGGCGAACGCCACGGCCTGGTCGCGACGTCGGTCTGCTCAGTGTCGGCGGAGCCGCCGTCGCTCCTGGTCTGCGTCAACCGCAGCGCATCGAGCCATGCCGCCATTCACGCGGCCGGCTTCTTCTGCGTCAATCTGCTCGGCCAGTCGGACGACGACATCGCCCGGCGTTTCAGCGACCCAAGCCTCCGCGCTGTGCGCTTTGAAGATCGTGAGTGGGCGCCGCTCGTCACCGGCGCGCCGGCGCTGGTTGGCGCGCTGGCCAGTTTCGATTGCGAGATCACGGCGACCGTGCCGTCCGGCTCGCATACGATCTTTATCGGTAATGTGCGCGCTGCCGAGCTATGGCAGGAACAGATCGCTCCACTGATCTATCTCGACGGTCGGTTTGGCCGATGCCTGCCGCAGGTCTGATGGCGCGGTCGCCTCAGGTTCGACGTTCTCGAACCAGCTTGCATCCGCGCCTTCCAGCCAACTGATGGAGGCGATTGCCTCGGCTTCAGGCTCGGTTTTGGCCTCGCCCTCGCCGTCAATCTTCAACAGGGTCTTTTCCGCCACCGTCTGAGTGGGCAGGTGCGCCTTGAAGAAGGCGACCATCTGCGCGCGGCTGTCCTCGGTCGCGGGCTTGTCGAAGCCGATCAACTTGCCGAGATAGCGCTGGGACGGGATTGGCAGATCGAAGGAGTGCGCGGCTTTCGCGTACTCGATCACTTTCAGTGATGCGCCGACCGCGGTTTTGTGCCGGCACTGCGATGCAGGTACCCAATCGTCGCGTCCGCCGCTGAAGATGATGAGCGGCGCGGTGAGCTTGACTTTCTTGCCGCCGAGCGAGCCGCACCAGGGATAATAGGCCGCGACCGCGCGATAGCCGTCGCGTCCGGTCATCTTGGCGGCATTGATGGCGACGCTGCCGCCGTTGCTCTGGCCCATCAGGAAGATGCTGTGCGGATCGATGAACGATTGCGCGCGTAGATAATGCAGCGCGTCGAAGGCATCGTGGGTCCGGTAGTCGAGCGCGCGCACGAGGCGTGCCGTGCTTTCGCAGACCGTGCCGCCGCCGAGGCCGCGTGTGCCGAAGCTGTCGAGATTGAGCACCGCGTAGCCGTGGTCGAGCAGATACATTGTATGGGCCGCCAAACCGCCGGTGACGGCCGGCTGCCAGCCGCCGCAGCCGTGCATCAGGACGACGGCGGGGAAGGGGCCTTCGCCGCGCGGCTTGAATAGTTCCGCGTTGAGCACCGCGCCACGCGCCCCTGTGGGATGCGACGCCTTGATCGATACGATGGCGGCATCGGCGTTTGTGTCCAGACAAAGCCCGGCCGCGAAAAGAAGAAGTGCTGTCCAACGGTAAAGGGATCCCGGCCGCGCGTACGGCCGCACCATGGTACCTGCCATTCGACCCTCCGGTCTCGCTGTCGCGGCTGGTCGTCAGCGGTGCAGGCCGATTGGGCGCGCGTTCTCCCGTTCCCGGGCGGCCCTTTTCACGGGCCTCGGGTCATGCATTCCGGCACGATGGGGACTTCCGCCGATACCGCGCCTTTCGGCACCGCATCTTCACGGCGTGCGCGCCTTCGGCGTCTCACGCATCGCGGCCCGGCGGTTCAGATGGCGAATTTAACGATGCCTTGAATTGCCGCCGCGATGTCAGAACCGTACCACCGCGCGTCTAAAGGCCTGTTTATGTTGAAAGTTAAACTGCAACCGATGATGTAAACATGAGTGCGGCTCAGGCAGGTCAGGCCAACGGCGGTAATTCCGTATCGAGCTTTCGATTCTACGGCGATCAATTCATTCTCGACACGGTGTCAGGAAATTTTTACCGCGTAACTCCGACGGCCAGCTTCATTTTACGGGCCTTGATCGACGGCAAGCGGCAGGACGAACTCGTTAACGTCGTCGAGCAGCACTTCAAAATAGATCGTGCGCGAGCGTTAAGAGACGTTGAAATGTTCACGTCCGAGCTGCGGTCGCTCGGAATCATTGAAAACGTTGTGTCATGACCGCCCCGATCACCGTCGCCGTTACCGGCCTGCACCGCGGTGACAATCCGCAGCCCGGCGCGTCGGTCATTCGCAGCATGCGCCGCGTCTACCCTAACCTGCGCGTCATCGGGCTGTCCTACGATCCGCTCGAGAGCGGTCTCTACAGCCACAATATCGATCATGTGGATTCGATCTACCTGCTGCCCTTTCCGATGAAGGGACCGGAGGTGCTGCTCGACCGCATGCTCTACATCCACAAGAAGGAGAAGTTCGGCTTCCTCGTTCCGTGTCTTGACTCCGAGCTGTCGAATTTTCTGACGATCTATCCGCAGCTTCAGAAGCTTGGCGTATCGGCGCTTCTGCCGTCGCGGCAGGCATTGGAATTGCGTTCGAAGGAGAGCCTGGCGACGTTCTCGCTAAAGAATTCCATTCCCGGACCGAAGACCCTCGCGGCCAACGATGTTGCGAGCTTGGCGCGCTATGCGGCCGAGATCGGTTATCCGGTCTACGTCAAAGGCAAGTTTTACGAGGCCTTCCTCGTCTATTCGCAGGTCGACCTTGCGGAGAAGTTCGACGAGATCGCCCGCGTCTGGGGAACGCCGATTCTGGTGCAGGAAGCGCTGTTCGGCGACGAATTCGATTTCGTCGGCCTGGCGGACGACAACAGCGACATTCTCGGATTTTGTGCGATCCGCAAGCTCTTGCGGACATCGAACGGCAAGGGGTTTGGCGGTGTCGTCGTCAACGACCCGCATCTGGAGGCGACGGCCAAGACCATCATCAAGCGTCTGGGCTGGCGCGGCCCATTTGAAATCGAATTCCTGAAAATGCCGCGGCATCCCCATCTGCTGTTCGAGATCAATCCGCGCTTTCCCGCCTGGGTCGATTTCCCTGCTCAGATCGGCTGTAACCTTCCCGCGTGTCTGCTCGAGATGTTGCTTGGCAAGGTCAAGACCAAGCTCGCGCGCTGTGATGCCGGGCAGATGTTTGTCCGCCACAGTCTCGATCTGGTCGCCGACATTGCCGAGCTCGCCAAGCTGTCGAGCGACGGCGAATACGCAGCCGGGCCGCTGACGCCGAAACCGGAGGTCATCGCATGACCGACTATTACGCGACCCCCACCATCTCCAGCGAGCTCGGACGGTCGCCCGAGGCGGCGATCGACCGGAACTATCTGTCGCGTGGCGGCTTTGTTCCGCCGTTGCCGTCAATCGACGGCGTCGAGGTGCGGCGTCTGGTGCGGGAATTCGGCTCGCCGCTCTTCGTGTTCTCGGAGCAGGATATGCGCGGCAAAGCGCGCCGCGCCAAGGAAGCCTTCGGCAATCGCTACAAGAAAGTGAGCTTCGCCTGGTCCTACAAAACCAACTACCTCAATGCGGTCTGTCAGATATTCCACAGTGAGGGCTGGCTGGCCGAGGTCGTGTCGCAGTTCGAGTATGAAAAAGCGCGCAAGCTCGGCATCGCCGGCAAGGACATCATCTTTAACGGTCCGCACAAGCCGCGCGAGATCCTGGAGCAGGCGCTGAGCGAGGGCGCGGTCGTCCAGATCGACAATTGGGATGAGCTCAACCTGATCGAGACGATCGTCGAGAAATACAAGAAGCCGGCGCAGGTCGGTATCCGGCTCTGGTTTGATTGCGGCATCCGGCCGATATGGACGAAGTTCGGCTTTGCGCTGGCGAATGGCGAGGCCGCGCGCGCGGCGGTGCGGTTGGCGAAGAACCCCAAGGTCACTTTGCACACGCTGCACACCCACATTGGCACTTATATCCTGGCGCCGGAGGCGTACCGAGTGGCGGCGCAAAGTATGGTCGCCTTACGAGAACAGATTTATCTCGAAACCAGCCACCTTGTACCGTGCCTCAATCTGGGTGGCGGCATCCCCTCTTACAGCCTGCTGCACGGCATGCCGAAGCCGGCCGAGAATGTGATCAAGCCAATTGAGGAATATGCCGAGGCGATCACCAGCGTTCTCAACATGCTGCCGGAAAAGAAGCGGCCCCTGCTGCGCATGGAGTTGGGCCGCCATCTGGTCGACGAAGCGGGATATCTGCTGACCACCGTCATCGCCATGAAAGGCCATGACCGGCCGGCGCCCACGACCGCGGATCTGTCGGCCCGGGCGGCCAAGGAATGGCAGATCATGCAGGAGGATTCCAAGCGCGGCCTGCTGGTCGATGTTGGCATCAACTTTCTTTACACGGCGGCGTGGTTCGAGATCGGCGTATGGCCGTCGCGGCTGGTCAATACGCAGACGACGCCGACGCGGCTCTATGGCGACCTCTGTATGGCGATCGACGTCATTCGGGAAACAGTAGACCTGCCGATTCTCGACATTGGCGACGTTCTGACCTTGCACCCGGTCGGCGCTTACAATTTCACGCAGTCGATGCAGTTCATTGACTACCGGCCAGCGGTCATCCTGATCAACCGGGAAGGCAAGCCCGAGCTGATCAGGCGCCGCGAAATCTTGGCGGACATCAACGGTCCGGAATTGATGCCGGCGCATTTGGCGCGTAGGTGATCGGCTTTACGGAACGCACGGCATCGCGCGGGAGACGTTGGCTTCCCTCGCTTCGGAGCGCTCGCATGATGAATCGCCTCCGCTTCATTAGCCTGGCGCTCGGCAGCACCTTCATGGTGAAGTCGCCGCTGATATCCGTGCTGTTCTGGCTGGCGATCTTCCGCGACGTTCGTTTTCCGATTTTCGCGGTCATCGGTCTCGGCATCGCCGACGGGGTGGCCTGGGCGCTCGGGGTTAGTGAGGCCGTCAAGCGCAGTGGCGCGCTGCGCAACAACGCGATTTTCGCTTCCATCGCCGTGGCCTGGCTGACGACAGCCAGCGGGCGACCTTTGGAGGTCCAGCTTGCGATCGAGGTCGGCGCCGCGATCGCGGCATCGTTGATCGCGGCCGCCTTTGAGCGCGGTTTGCGCGATACCATTCTGCCGCCGCTCGGCTGGGGCTTCTACCTGGTTGCCGGTGTCCTATTCACTTTGTTCTCGACCTGGACGCAAAGCGCGTTGCAGGCGACGGTCGATTGGCCGCGGCCGTTCGACGCCGTGAGTTGGCTGGAGTCGTTCTTCCGCTCGCTCGGCATGATGCTGTTCCTGCCGAAGGTAGAGATCGGTGTGATCGTCTTCATCGCGATCCTGCTATGGTCGCGATTGATGCTGCTGTCGGGCATCATCGGGTGGATTTGCGGCGTCGCGACGGGCCTCTTGCTGGAGCAGATGGGCCTGACCTATCTGTGGCTTCTGGCGGCGCACAACTATTTCCTGGCGGCGATGCTGCTGGCATCGGTGCTGTTCCTGCCGGACCGGTCGATGATGGTTACGGCGGTGGCCGCGGGCATCGCCGCGTCGGTGATCTCGGCCTATTTTCAGTATCTCTTCCCCGGCTCGTCTTACGCCTTCCTGCCGGTGCCGGCGGCGCTCACGGTCTGGCTTGGCGGTGCCGCGTTGTTGCTGAGCCATAACGGCGCGTCGGCGCGCCGCAACTTGGCATCGAATATCCCTCCCGAACTGGCGGCGTGGAACGCAGCCTATCTCACCGAGCGCTTCGGTCATGGCGAGCCGTTGTTGACGGTGCCGGTCGCCGGAGCGGTACAGATCACCCAAGGCTTCGATGGTCAGCTCAGTCATGTCGGCCGTTGGCGCTATGCGCTGGATTTCCAGCGGCCCCTCGGCGCGGACGGCGTTTCTTGGGGACCGACGATCTGGGAGGCGCCCGTTTACGCGCCGGCGGCGGGCTATATCGAGGCGGCGCGGTCCGACGTTGCCGACAATCCTTTGGGCGTTTCGAACTTCGCCGAGATGTGGGGCAACTACGTCATCATCCGGCTCGACGGCGGCGGCTGGGTCCTGCTTGGCCATCTGCGGCAGGGGTCGGTGGCGGTTACTGTCGGGATGCGCGTCGAGATCGGTACCTATGTGGGGCTGGTCGGCAATTCGGGCCGGTCACCGGCGGCGCATCTGCATCTGCATGTGCAAGTGGGGCCGCAGCTCAGCGCATCGACACGACCGTTTCGATTGGCGAACTTCCTGTCGGCGCCCGATGCGGCGGCTTCTGGTGGCTTCCAGCGGTGGAATGCCGCCATGGTGCCGCCCGGCGGCATGGTCGTCGTCGGCGCGCAGGTCAATCCGCCGGCGCATGAGGCCGTCACGGCGATGGCGCCCGGCACGACGGTCTGGCAGGTCGAAACGACAGGGCGCCTGCCGCGCGGCTTTCGTCGATACGGGACGGGCGCGGTGGTGCGCGTGCGGATTTTCCTCGACGAGTTTGGCCGGCATATCTTCAGGTCGTTCGGCGACGGCTCGCTGGTCACATCGAACGATCCCGACGCGTGGCGCGTCATCGAAATGCGGGAGGTCGGCTGTCCTTTGCTCAAGCTGCTGGCGCTTGGTGCGCCTTGCGTTCCCTATAGCGCTTTCAAGGGCATGAACTGGATCGAGCCGGTCCCGTTGCCGCCGAGCGGTCCTGCCGGCTGGCTCGATCTGCTGACGTTGCCTTATCGCAAGCATCCCTTTGCGTACCTGTCGTCCACGTGCACAAGCGTGCCGGATGACGCGAGCAAGGCGCTGACGATCGAAACGAAAACATTAGTGCCGATCCGCAATCTTCCTATCAAAGTATCGTGCGCGGTGGAGCGGTTGCGGGGGCCGGTGAAGGTCGAGGCCGAGTTTGAATCGGCAAAGATCACATTCACGATGTTTTCGTTTGAGCCCGGCATGCCTTTCGAGCGGCGCGCCAAGCCACGGAGTTGATTTACTCAAAAATGTTTGCGTGCAAACGCGCTATTCGTCGAATCGTGCCGCAGCATAAGAGTCGGGTGGTGTTTCTCCTTGCATTGCAGCATGAAGGTGAGCGGCCAGAAGTAGTAAAAATATGCCGCTTAAAACTACGCGTGGATTCGGTATCACAATTGTACCCGTCGATATCGATGTGGACGTGATATCTAAAAGCATGCGGTGTGATGAAGAGAGGCGTTTCGACAACACCAGCGTGAATAACCATTTCCAATCACCAATCATTCTCTCCGGCAACATTGACGTGCGTGACGGCAATGTTAGCGTCATCGATGAAAGTAAGTGTGCGATCACGTGACATAATTTGTTGGTGATGCGCGCGGTCAAAGTTCGGGTAGGCGAATGCTTTTTCGAATGGACGGTGCTTTCACGCGTGCGGCTGGAATTTTGGCGCATCGATCAGCGATCTGGCTGGGCGCCGCGCTTGTCCTCGGCTTTGTGGGTGATGCAAGAGCCGCGGACGTGCCGCCGCCGCCGATCAAAGTGGCGCCGATCAAGACATATAGTACCGTTCTATTCGGTGGCTTCGACGACCGCACGCACAGCTATTACGGTTATGCTGGCGCCGTTTATGCCTTCAACGGTAACATCGCCGCCGATGGCTTCCTGGTCCGCGGCCTCATTCTCTATAATCCGTATGATTACACATCGACGGCCGTGGCCGGCGGTGTCGTCGACGGCAAGATGACGTCGGCCAATCTGATGCTCGGCTATCAGAAGAATATCGGCAATCTTGTCGCGCGCTTCTATGTCGGCGGCGAGTATGAGGGGCACCGTCTGTCGCCGGACAATCCGTTCGACTCCAACGGAGGCGACCATTGGGGCGTTCACCTGCGCGGCGATCTGGAGACGGCGTATCTGTCCAAGATCTACGGCAGCCTGTTGAGTAGCTACGGCTCCGCCACCGAGCGCTGGTGGGTGCGCGGTCGCGGCGGCTACAATTTCAACGGCATCATTCTGGGGCCCGAGGGCGTTCTGACCGGCAATCGCGTGACCAAAGAACAGCGTGTCGGTGGCTTCATCACCGTTCGTACCTGGGCGCCGTTCGAATTGTCTATTTCTGCCGGCTATTCGCACACCGACGAGGTTCGTGGTGGCGGTAGCGCCTACGGTACCCTGGAGCTCTCGTTCGCGTTATGAGCGCGGCGCCACGAGGTGACTAGCCTCGTCAGGCGCGCTGGTTGGGGGGAGCCGCCGGCAACACCAATCCTGGCGAACGCGCGGGAGCCTCGCTCCGGCGCGTGTGCAACACAATCGCCCAGGCGGCGGCGGTTCCGCGCGGGCGCGGAGGATAGTGCGATGCAGTACCGTGTGAGTTTCAAGGCCCTCAGCGTTTTGGCCACCATTGTGGTTGGCATGGCGCCAGCCGCTATGGCCCAGGCGCCGAAGCCTGCTGCGCAGCCCAAGCCCGCCACACAGCCGGCGCCGGGACCTTCGGTGCTGCGGGTCGTCCCGCACGCCAATCTGGTTCTGCTCGACCCGACCTGGACCTCGATCTACATCACCCGCAACCACGGCTACATGATCTACGACACTTTGTTTGCGTACGATGCCGAAGGAAAGGTGCGGCCGCAAATGGTCGATACCTTCACGACGTCGCCGGATGGGCTGACCTGGACCTTCACGCTGCGCGATGGGCTGAAATGGCACGATGGCAAGCCGGTCCTTGCCGAGGATTGCGTCGCCTCGCTCAAGCGCTGGTCAGTGCGATCCGGCCTGGGCCAGGAATTGTTCGGTTTCATCGCCGATCTTTCGGCGACGGACGACAAGACAATCGTCATGAAGATGAAGTGGCCGTACAGCTACGTGCTGGACGCACTCGCCGAGATTTCGTCCTACGTACCGTTCATGCTGCCAAAGCGCATTGCCGAGACGGATCCCGCCAAGCCGATCACCGAATACATCGGTTCCGGTCCGTTCATCTTCAAACAGGATGAGTTCGTCCCGGGCGTGAAGGCGGTCTATCTCAAGAACACCGCCTATGTGCCGCGCTCCGAGCCGCCATCATGGGCGTCCGGCGGCAAGCTCGCCAAGGTCGACCGCGTCGAGTGGACCAAGATGCCCAATCAGTCGGTCGCCGTGGATGCGTTGCTGGCCAACAAGGTCGATTACCTGGAGGAGGTCAATCCACGCCTCGTCCCGCGCCTGGAGCGGAGCAAAAACATCGTCATCGGGCAGACTGGTCCTCAGCCGTTTGTCGGCATGGCGCGCTTCAATCATACGATTCCGCCGTTCGATAAAGCCGACGTGCGCCGTGCCGTCATGATGGCGATGAACCAGACCGATTACATGAAGGCCGCGATCGGCCCGCAGAAGTATTGGCACACTTGCTTCTCCGTCTTCCCCTGCAAGTCTCCCCTCGCCAACGAAACCGACAGTGATTTCCTCAAGAACGGCACGATGGACGCCGCGAAGAAGGCGCTTGCCGCCGCCGGCTACGATGGCACGCCCGTCATCATGCTGGACGCGACGGACATCCCGGTGATCGCGGCGTTCAATCGCGTCACCGCGGAGAAGCTGCGCGCGCTCGGCATGAAGGTGCAGGTCCTCAATACGACCTGGGCGGAGATGACCGAGAAGCGCGCGGAGCGCACCGGCTGGAATCTGTTCCACACCTTCTGGGCGGGGGTCGATCTGAATACACCGACCCATATCGCCTTCTCGGGCGATCCGGCGACCGGCTGGTTCGGCTGGGCCGACGATAAGGAGTTGGAACAGCTTCGCGACAAGTTCGTGAGGGAGGCCAATCCGGAAGAACAGAAGAAGTTGGCGGCGCAAATTCAGCAGCGCATGTGGGCGATCGGCGCCGAAGCATTCCTCGGCGAGTTCTTCCTGCCGATTGCTTATCGCAGCAAGGTCGAAGGTGCGATCGTCGCGCCGGTACAGTTCTATTGGAATATGTCGATCAAGCGCTGATCGGCACCTGTGCCGTCGTCTCAATGAGAAAGTGCCGGCCTTGGGGCCGGCACTTTTGTTTCAGCCTGTCGCGCCGCTCACGGACAGGGATGACGGAATCCGTCATAGCCGAGGAAGGTGCCCGACGCCGGGTCGTAGGAGCGATAACGCTGCGAGCAATAGGCATCGGCGTCGTCCGGTTCGTAAGCAGGGCCGGGCGCATAGGCATAACCCGGCTCGTAGTAGCCCGGGCCGTAATAGTAACGCGGCGAGGAAGCGATCGCGCCGCCGAGCAGAGCACCTGCCGCGAAGCCGGCTCCCGCGCCCCAGCCCCATCCGCCGCCACCGTGATAATGCCTGCCACCGTGACGATGTTGGGCCATTGCGGGGCTTGCCGCGACCGTGGCGGCAATTGCGAGGGTCGCAACGGCGATCTTGAGTTTCATAGGAAATCTCCAGGTAGAAAAGTTGCTCGCAACACAAACGCCGGAGCGGAGCTCTGCGTTCCGATGAGCTGACGGGCAGCCTTGGCCATCATCATGGCCTTTCTTTGCCCGCCGAAACGAAACCGGCCGCGCTTTGCGGGCGCGGCCGGACTTTTGGTGACGGATTGGCGGTCAGGCGATGGCTTCGACAGCCGCGTCGCCCGGCACCGCGGGCGGCGCCTGCACCGGCGCTTCCAAGGCGGCGGCAACCGCCTCTTCAACGCGTTCGAGCCAGACGAACTCAAGCTGCTGACGCACCTCCTCGGGGATGTCGTCGTAGTCCCGGCGATTGCGCGCCGGCAACATCACCCGCTTGAGTCCGGCCGCGGCGGCCGCGATCACCTTTTCCTTGATGCCGCCGACCGGCAAGACCAGGCCGCGCAGCGAGATCTCGCCGGTCATGGCGGTATCGCTACGGATCGTGCGGTCGGTCATCAGCGAGGTCAGCGCCATGAACATGGCGACGCCCGCGCTCGGCCCATCCTTCGGGATCGCGCCCGCCGGCACGTGCACGTGGATGTCCGACTTCTCGAACCGCTCCGCCTCGATGCCGAGCAGCAAGGCCCGGTTCTTGACGATGCTGAGCGCCGCCTGCGCGCTCTCCTTCATCACGTCGCCGAGCTGACCGGTCAGGATCAGACGGCCCGAACCCGGCACGCGCGTCGCCTCGATGAAGAGGATGTCGCCGCCGACCGGCGTCCAGGCAAGTCCGGTCGCGACGCCCGGCACGCTGGTGCGCATGGCGACTTCGCTCTCGAACCGGCGCTGGCCGAGGATCACCACCAGATCGCCCGCATCGATGCGGATCGTGCCACTCTCGCCTTCGGCGAGCCGCACGGCCGCGTTGCGCAACACCTTGCCGATCTCGCGTTCGAGACTGCGAACACCCGCTTCGCGCGTATAGAAGTGAATGATCTCGCGCAGCGCTTCATCCGTGATCTCGACCTGACCATCCTTCACCCCGTTCGCCGTCATCTGGCGCTGAACCAGATAACGTGACGCGATCTGCAGCTTCTCGGTGTCGGTGTAGCCGGCAAGGCTGATGATCTCCATGCGGTCACGCAGCGGCCCTGGGATGCTATCGAGCATGTTCGCCGTGGCGATGAACACCACGCGCGACAGGTCGAACGGCACGCCGAGATAGTTGTCGCGGAACGTATTGTTCTGTTCCGGGTCCAAAACCTCGAGCATCGCCGCCGCCGGATCGCCGTGGATGCCGGCGCCCAGCTTGTCGATCTCGTCGAGCATCATCACGCAATTGCGCGATCCAGCCTTTTTGATGCCCTGGATGATATTGCCGGGCAACGAGCCGATATACGTGCGCCGGTGGCCGCGGATTTCGGCCTCGTCGTGCACGCCGCCGAGAGACACGCGCACGAACTTGCGGTTCATAGCGCGCGCGATCGATTGCCCGAGCGACGTCTTGCCGACACCCGGAGGACCGACGAAGCACAGGATCGGCGCCTTGCCTTGCGGGGCGAGCTTGCGCACCGCGAGGAATTCGACGATCCGCTTCTTGATCTTGTCGAGGCCGTAGTGATCGGCGTCGAGGATGCGGCGCGCTTCCTTGATGTCGATCGGGCTCTCCTCCGGCAACTGCCAAGGCAGCTCGATCAGCCAATCCAGGTAGGTGCGGACCATGCCGTACTCGCCCTGCGATTCCGGCATGCGTTGCAGCCGGCGCAGTTCCTTGCGGGCCTGCTCCTCGACATCCTTTGGCATGCCGGCTTCGGTGATCTTCTTGTCCAGCTCGGCCAATTCCGCGGCCTTGCCTTCTTCACCTTCGCCGAGCTGCTTCTGGATCGCCGCCATCTGCTCGCGCAACAGCACCTCGCGCTGACGCTCGTCGAGCGAAGCCTTGGTCTGCTTGCCGATCTCGGCCGACAGCCGCAGCACCTCGATGCGTTGCGCCAGCATGCGCGACACCTTGTCGAGGCGGGCTGTGACATCGATCGTCTCGAGCACTTCCTGCTTCTCGTCCGGCTTCACGTCCATGTAGGCGACCGCGAGGTCGGCGAGCGCGCCGGGCTGCTCGATGCCCTGGACCGCCGCTGTCATCTCCTGCGGCGCCTGCGGCATCAGCTCAAGTGCTTCCAGCGCCTGCCCCCGCAAGTGCAGGAAGCGGGCTTCGATCTCGGGCGTGCGTGAGGTCGGTTCCGGGATGCGCAGCACGCGCGCGACCAGGAACGGCCAGCCGGTCAGGAACTCGAGCACCTGGAAACGCTGCTCACCCTGGCAGACGAGATGGTTGGTGCCGTCCGGCGCCGTGATGTAGCGCGCGACATTGGCGATCGTGCCCATGCGGTGCATGTCGAGGCCCGTCGGGTCCGCCGTCTCGGCGTCGCGCTGCTTCAGGATGCCGACCGGGCGCTGCTCGCGCACGGCCTGCTGCGCGGCCGCGATCGACTTTGCGCGACCGACGGTCACCGGCATCACCATGCCCGGAAACAGCACGAAGCTGCGCACCGGCACGATGATCATCGCGTCGGGCGGCAAGGGCGGGAAACTTTGTTCTTGGCGTCCCTTGCCCGGCTCATTGCCGGAAGGGCTCGCGCTTTGTTCGGTTGAACGCAATTCAGTGTCAGCCACGGTAGGACCCCGCTTTCTGTAGCGTGATCAGAAGACATCCGTTCACCGTGCTCCGATGGACGCCGGTGTAGCGGCCCGCCGGCAGGCGGACGCGCCGCTCGAAACGGCCTTGCGGCAGTTCAAGCCGATGGATGATGGCCGTCCGCAGCGCAGCCGGCAGCTCGCGGCTCCCGGCAACGACCAGATCGCTCTCGTCGATCACGGCCTCGACCCTTTCGGCGTCGACGCCCGGCAAGGCCATCAGGACCAACACCTCGCGCTCGGTTTCGAGCACGTCCACCGGCGGTTCCCAGGTGGGAAGCCGTGAGGTGGAACGGGCCGGCCTGAAGAATGCGTTATGCAGGCGCTCAGCGCGCGTCAGCATTTCGCAGGCTTCCGACCACATCCATCTGTTCGGGAAGTCGTTCATTGATCACCTTTCCGCCTTCATTTGATAGCGGCGGCGCGGATTTCAATGAGGGGTGTTCCCGTTCCGTCCGGGCGGCCGGCGTCCCCCTCGGACGGGCGGCCCCCATCGGTATTTATGCGCAGTTGAGCCGGTGGATTGCGGGCACAACTGACAATTTGAACCGAACCGTAACAACTCGCCGGCATTGCTCGTACGGCACATCGAACCTGGGAGAGGGCTTCCTCATGCGCAAATCGAACCGGCTGCCGGCCCGCTTTCCGGCCGGGACGAAATATGTGCTGGAGAGCTGCGGGGCCGTCATCCGCCGCTTCATCGAGCTTCCCAACGGCCGGCAAATCGCGCTGCCCGACCGCAAAGCGGAGGCCTGCTGCGCCGCCGACGCTACTCTGGTGCCGCGGCTTGAGCCGGCGACCGTGGCGCCGCGCGCCCGTGCGAAACATAATTCCAGGAGCCGCGGCCGGTCGCGGGTTCTCGCCGCAGGCTGACCCAAGGCGGCCCGGCGGCGTGGCGTGACAAGCAGTTCCAAACCGAATAATACCGGCCGGGTTTTGGAAACAGCTTGGAATGAGGCCGATGCCGTCAGCAGGTACCGTGATCATCGGAGCGGGGCAGGGCGGCTATCAAGTCGCGGCGTCGTTGCGCGAATACGGCTATCAGGAGCCGATCACCATCATCGGCGATGAGCCGCAATTGCCTTATCAGCGTCCGCCGCTGTCCAAGGCTTACCTCCTGGGCGACACCACAGCCGAGCGGCTGTTGCTGCGGCCGCAGACTTATTATGAGAAGCACGCCATCGAGGTGCTGACCGATAACCGCGTCGCGGCGATCGACCGGCAGGCGTCGAAGGTCACCTTGGCCTCCGGCACCGCCATCGCCTACGACCATCTGGTGCTCGCGACCGGCGCCCGCAATCGCAAGCTTCCGGTCGAGGGTGCGGACCTCGACGGCGTCATGTATCTGCGCACGATGGCGGAAGCCGACGCTATGAAGGCGCGCTTCGCCGCCGCCAACAGCATCGTCATCGCCGGTGCCGGTTTCATCGGCCTTGAGCTTGCGGCGGTGGCCAGCAAGTTCGGCAAGAAGGTCTATGTGGTGGAGGCGCTCGCGCGGGTGATGAGCCGCGCCGTGACGCCGGCCATGTCCGAATACTGCGCCAGCGCGCATGCGGCGTTCGGCGTCGAGCTTCTGCTCAACGCGCGCATGCA